>PXDB01000040.1 GCA_003565155.1 Nitriliruptoraceae bacterium | reverse complement strand
TGGCTCGGGCGACGGCCCGCCCCGGTGCGCGGTCTGCCGGGCGCCCGCGGTGCTCGAGGAGCGGCGCCACCGCGCGGCGTGGTGCGCCGCCCACCTCGCCGACCACGTCCAGAACCAGATCCGCAAGGCCATCGACAACCCACCCGGCCTGCCGGCGGGGGAGCGGATGTGCTCCTACGCCGACCGGCTGCTGGTGGCGGTGTCGGGGGGCAAGGACTCGCTGGCCCTGTGGGACGCCCTGGTGGAGATGGGCTACCGGGTGGACGGGCTGTACGTCGGCCTCGGTATCGGCGGCTACTCCAGCCGCAGCCGCGAGGTGTGCGAGGCCTTCGCCGCGGAGCGGGGACTGCACCTGCACGTCGTCGAGCTCGCCGAGGAGTACGGCTACACCACGCCCTCGGGCGCCGGCGCTGCGGGACGCTCCACCTGCGGGGTGTGCGGGCTGTCCAAGCGCTACGCCTTCAACCGGGTGGCGGTCGCGCACGGCTACGACGTGCTGGTCACCGGGCACAACCTCGACGACGAAGCGGCCACCCTGCTGGGCAACATCCTGCGGTGGCAGGAGTCCTTCCTGGCGCGCCAGCACCCGGTCCTGCCGGCCACCGGCGGCAACCAGGTCCGCAAGATCAAGCCCATGTACCGCCTCTCCGAGCGGGAGAGCGCCGCCTACTGCGTGGTCCGCGGCATCGACTACGTGGTGGAGGAGTGCCCCCTGGTCGACGGCAATACCGGGCATGAGCTCAAGGCGGCCTTCGATGTGCTGGAAGCCGCCGCGCCGGGGCTCAAGGCCCAGTTCCTGTTCGGCTTCTACGAGCGTCAGGACCGTCTCGTCGATCAGCGTGCGGAGCAGGAGGTGGAGCTGGTGGACTGCGGCCGCTGCGGGATGCCGACCACGGGTGCGGTGTGCGCCTTCTGCCGCCAACGCGAGCTGATCCTGCACGCGCTGCCGGTGCTGAGCGGCACCGCCTGATGGGGGGTCCGGTCCTGCCCGGCACCGACGCCCCGCTCGCGGCCGGCGAGTTGGTCCTGCTGTTGGACCGCAAGGGGCGGCGCTACCTGCTGGAGCTCGAACCTGGCGCCGAGTGGCACAGCCACGGCGGGCTGGTGGAACACGACCGCATCATCGGTGTGGTGGAGGGCACCGCCGTCCGGACCTCCAAGGCCATGGAGGTCGTGGTGCTCCGGCCCACGCGCGAGGACTACGCCCTGAAGATGCGCCGCGGCGCGCAGGTGGTCTACGCCAAGGACCAGGCCATGATCGTCTCACTCGCCGACATCCGGCCGGGCGCGACGGTCATCGAGGCCGGTGCCGGCTCCGGGGCCCTGACGCTGGCGCTGCTCGCCGCGGTGGGTCCGGCTGGCCGCGTGCTCTCCTTCGAGCGACGTGAGGACCATGCCCGGATCGCGCGGCGCAACGTGGAGCGCTTCCACGGTGGCGAGGTGGCCAACTGGGAGCTGATGGTCGACGATGTGGTCGCCGGCCTAGCGGGGCGGCACGCCCACCGGGTGGTGCTCGACCTGCTCGAGCCGTGGCGTGCGGTGGCGGCGGTGACCGAGGTGCTGGCCCCGGGCGGCATCCTGTGCGCCTACACCCCCGGGGTGCCACAGGTCATGCGCCTCAGCGACGCGCTGTGGGCCGCGGGTCGCTTCACCGAGGTCCGCACCAGCGAGACCCTGGTTCGCCCCTGGGACGTGGACGGCCTCGCGGTACGGCCCGCCCATCGGATGGTGGCGCACACGGCGTTCCTCACCACCGCCCGACGTGTGCCGGCGCGGGAAGAGGGGGGACCGGCCCGACGCCGCCGCAAGGCCGACACCGGGGGAACGGTGGACTGGGCGGCGAGCGACCGCGGCCGCGGCGGTGACGGCCTGGATGCCGACGAGGGGCGCCAGGATCCGTAAGCGACGACGGCGGGGCCGTGACCCGGACCCGTCCGCCGACCTCAGTCGCGTCGGGGTCGCGTGGCCACCGCGGCGATGAGCGCGACGCCGAGGGCACCGGGGATCGCGAACAGCAGGTTGGCGCCGATGGCGGACACCGCCAGCAGCGCACCAAGGATGCCGGCCCCGATGGTGCTCAACAGCTCGGCGGTGCGGTTCACGGCTTCCTCCCGGGGCGTATCGATGGCGTATCGATGGCGTGTCGGTGGCATGTCGGTCCGACGACCAGCCGTAGCTTGCCGTAGCACGGCCGCGGCCGGGCCGCGTGCACCCCGTCCGTCCGTCGGGGCCTCGCCGGTTGGACGGCGCCGCACCCGGTCCCTGCGAGGGTGCGCCCGCCGAGCGTTGCTGACGTCCACCTCGGGACACGGCTCGTACACTCGGTACGGGTTGCGCCGCCGCCACGCGGTGGTTGGCGCAGCCACCCCGACGCGAGGAGGCCACGTGGTGGGTCGACAGCGAGGCGGCAACGAGCATGAGGAGCGGACGGGGCCGGAGGACTTCGACCCGCCCGGGCTCGACCCCGATCCCCTCGCCTCCGGGGGGGACGCCTTCGACGAGCCACCTGTGCCCCGCGCCGCCCCGGCGGACGAGGACGACCCCGATGCGGTGCTCGCGGAGCTGAAGGTCCTGCGTGAGGAGGCGGAGCTGCTGCGGCGCCGACTGGCCTCCGCACCGACCCGCATCCGCGTGCTTGAGGAGCGCCTGCTCGAGACCAAGGGGCAGCTCCAGTCGTCCCTGGCACAGAACGCGAAGCTCGCGGAGACGTTGCGCTCGGCGCGCGAGCAGCTCACCACGCTCAAGGAGGAGGTGGAGCGCCTGTCGGCACCTCCCCAGACCTACGGCACCTACCTCGGCGTCGGTGCCGAGGCCGGCACCCTGACGGTGATGGTGTCGGGCCGGAAGCTGGAGGTGTCCACCAGCCCTGAGGTCGAGGTCGAGGCGCTCGAGCCGGGGCAGGAGGTCCGCCTCAACGACGCGATGAACGTCGTCGCCGCCGGCGGCTTCGAGGACCGCGGCGAGGTGGTCACCATCGCGGAGCTGCTGGACGACGGGCGGGTCCTGGTGGTGGGTCGCACCGACGACGAACGGGTCGTGACCCTGGCCACCCCGCTGCGCGAGCTGCCCTTGAAGGCCGGCGACTCCCTGCTGCTCGACACCCGGGCCAACACCGCCCTGGAACGCATCCCCAAGGCCGAGGTGGAGCAGCTGATCCTCGAGCAGGTGCCCGACGTCACCTACGAGCAGATCGGCGGGCTCGGCGACCAGGTCGAGGCGATCCGCGACGCGGTCGAGCTGCCCTACCTGCACGCGGAGCTGTTCGTCGAACACGAGCTGCGCGCACCCAAGGGCATCCTGCTCTACGGCCCGCCCGGATGCGGCAAGACCATGATCGCCAAGGCCGTCGCCAACTCCCTGGCGCAACGGGTCGCGGAGCGCACGGGCCGCACCGACGTGACCAGTTACTTCCTCAACGTCAAGGGCCCGGAGCTGCTGAACAAGTACGTCGGTGAGACCGAACGCCAGATCCGGCTGATCTTCCAGCGCGCCCGGGAGAAGTCCGCCCAGGGGTTCCCGGTCATCGTGTTCTTCGACGAGATGGAGTCGCTGTTCCGTACCCGTGGCTCCGGGGTGTCCTCCGACGTCGAGACCACGATCGTGCCGCAGCTGCTCGCGGAGATCGACGGGGTCGAGAGCCTCAAGGACGTGGTCGTCATCGGCGCGTCCAACCGCGAGGACATGATCGACCCGGCGATCCTGCGCCCCGGCCGTCTCGACGTGAAGATCAAGGTGGACCGGCCCGACACCGACGCAGCCCGCGAGGTCTTCGCCATCTACCTGCACGAGGGCCTTCCCCTGGCCGAGACGGAGGTGCGCGAGGCCGGCGACCCCGGTGCAGCGGTCACCGCGATCATCGACCGCACCGTGGACAAGATGTACGCCACGGACGCCGACAACGAGTTCCTCGAGGTCACCTACGCCAACGGGGAGAAGGAGATCCTGTACTACAAGGACTTCAACTCCGGCGCGATGATCGAGAACGTGGTCGCCCGCGCGAAGAAGCTCGCGATCAAGCGGTTGCTCGACACCGGTGAGAAGGGGCTCAAGACCCAGGACCTGCTCACCGCGATACGCGACGAGTTCCGGGAGAACGAGGACCTGCCGAACACCACCAACCCGGACGACTGGGCCCGCATCAGCGGCAAGAAGGGCGAGCGCATCGTCTACGTCCGCACCCTGCTGTCCGGCCAGGAGGCGCCCGGTCGCTCGATCGAGAACGTGCAGACCGGGCAGTACCTGTGAGCGACCACCCATGAGCAGCCGCAAGTTCGTCGGGGTGGAGACCGAGTACGGCATCGCCGTCGACGGTCCCAGCCCCGTCAACCCCGTGTTGGCGTCCTCCATGGTGGTCGGGGCCTACCGCGCCGCCGGCCAGGAGGACGTGCGCTGGGACCACACCGACGAGTCCCCGCAGCGCGATGCCCGTTCCGGTGTCGTGCCCGCACCCGGTGAGCCGATGATCGACGACGAGCTCGGTCTGGCCAACACCGTGCTCACCAACGGGGCGCGCTTCTACGTCGACCACGCCCACCCCGAGTACGCCACCCCGGAGTGCGCCAACGCCCGCGACCTGGTGGTGTGGGACCGCGCCGGCGAGCTGATCCTGGCCGACGCGGCCGAGCGGGCCGCCGCCAGCCTCCCGGCCGGGAGCAGGGTGCTGATCCACAAGAACAACACCGACGGCAAGGGTGCGGCCTACGGCACCCACGAGAACTACCTCCTGCCGCGGTCCGTGCCCTTCGGCCGCCTGACCCGCCAGCTGCTGCCCTTCTTCGTCAGCCGGCCCCTCTACACCGGCGCGGGTCGGATCGGGAGCGAGCTCGACCGCGGGGTGGGTTTCCAGCTGACCCAACGGGCCGACTTCTTCGAGGTCGAGGTGGGGCTCGAGACCACCCTCAAGCGGCCGCTGATGAACACCCGCGACGAACCGCACGCCGACCCCAACCGCTACCGGCGCCTCCACGTCATCAACGGCGACGCGAACCTGTGCGAGGTGGCCACCTTCCTCAAGGTCGGCACGATGCTGCTGCTGCTCGACGCGATCGAGGACGACGCCCTGTCCGCCGTCCCCGTCCTCGCCGAGCCGGTGGCCGCCTTCCACGCCGTCAGCCACGATCTCACCGGACGGGTGGACCTGCCGCTCGAGGCCGGGGGGAGCATCACCCCGCTGGCGTTGCAGCGGTGGTACCTCGACGCCGTCCTGCGCTACGTCAAGGACCGCGACCAGGCGCTGGAGCCGGTCGAGGAGGAGGTCCTCACCCGTTGGGAAGCGGTGTTGGACACCGCGGAGGAGGATCCCCGCCACCTCGCGGGCCAGGTGGACTGGGCGACCAAGCTGGAGCTGCTCGAGGGCTACCGGCAGCGTCACGGCCTGGGCTGGGACAGCGACCGTGTGAAGATGGTGGACCTGCAGTACCACGACGTGCGCCCCGACAGGGGGCTCTACCACCGCCTCGCCGCGCGGGGCCGCGTCGAGCGCCTGGTCGATAACGCCGAGGTGGCTGCGGCCGTCCACAGCCCACCGGAGGACACCCGCGCCTGGTTCCGGGGGGAGTGCATCCGCCGCTTCCGTTCCCAGGTGGTGGCCGCCGGGTGGGACGCCCTGGTCCTGGACACCGGACGCGACAACCTCCAGCGCGTACCGATGATGGAACCCGGCCGGGGGACGCGGGCCCAGGTCGGCGGGCTGCTCGACGCGGTGGACGACGTCGCCGCGCTCCTCGACCGGCTGCGGGGCTGACCTGGTCGCGCGCGGGTAGGCTGCCACCTCCCGAGCCTCAGGTAGGTCCACCATGAGCGACGGCGGCCAGTCCCAGCGGCGTAGTGGCGAGCAGTCACCCGATGCAGCGGTCGAGCAGACCCCTGTCGAGGGTGAGGACGCCCGTGCGCGCGACGTCGTCGACGACGTCGACGAGCTCCTCGACGAGATCGACGACGTGCTGGAGGAGAACGCCGAGGAGTTCGTGCGTGGCTACGTCCAGAAGGGCGGGCAGTGAGCTAACCCTCCCCAGCAGCCCCGCCGACCCGGTGCGCCCGCGGGCAGCACGTTAGGCTCCGAGGCTCCCGCAGGAGCCTGCCCACGTGGAGCTGTCCTGGTTCGACATGACCACCGGCCTGCTGGGAGGGCTGGTCATCTTCCTGCTGGGCTTCGAGCAGATGACCCGGGCCATGCAGTCGGCGGCCGGTTCGAAGCTGGCGGACGGGCTCGCGCGGGTCTCCTCACGTCCGCTGCTCGGTGCCCTCTCCGGTGCCGGGGTCACCGCCATCATCCAGTCGTCGTCGGTGACCACCGTGCTGGTCGTCGGGTTCGTCTCCGCCAGCGTGATGAACCTGCCGCAGGCGATCGGGGTGATCGCGGGCGCCAACCTCGGAACCACCGTCACCGCCCAGATCGTCGCCCTCGACGTCACCCGCTTCGCCTCGTTGATGATCGTCAGCGGCTTCGTCATGACGTTCCTGAAGCGGCGACCGATCGTCAAGCAGGCCGGTGGAGCGCTGCTCGGGCTCGGGATGGTCTTCCTTGGGATGGACCTGATGTCCGGTTCCGTGGCGCCGCTGCGGGACCAGCCGCAGGTCATGGCGCTGTTCCAGGGCGCCGGAGGGCCGTTGCCAGGGATGGCGATGGGGGCGGTGTTCACCGCGATCGTGCAGTCCTCGTCGGCGACCATCGGCATCGTGATCGTGCTCGCGAGCCAGGGTCTGGTCGATCTGCCGACCGCGATCGCGATCGCCCTGGGAGCCAAGGTCGGCACCTGCGTCACGGCGATGCTCGCCAGCATCGGTGGGGGGACGGTGGCCAAGCGTGCTGCGGCCTTCCACGTCCTGCTCAACCTCGGTGCGGCGGTGATCTGGCTGCCGCTGATCCCGGTGCTCGCGGACATCGCCACCTGGATGTCGCCGAGCTCCCCCGAACTGGAGAGGACCGCGCGCCTCGCAGCGGAGACACCGCGGCAGGTCGCCAACGCCTACACGGTGTTCGCTGCGGTCAACCTGGTGGTCGTCCTCCCGTTCACCCGTCCCATCACCCGCGGGTTGGAACGGCTCATCACGGCCCGGAAGGTCGATCCGTACGCGGAGGCGCGCCATCTCAGCGTGACGGTGCTCTCGACACCGGCCGTCGCCCTCGAGCTCACGCGGGCGGAGATCCGGCGGCTCGGGGAGAAGGTGGTGGAGATGGTCCGGATCGGCGGCGAGGCGGCCATCGCGGGCGACCTCGCTGCCATCGACAGCCTGGAGGCCAGGGACGACGAGATCGACGTGATCCGCTCCGCCGTCGTGACCTACCTGGCCCAACTGGGGCAGGAGGAGGTCAGTGCGGACCAGTCCGTGGAGATCGCCCGGCTCCTCGCGGCGGCGGACGAGCTCGAGGCGATCGGCGACGTGGTCGAGACCGGCCTCGGACGCATCGGACGACGCATGCGCGAGGAAGCCATCCGGATGTCGCCGTCGACCCAGGAGGTGATGCGTGGCCTGCTCGGCGAGGTCAGCGACAACCTGGAGGCCGCGGTCGGGGCGGTGGCGGAGGCCAACCGTAAGGGTGTGAAGGCGCTCCTCGACCGTACGAAGCAGGTGAAGCAGCACCGGGAGGCGGCGATGAGCCGGCAGGCGGCCCGCCTCACCGGACAGGGGCCCCAGCGTGCGGAAGCCTACGCGCGGCAGGTCGAACTGATCTCGGAGATCTACCGGATCCACACCCTGACCAAGCGCCTCCTGCGCCGGCAGCTGAGCGCCTCGATCGAGGTCGAGGGGGACGCCCTGCTCGCAGCACGCGACGATGGTGACCGGCCGGTGGCCGACGGCGACGCCGTCTCCGGGTCCGCACCGACGACCCCGGACCCTGCCGCAGGACCCGAAGCGGCCGACCCGTAGCCACGAGGCTCGGATCGGGCCCGCGCGCCGGCCGGTCCGTGCCGCGGCCAGGGCCCCGGGACGCGCCATCGACGCTGCCATGCGGGCAGGGGTGGTACCGCGTGCGCCGAGCGGCTGGCTGCGCCGCCCGCACACGATGCTTGCATCGCGCCGGGGGGCGGCTAGCGTTCCGCCGGTGTACTACCGCGGTAGGTGGTCGAAGGTCTTGGCCGAACCTCCAGCAACGGCCCCGAGCACCCGCCGTCCGTCGTGGCCGCACGGTCACGGACAACGGAACATCAAGGAGCCAGCATGACCGTGTTCAAGCGGAAGCGGAACCGCACGCTGCGTCTGGCGGCGGCGGTGGCAGCCAGCGCGATGATCCTCGCCGCCTGCAACGGCGATGAGGCCGCCGACGATGACGAGAACGGGGAGGCGGCGGGCGACCGCGTCTTCCTGACCATGGCCACAGGGTCGACGGGTGGGACCTACTTCCCCCTCGGCGGTGCGATGGCCGGGGTGTGGAACGACAACCTCGACGAGGTCCGGGTCAACACCCAGTCCTCCGGCGCCTCCGTCGAGAACCTGCGCCTGCTCCAGTCGGGCGAGGTCGACATGGTGCTGGCCGTCAACGGTGTGGCCGCCGACGCCATCGCCGGTGAGGGCGAGTTCGAGGGCGAGGACTTCGACTTCGTCACCGTCGGCAACATCTACGGCGAGGTCACCCAGATCGTCGCCACCGCGGACTCGGGCATCACCACCATCGAGGACCTCGAGGGTGCCCGGGTCGCGCTCGGCCCCCCGGGCTCCGGCACCGAGGTGATCGCGCGCTTCATCCTCGAGACCCAGGGCATCGACCCCGACAACGACATCGAGGCCTTCAACGACACCTTCGGTGAGGCCGCCGACGGTCTGCGTGACGGCCGCCTCGACGCCGCCTTCGGCATC
Organism: Nitriliruptoraceae bacterium; assembly: GCA_003565155.1. Taxonomy (GTDB): domain Bacteria; phylum Actinomycetota; class Nitriliruptoria; order Nitriliruptorales; family Nitriliruptoraceae; genus T1Sed10-7. The sequence continues at coordinate 126,330 of PXDB01000040.1, read as the reverse complement.
CTGGCGCTGCCCGCCGGCTCCATCGAGGAGGTCGCGACCTCGGTCGACATCAACATCGTCTCCATCGAGGGCGAGCTGATGGACACCCTGCTGGAGGCCGACCCGACCCTGTCCGCGCTCGATATCCCGGCCGGCACCTACTCCGGTCAGGAGAACGACGCGGTGACCGTCACCAACTGGGCGACCCTGTACGCCCCGGCGGACCTCGACGAGGATCTGGTCTACGACCTGACCCGGGTGCTCTACACGGAGACGGAGTCGATCGCCAACGCGGTCGCGGTGGGCGAGCAGATCCAGCTCGATACCGCCCTCGACGGCAACGACATCGACGTGCACCCCGGTGCACAGCGCTTCTTCGACGAGAACTAGTGCGCAGGGACGGCGCAGCGGCCGGGTCGCGGGCGACGCCCTCGCCCGGACCGCTGCCACGTCCCGGCATCCCGCGGGTGGCCGTCACGATCGTGGCGGCCACCGCGGTCGTCCTGGGGGTCGTGCTGGTCGCCATCGCCTGGCCTCCCGGTCAGGCACCGGGGCCGGCGATCCTCGAACTCGCCGATCCTGACACCGGCGAGGTGCTCTACGAGCGATCGGTGGCGCAGGGTGCGGAGGTGGTGCTCACCCACACCCACTCGGTGACCCGCCGTCCGGTGGTCGAGCGCTTCTCGGTCAACCCCGACCTGGTGCTCACCCTGGAGTCGATGGAGTTCGACGAGCCGGGCCCGAACCTGCCCACGGGACCGGAGCGGTTCGGGGAGCAGATGACGACCTTCACGACCGTGGACGGCGTCTATCGTGTCGACCACCACGGGTACCCGATCGGGAGCGTCACGCTGCGCACGGGAGGCGCAGAGGTGGACCACACGCTCACCATCGGGGACGACGAGCAGGTCCGCCTGCTCGAGCTGACGAGGGCCGGGGGACCGGTCGAGCTGCGGGTCACCGCAGGGGAGAGGTGATCACCACCGCAGCATCGAGGTGTCCGAGCGCCCTGTAGGGGTGGCAGTGGGAGGAGCGACATGAACGAGCCGAGAGACCCCGCAGCAGCCGGTTCCGAACCCCCGACGCCCGAGGAGCAGCGGAAGGGATCGACGGCCCGGTCCTCCTCCGGGGCACTGGATGAGGCGCGCAGCCAGATCGCCGACCTCCCGGAGGAGCTGCGCGAGGAGCTCGAGGGCGACATCGCGCAGCTCGAGGACCTCAGCTTCTCCGATGTCAGCCCGGGGACCCGCGACGACATGCGGGCGACGTGGCGTTGGATCATCTTCGTCACGGCGCTGGTGCTGAGCGGCTTCCACCTCTACACCGCCCAGTTCGGCCGGCTTCCGGGGCTGCAGCAGGGGTCCTTCCACCTCGCGATCGGGCTCGCGCTGGTCTTCCTGCTCTACCCCAGCAAGCCCGTGACCGAAGCTTCCGACCGCATCAAGAGCTACGCGTTGTCGATCGCAGCGGTGGTGGCCCTCGGCCTGATGCACCTCCAGGGGATGGCGGAGTGGTTCGTGCTGGTCGGCTTCGGGCTGGTCCTGGCCGCCGTGCTGCTCACCCGCCACCTCCCCCTGCGGATCGGCGGTATCCCGGTCGGAGACATCGCCCTCGCCCTGCTGAGCCTGGGCACCGGCGGCTACGTCTTCTGGAACTGGAACGAGATCGGGCGGGCCGTCGGTGCGGAGACCGACTTCACGGTCGGCCTGGCGGCCGCCGGGGTCCTGCTGGTCCTCGTCGCCTGTCAGCGGGTGATCGGAACCCCCCTGACCGTCGTGGCCTCCGCTGCCCTGGTCTTCGCCTACTTCGGGCAGGTCATGCCGGGCTTCCTGGCCCATCGCGGGTTCGCCGTGGAACGCATCATGGCCAACATGTTCCTCGGCACGGAGGCGGTGTTCGGCACCCCGATCCAGGTGTCCTCCACCTTCATCTACATCTTCATGATCTTCGCAGCCCTCCTCCAACGCACCGGCATGGAGCGGTTCTTCACCCAACTCGCCTTCGGGCTGACCGGCTGGATGACCGGGGGGACCGCCAAGGTCGCCGTCATGACCAGCGCGTTCTCCGGCACCATCACCGGCAGCTCGGTGGCCAACACGGTGTCCAACGGCGCCTTCACCATCCCGATGATGAAGAAGTCCGGCTACCGGGGCGAGTTCGCCGGCGCTGTCGAGGCGGCCTCCTCCACCGGTGGCCAGCTCGCGCCACCCATCATGGGGGCCGCGGCGTTCATCATGGTGGAGATCACCGGGCTGCCCTACGTCACGATCATCCAGGCCGCCATCATCCCGGCGATCCTGTTCTTCACCGCACAGTTCATCGTCGTGCACTTCGAGTCGAAGAAGGTCGGTGTCAAGGGCCTACCGAGGGAGCGACTACCGCGTCCACGCAACCTGATGCTGACCAAGGGCTACCTGCTCCTGCCGATCATCATCATCTTCGTCCTGCTGGCGCAGGGGCGTTCACCCATCCTGTCGGCGTTGTACGCCGTCTACGCCGTCATCATCATCAACATCATCGTGCAGGTGATCGCCGGCCTCTTGGGCCGGTGGCGTGACCTGGACGACAAGCTCAACCCGGTCAGCCTGCTGGAGTCACTGGTCGACGCCGCCCGCATCGCGCTGCCGATCATCATCGCGTGCGCTGCGGCCGGCATCGTTGCGGGCGTGATCACCCTGACCGGGGTCGGCCTGCAGCTGGTCGGTGGACTCCTCAACCTCGCGGGCGAGAGCCTCATCCTGGTGCTGGTCTTCTCGATGTTCGCCTGCCTGGTGCTCGGGATCGGGCTGCCGACCACGGCGAACTACGTCATCACCGCCACCCTGGTCGCTCCGGCGATCACCCTGGCCTTCTTCGCGGACGAGCCGCGTACCGCCGTGGCGCTGCTGACGGCGAACCTGTTCGTGTACTACTACGGCATCATGGCCGACATCACACCGCCGGTCTGTCTGGCGTCCTACGCGGCCTCGGGGATCGCCCAGTCGAACCCCCTGAAGACCGGGGTCCAGTCGGTCAAGATCGCGATCGGCGGCTTCCTGCTGCCCTACATGTTCGTGTTCTCTCCCGAACTCCTGCTCCAGGAGACCACCATCCTCGGCGGGATACTCGCGGGGGCGACCGCGCTGGTGGGGATGACGGCCGTGGGCGTCGCCGTCGTCGGCTACGTCGATCGACGGATCAACCTGCTCATCCGTGCGGTGCTGATCGCGTCCGGCCTCGCGCTGATCAGCGCCGATCCCCTCTACGACGCCGTCGGTCTCCTCATCTTCGCCGCGGTCTACGGCTGGCAGCGGATCACCGGGGATGCGGGACGCCGACGCTCCGCGCGGGAGGCCGCTGCCGGCGGGCAGACCGCCGCGTCCGACACCACCGACCACGCCGCGGAGACCGAGGCGAGCTCGGCGCACCTGCCGGGTACCGACGGTCGCCGTGAGGAGGACACACGATGACGATCCTGGTGGGCTACAACGCATCCAAGGAGAGCGAGCGGGCGGTGATCGAGGCCGCCGTGGCGGCTCGCGCCCGTGGGGTCCCGCTCCACGTGCTCTGGTTCCACATCCACGCCGCGGGGGACTCCTTCCGGCAGGTCGAGCGCGACACCCACGAGTGGGTGGATCTGCAGGAGACCCTGGACGCCCTGGCCGACAAGCTGCGCGAGAGCGGCGTCGAGGTCCGCACGGAGCTACGCCACGGCCTCAAGCCCCAGGCCGCATCCGTGATCCTCGACCTCGCCGACGAGATCGACGCCCAGATGATCGTGCTGGGATGGCGTCCCCGGTCGCGGGTGACGGAGGCCGTGCTCGGCGGCGTCGCCCGGGAGGTCCTGCAGCGCACCAAGCGCCCCGTGCTCAGCGTGCCCGCCGCGTCAGGCGACGGCTGACGTGACCGGCGGGCGGGATCGTGCACCGGCCGCGCCGGTGGGCGTTACGCTCATCCGCCCCACCGGAGGTCCCGCGTGCGCATCCCGCCCGACGCCCTGCCCTCGGCGTTGCCCACCCCGTTCGACCTGCAACCCGCCTCCTTCGCACACGTCCTCGGACAGCTCGCGCCGGACGCCTTGCCCGTAGCGCTGGGCAGTGCGCAGGGCCTGCCGGAGTCCCTCCGCCACCAGCTGGTGGACGGCACCACGGTGCTGGCCCTGATCGCTCGGGACGGGGTGGTGGTCGCCGGTGACCGCCGGGCCACCGCCGGCAACCAGATCTCCCGTGGTGACATGCGCAAGGTGTTCCCTGCCGACGACACCTCCGCGGTGGCGATCTCCGGGGTGGCCGGACCGGCCATGGAACTCGCCAAGGTGTTCGCCACCGAGCTCGAGCACTACGAGAAGGTCGAGGGCGAGCCGCTGTCGCTCGAGGGCAAGTCCAACAAGCTGGCCGGGCTGCTGCGGGCCCACCTCCCCATGGCCATGCAGGGCCTGGTGGTGGTACCGCTGTTCGCCGGCGTGGACCCACGGACCCACGAGCCGCGCATCTTCGAGTACGACCCCGTCGGGGGCCGCTACGTCGCCACGGCCCAGGCCGCCACCGGTTCCGGCTCCCTCGCGGCGCGCGCCACCCTGAAGCGCCTGGTGGACGCGGACGCGGCGCTCGACGACGCCGTCGGCACGGCCCTGGAGGCGCTGGCGGACGCTGCCGAGGAGGACAGCGCCACCGGTGGGCCCGACCTGATCCGGCGGATCTTCCCGATCGTGGCCGTGATCGACGCCGACGGCTACCGGGAGCTGCCCAACGACGAGGTGGCCGGCCACGTCGAGGCCGTGCTGGCCCACCGCCGACGGTGAACCCGCGCCGCTGACCCGCAGTCCACAGAAGACCCACCGAGGAGCACCGCGTGGCCGCCAACTTCTACGTCGCGCCCGAACAGCTGATGAAGGACCGGGCGGAGTACGCCCGGAAGGGCATCGCCCGCGGTCGCGCCCTGGTCGCCGTCGCCTTCGATCACGGGGTGATCTTCGCCGGCGAGAACCCCTCTGCCTCGCTGCACAAGACCTCGGAGATCTACGACCGCATCGCCTTCGCAGCGGTGGGTCGTTACAACGAGTTCGAGGCCCTCCGGGTCGCGGGGATCCGCCTCGCCGACGTCAAGGGCTACCAGTACGCCCGCGAGGACGTCACCGCCAAGCCCCTGGCCAACGCCTACTCCCAGGCACTGGGCGCGAGCTTCATGGGGGACTCCAAGCCCTTCGAGGTGGAGCTGCTGATCGCCCAGGTCGGTGCGAACGGCGCTGCGGCTGACGACCCCGGTCCGAGCAGCCCGGACCGCAGCCTCGAGCTGTTCCACATCCTCTACGACGGCTCCATCGTCGACGAGCGCCGGTTCGTGGTGATCGGCGGTGAGACCGAGCCGCTGCGCGAGGAGCTCGAACGCCGGTACCGCGAGGACCTCGATCGCGACGGGGCGGTGGAGATCGCGGTGGGGGCCCTGTCCACCGTCGCCGGCCGCAGCCTGGCGCCGGAGGTGCTGGAGGTCTCCGGACTGGACGACCGCCGGGAACGGCGACGCTTCTTCCGGCTCCGGGGAGAGGAACTCGCCCAGGTGCTGGAGGCGTGAGGCGTCGCATCTTCGGTATCGAGACCGAGTACGGGGTCACCTGCACCGCGGACGGTCAACGCCGCCTCAGCCCGGACGAGGTGGCCCGCTACCTGTTCCGCCGGGTGGTCAGCTGGGGCCGCTCGTCGAACGTGTTCCTCGAGAACGGGGCGCGGCTCTACCTCGACGTCGGCTCCCACCCGGAGTACGCCACCCCGGAGTGCGACTCGCCCCTGCAGGTCACCACCCACGACCGGGCGGGAGAGCGGATCGTGGAGGGCCTGGTCCTCGCCGCCGAGCAGCGGCTCGCCGAGGAGGGCATCGACGGACGGATCTCGCTGTTCAAGAACAACACCGACTCCGCCGGCAACTCCTACGGCTGCCACGAGAACTACCTGGTGGCACGCGTGGGCGAGTTCCAACGCCTCGCGGAGGCGCTGATCCCCTTCCTGGTCACCCGGCAGATCTTCGCCGGGGCGGGCAAGGTGCTGCAGACCCCACGGGGCACGATCTTCGCGCTGGCCCAGCGCGCGGAGCACGTGTGGGAGGGCGTGTCCTCCGCGACCACCCGGTCCCGTCCGATCATCAACACCCGGGACGAGCCCCACGCCGACGCGGAGCGCTTCCGGCGTCTCCACGTGATCGTCGGCGACTCGAACATGAGCGAGTACACCACCTGGCTGAAGGTGGCCACCTGCGACCTGGTGCTCCGGATGCTCGAGCGGCAGGCGGTCCTGCGGGAGATGAGCCTGGACAACCCGATCCGCTCGATCCGTGACATCAGCCACGACCTCACCGGCACCCGGCCCGTGCGCCTGGCCAACGGCCGGGAGCTGAGCGCGTGGCAGATCCAGCAGGTCTACCTGGAACGGGTGGAGCGGTTCGTCGATGCCGACCCGGAGTCCAGCGACGAGGACCACCGGGTGGTGGGCGAGTGGCGGGACATCCTCGAACAGCTGGCCACGGACCCGTCCCGGCTGTCGCGCAAGCTGGACTGGGTCGCCAAGCACCAGCTGGTCGAGGCCTACCGGGCCAAGCATGACCTCGCGCTGTCCGACCCCCGCGTGGCGATGCTCGATCTCGCCTACCACGAGGTGGTCCGGGAGCGCGGCCTCTACCACCTGCTCACCCGGCAGGGGCGCGTCGAGCAGCTCCTCGACGACGCCGAGGTGGAGCGCGCCCGGACCGCACCGCCGGCGACGACCCGGGCGGCGCTGCGCGGCCGGTTCGTCCGGGAGGCGAAGGCCAAGCGGCGGGACTACACCGTGGACTGGGTCCACCTGAAGCTGAACGATCAGGCTCAGCGCACGGTGCTGTGCAAGGACCCCTTCCGGTCCGAGGACGAGCGGGTGGACCGCCTCATCGAGGCGATGTAGCCGCCGCGCACCACCGGCCGAACCGCTGCCAGAAGACGGTGTTGCCGGCCCGCCACGCCGCGACCAGGGGCGTGCGAACCACGGCCTCGCTGGTCACCGTGATCCGGGTCCGCGTGCCGGCGGGATCGGTCTCGAGGTCGAAGGCCAGCCGCAGCGGGCGCAGCAGCCGGGGGCTGACGACGAAGGCGCCGTAGAGGTAGATCAGCTCCCGGTGGCGCGGGGGGTGCACGGCGCCGACCACCGCCGGCAGGTGCAGGGCGGGGCCGTGGTGGTCGTTGCGTACCCCGGGTCGGAAAGCCGCCGTGCCCGGCGGATGGTGGAACTCCACGGCGTAGGGCCACACCTGACCCTCCACGAAGGTCGCGGGGTCGTCCAGCCACTGCCACACCGCGTCGGCGGGGCGGTGGACGATCACCCGTTGCAGGACGGCATCGTGGACGAAGCTGTCCGGAACCACCTGGCCGACGGCCTCGCGCAGCGTCGTGGTGTCCACCGGCGCCGCAGCCGGACGTGGGCCGTCGTCCTCGACAGGTGTGGTCATGTCGCCTCCCGGACAGGGGTGCCAACCGGATCCAACCCTAGGTGCCGGGGGGACGGGTCGTGGACGCCCGCACCGTCCCGCATCCCCGTCAGTAGGCTCCGGGGTGGCCAAGGAGGTGGCGTGGCGGAGAAGGTCGAGCGCCTGGTCAACCTGACCATCGCGCTGCTGGAGGCGCCCGGTGCGCTCAGCCTCGCGGAACTGCGCCGGCGGACGGGCTACTACACCGACGGCTCCCCTGCCGCGACCCGGCGACGCTTCGAGCGGGACAAGGACGAGCTGCGCCACCTCGGCGTCCCCATCGAGACCGTCAGCCTGCCCCACAGCGACGAGGTTGGCTACCGGATCGCGCGGCGCAGCTACGAGCTTCCCGACGTGGACCTGACCGCCGAGGAGGTGGCCGCACTGGCCCTGGCGGTGCGCCTGACCGGGGCTGCGGGCACACCCCTGGCGCTGGCGAAGCTGGCCGCGCGGGCACCCGATCCCGCCCATCTCGAGGTCGGCGCCGACACCCGGGTGGAGCTGCCCGAAGGCCCCCTGGACGCCGTCGCCACCGCCGTGCTCGAGCGCCGCGTCCTGGTCTTCACCTACCGCCGGGCGGACGGGGGCACCGGGCGGCGCACCGCCGACCCCTACGGTGTCGTGCAGCGCCGTGCCGCCTGGTACCTGGTGGGCCGGGACCACGACCGCGACGCGCTGCGCGCCTTCCGGCTCGACCGGATGGTCGGGGAGCCGCAGGCCACCGAACCCCCCGGCGCCTTCGACCCCCCGAGCGAGCTGGACCTTGCTGCGGCGGTCAGCGGTCCGGCCCAGCCGGGGGTCGAGGTCACCCTCGCCGTGGCGGAGGCGGCACGGTGGCAGGTCGAGATGCGGGGTGGACGGGACACCGGACGTCGCCACCACGACGGCAGGGCGGTGCTGACCCTGGACGAGCTCCACCCCGTCCGCGATCGCGCCTGGATCCTCGGTCTGGCGGGAGCGGTGGAGGTGCTCGCACCGTCCGCCCTGCGCGACCAGGTCGCGGCCGGCTTCCGTGCCGTGCTGGACGCCCACGGGGTGTCGTCGTGAGCGCCGCACAGGACGTGGCCCGGATGCTCACCCTGGTGCCCTGGCTGCTGGAGCGGCCCGGTGCGAGCCTCACCGAGGCCGCCGAGGTGTTCGACGTGGATGAGGACACGATCCGCGAGGACCTCGGACATCTCGACTTCTGCGGCCTGCCGGGCCTCGGCGGTGGTGCGCTCTTCGAGGTGACCCTGGTGGAGGATCGCGTCGTGCTGACGATGGCCGACGAGCTGCGCCGACCGCTCAGACCCACCGCTGAGGAGGCGTTGCGCCTGGTGGTCAGCGTCGACGCCGTCGCTGCGGCGCTGGGCGACGAGCTGCCGGCGTTGCGCAGCGCGATCGACCGGGTCCGGGCCGCGCTCGGCATCCCCGAACGCTCCGCCGACGTGCTCGAACCCGAGGGGGTCGCCGCCCTTCCCCTGCTGCGTCGGGCTGTCCGCGAGGGGCGGCGGGTCGTCCTCGAGTACCAGGGACGCGGCGACGAGCGCCCTATCTCCCGGCAGGTCGATCCCTGGGTCCTGCACGTGGTGGACGGGACCTGGTACCTGCAGGGACACGATCATGGCGCGCAGGAGCGACGGGTCTTCCGACTCGACCGGATCGCCACGGCCAGGGAGGCACACGTCGCGCGCCAGGTCCCGCCACCGGCGGAGCTGCCGCCGCCCCGCTACGTGCCGGGGGAGGAGGACCTCGAGGTCGTGCTCGCGCTCACGGCCCGCGGTCGGTGGGTCGAGGAGGCGGTCACCGCCGACCGGGTGGAGCTCCACGATGACGGGTCCGTGACCGTGGAGCTGCGCACCGACGCGCCCGCCTGGGTCGCCCGTCTGGTGCTCATGGCCGCCGGGGAGGCCCGGGTCCTCTCGCCTGACAGCCTGGCGGAGACGGTGGTCGCGCTGGCCCGCGGTGGCGCCCGCTGACCGCACCTCTGGGCAGGACTTGAGGGGTTGCGTCGCCGGCGTGCGCCGAGCGTGCACCCGCCCGGAGCCCCGACCCCGTTGGGAAGGCGACCTACAGGCGCCGAGACCTCCCGCCGACACCTCGGGTGCACCCCCACATGAGGAGGTCACCAGGTGACCCGCATCCGTGCTAGCTGCCCCTGCTGCGGCGAGGTGGACCTACGTCCCGATGACGTGGTCCTCCATGTCGTGCGTGCCGACGACGGCCTGGTGTCCGACGGGAGCCAGTACCGCTTCCGCTGTCCCTCCTGCGCCGACGAGGTCGCCAAGCCGGCTGATGAGCGCATCGCGCAGCTGCTGACCACCGGCGGGGTGCCGATCGCCGAGGTCCAGCCGGAGGTGCCACCGCACCCGGAGTTCCCGCCCGAGGGCCCCGCCTTCGATCATGACGACCTGCTCGACCTCCACCTGCTCCTGGCGCGCGACGACTGGTTCGACGAGCTGCTGCGGGGCACCCCCGTCTGACCGCGCCCGTCGGTCGGCCGGTAGGCTCCGCGCCACCCGGTCGAGGACATCCACGTGAGCAACGGCGCCGTCATCGCCATCGTGCTCGGAGCGCTGCTGACGGTGCTGACCATCGCCGGTGTGACCGCCGTGGTGGTCCAACGCGTGTCCCGCGCGGTGACCGAGGCCACGCGTGCCACCGAACGCCTCACCGCTGTCGCCGCCGAGATCGGCGACCACCAATCGGTGACCCGCGCCGAGCTGGACCGCCTGTCGGCATCCGTGGACGCCCTGCGAGACGACCGGTAGCCGGATCCGCGTACTGGTAGGCTACCGGAGCCCCTACGAGGAGTATCGGCATGCGGCTGGGCCCGACGGAGCTCATCATCATCCTGGTGATCGTGCTGCTGCTGTTCGGCGCCAAGCGGTTGCCAGACCTGGCGGGATCGATCGGATCCTCGCTCAAGGAGTTCCGCAAGGCCACCGAGGACGGCGAGAGCGACGCTGACGGCAAGGACGGCGACGACAGCTCGACACGGGCCTCCGACCCGGACACCGACACCGGGCGCTGAGCTTGGCGACCGACGAGGACGTCCCCCCGAGCAACGCCGGGGAGATGACCCTCACCGAGCATCTCCGTGAGCTGCGGACACGGTTGCTGCGGGCGGTCATCGCGCTCGCGATCGGGACGGCGGTCGGCTACGCCATCTTCCCCTGGCTGCTCGACCTGCTGATCGAGCCCTACTGCCAGGTCCTCGAGACCGACCGGGACACCTGCAACCTGATCGCCCTCCGGCCCCTCGAGCCCTTCTCCGTGCGGATCCGCGGCTCGCTGATGGTGGGTCTGCTGCTCGGCGGCCCCGTCATCTTCTACCAGCTGTGGCGGTTCATCACGCCGGGGCTGACACGACGGGAACGCCGCTTCACCCTGCCCTTCGTGGTGATGAGCCAGGTGATGCTCATGGTGGGGGTCGGTTTCGCCTACCTCATCATCCCGCAGGCGCTGCGGGTCCTGTTGGTCCTCGGTGGCCCCCGGATCGAGGCGTTCCTGTCCGCCTCGGAGTACCTGTCGTTCTTCCTGCGGCTGTGCCTGGCCTTCGCCATCGTCTTCGAACTCCCCGTGGTCCTGATCGCGCTGATCCTGGTGGGCGTGCTGCGAGCCGCGAGCCTGCGCAAGGCCCGGCCCTACGCCGTGGTCGGCATGGTCACCCTCGCCGCCCTGATCACGCCCACCACCGACGCGGTCACGTTGCTGCTGGTCTCGCTGCCGATGTGGCTGTTCTACGAACTCTCCGTGCTGGTCGCCTACCTGGTCGAGCGTCGACGCGCCCGACGCGCGCGATGACCGCCACCGACCCGCCGTCGCCCGAGGCACACGAGGCGGAACGTCAGGCGCGCCGGCGCCGCCGCCGGGTCCGTCTCGCCCTGCTGGCCCGAAGATGGAACCTCGGCGTCCTGACGGCGGTGGCCGTGGTGGCGGTGCTGCTGGGCAGCTTCGTCGGGCGGATGACCGCGCCGGGAAGCGGCGCGGAGGCGCGCCAGGCGGTGGAGACCACGGTGCTGCCCGTGGCCCTCGACGCCGACGGGATCTGGACCTCCTCCACCGAGGATCGCGTGGCGGTCAGCGAGGCCCTGGTCAGCCTGCGCCGCGACGACGACCCGACGCTGGTGGAGGAGCACCTCGAGGAGTGGCTGACCGCCTACGACGCCGCCGTGGTCCGCCTGGCCGCCGCGGACGTGCCCGCGACGGCCCGTTCCGTCCAGCGCCAGCTGATCGCCGCGGTCACCCTCTCCCGCGACGCCGTCGAGGTGCTCGGCCACGCCGCCGAGGTCGAGGACGAGCTCCACCGGCGCGACCTGACCACCGAGGTCGGTCGCCTACGGACCCGCTCGGAGCAACTGACCGCAGGTGCCCGCGCCTCGACCAGCGACCTGGACGGCACCCGCACCGACGTCGGACCCCTCCCGGCCCTCCGGGACTTCTTCGACGGTCGCAGGTGAGCCCGCACCGAGGCGGTCGGGCCAACCCGTAGGCTCGCCCACGCCCCGATCCGAACGACGCCAGCGAGGCACCGTGGAGCTCACCGACGACGCCCTGCACAGCGTGCAGCGCTTCACCGCGACGCTCGGCTTCGTCCCCGACCCCTTCCAGGAGCAGGCGATCGACGCCCTGGCCCGGGGTCGCTCGGTCCTGGTGGCCGCGCCGACGGGGGCCGGCAAGACCGTGGTCGGGGAGTTCGCGTGCCATGACGCGCTGGAACGTGGCGGGAAGGCCTTCTACACCACCCCGATCAAGGCGCTGTCGAACCAGAAGTACCGCGACCTCGTGCAGCGGTACGGGGCGGAGCAGGTCGGGCTGCTGACCGGTGACCGGTCGGTCAACGGCGACGCACCCGTGGTGGTGATGACCACCGAGGTCCTGCGCAACATGATCTACGAGGCCTCGCGGACCCTCACCGGGCTGCGGCACGTGGTCCTCGACGAGGTCCACTACCTCGCCGACCGCAGCCGCGGTGCGGTGTGGGAGGAGGTGATCGTGCAGCTGCCGGCCTCCGTGCAGCTCGCGTCGCTGTCGGCCACGGTCTCCAACGCCGAGCAGTTCGGGAGCTGGTTGGACCAGGTGCGTTCCAGCGCCGGCCCGGGACGGGCGGGGGAGGGGTGCGAGCTGATCCTGGAGGAGTCCCGGCCGGTGCCGCTGCGCCACCACTACTTCGTCAACGGCAGGATCTACGACACCTTCCGGGCCGGACGCAAGGGTGACGCCTCCCGGGAGCACCGTGAGCGGGCCTCCCAGGCGCTCGCCGGGGTCCCCAACCCCGACGTGGTGCTGCTGGAACGCCGCTCGCAGCAGCGCAACCGGGTGTCGAAGAAGGGGCGGCGCCAGGGTCCCTCGGTCCGACTGCGGTGGCCGAGCCGCCCGGAGGTCGCCGAGGAGCTCGCGGCCCGCAGCTGGCTGCCCGCCATCCTCTTCGTGTTCTCCCGCAAGGGGTGCGAGGACACCGCGGCGCAGCTGGCACGTGCCGGGGTGCGCCTGACCAGCACCGCGGAACGCACGGAGATCGCCGCCCTGGTCGACACCCTGCTCGGGGACCTGCCCCAGGCTGACCTCGACGTGCTCGGCTTCGACGCCTTCCGGGCCCGGGCCATGGACGGCATCGCCGCCCACCACGCCGGCATGGTGCCGGCCTTCAAGGAGTGCGTGGAGGTGCTGTTCCAGCGGGGGCTGCTCAAGGTGGTCGCCGCCACCGAGACCCTGGCGCTCGGCATCAACATGCCGGCCCGCACCGTGGTGCTCGAACGCCTCGAGAAGTGGAACGGCGAGTCCCACGTGCTCCTGACCCCGGGGGAGTACACCCAGCTGACCGGCCGTGCCGGCCGGCGCGGCATCGACCGGGTCGGCCACGCCGTGGTGCTGCACCAGCGTGACCTCGACTTCCGCACCGTGGCGGGCCTGGTCGGGACCCGCACCTACCCGCTGCGCAGCTCCTTCGAGCCGTCCTACAACATGGCGGTGAACCTGCTGCGGCGCCACGACCTCGCCCAGGCCGAGGAGCTGCTCGGCGCCTCCTTCGCCCAGTTCGAGGCCGACCAGCGGGTCGCCACCAAGAGCGAACGCCTCGCCGAGCTCGAAGCGGGCATCGCCGGCTACAGCCGTCACCTCCACTGCGAGCGGGGCGACTGGGCCGCGTACTGGGCCCTGCGGCGAGAGGTGTCGCAGCGCGAGAAGCGGGAGGCGCGGGAGCGTCGCGACGCCGTGGACCGGGCGTTGCGCGACGGTATCGCCGGCCTGGAACCCGGCGACGTGCTCCATCTGCCCTGGGCGGGGCGTCGCGGTCTGGTGGCGGTGGTGGGGGTGCACCTCACCCGCAAGGGCACCCCCATCGCGCAGGTGGTCACCGACGAGCGCTCGCTGACCAAGGTCGGCCCCCGGGAGCTGGACCGGGTCCCCGAGCCCGTGGAGCGCATCCGCCTGCCGGGGCGCGGCAACCCCCGCCAGCAGGAGTACCGCAAGGACATCGCCGGACGGCTGCGCGCCCTCGACCCGCCCTGGGTGGCACCCGACGACGTACCGCCGGTCACGCCGCAGGCGCGCGCCGGCCCGAGCGAGGCGGTGGTGGCCCTGCGCGACCAGCTCCGCGCACACCCCTGCCACCACTGCCCGGACCGCACCGACCACGAGCGGTGGCAGCACCGCGCCGACGAGCTGCTGGACCAGGCCGAGGGCCTGCGCAGCGAGGTACGTCGCGCGACGGGCTCCCTGGTCCGCCAGCTCCACCGGATCCTGGATGTGCTCACCGACCTCGGCTACGTGGACGCCACACCCGCGCCGACAGCGGAGGGGCTACGGCTGGCGGGCGTCTACTGCGAGGTCGATCTGCTGGTCGCCGAGGCGGTCCGTCGGGGTCTCCTCGACGACCTCACACCGGAGGAACTCGCCGGCATCGCCGGGCTGCTGCTCTACGAGCCCCGGGGCGGGGAGCCCACGGCGCACGCGGTGCTGCCCACCTTCGCCCTGGAGGAGGCGACGGAGGCCGTCCTCGACCTTGCCGAGGAACTGCGGGCCAAGGAACGCGCGGCCGGGCTGCGCACGATCCTTCGGGAGCTCGACGCGGGCTTCGTCGCCCCCGCCTACCGTTGGGCTGCGGGCGCCGACCTGGACACGGCGCTCGGCACCCTCGACATCACCGGTGGGGACTTCGTGCGGATGGTCAAGCAGGTCGCAGATCTCGCCGGGCAGCTGCGCGGCGTCGCCCACGACCCCGTCGGTCCCCGGGCCCACGCGGCGGTGGAGGCGTTGCGGCGCGGGATCGTCGAGGCGTGAGGTGAGCTCCCTCGGTGCCCCCCTGGTGATCGCCAACCCCTCGGCGGGGCGGGCCGACGGCACGGTGCTCGCCCGCCTGGTCTCCAGCCTGCGCGTGCACGGGATCGAGCCGGAGGTGGTTGCCACGGCCGCCAGGGGCCACGCCAGCGAGTTGGCACGCGAGGCGATCGAGGGCGGTCGGCGCTACCTGATCGCCGTGGGTGGTGACGGCACCGTGCACGAGGTCGTCAACGGCATGGTCGACGCGGAGACCGGGATGCCGCGTGGTGACGATCCGGTGCTCGGCGTGGTGGCCGGCGGCAGCGGGTGCGACCTGCTGCGCACCTTCGGCCTGGATCGGCCGCCCGAGGTGCTTGCCCGCCACCTCGCCACCGATGACACGACCCGCATCGACCTCGGCCGGGTGCGGTGCACCGGGCCGGACGGTGCACCGCTGGTGCGCGTGTTCGCCAACGTGGCCGAGGTCGGCTACGGCGCCTCGGTGACCCGGCTGGCCAACCAGCTCCCGCGCCGCGTCGGGCAGGTGCGCTACGCCGCGGCGATCGTCGGCGCCGTCCCACGCTTCCACCGGGTCGACACCACCGTCGAGGTGGACGGCGGCACCACGCGGGAGCCGGTGTGCAACGTGGTGGTGGCCAACGGGCAGTTCTTCGGCTCCGGCCTGAAGGTCGCGCCGCGGGCGCTGCCCACCGACGGCTCGTTGAACGTGCAGTCCTGGGGTGGGCACCCCGTGGACGTCATCCGGGCCCAGCCACAGCTGCGCTCCGGCCGGCACCTCGCGCGCTCGGACGTCCGGGAGTGGCGCTCGCGCCGGGTCGAGGTCACCACCGCCCGGCCGGTGGACGTGGAGGCCGACGGGGAGTACCTCGGCACTGCACCGGCGAGCTTCGACGTGCTGCCCCACCTGCTGCACTTCAAGCTGTGAGGGTTAGCATCACCGGCGAGGAGGCGAGGATGGATCGGCGACGTCTGGATGCGGCGCAGGCAGCCGTCCGGTCCCACGGGCTGGACGCGCTGCTCGTCGGGCCCTCGGCGGACCTGCGCTACCTGGTGGGCTACGACGCCCACGCCATGGAGCGGCTCACCCTGCTCGTCCTGCCCGGCGAGGGCGACCCGTGGCTGCTGGTGCCGGAGTTGGAGGCGCCCGCCGCGCGCGCGTCCGGCGCCGATCAGCTCGTCGAGCTGCGCAGCTGGGACGAGACCGAGGACCCGGTGGCGCTGGTCGCCCGGGAGCTCACGGACCCGGCAGCACCGGGGGCGGTCGCGGTGTCGGACCGGCTGTTCTCCGTGTTCACGCTGGCCCTCCAGGAGGCGCTGCCCGGCACGGGGTTCCGCTCCGGTGGCCCGGTGCTCCGTGCGCTCCGGATCCGCAAGGACCCTGCGGAGCTCGTGGCCCTGCGCGCCGTGGGGGCCGCCATCGACCGCGTCCACGCCGAGGTGCCGGGGCTGCTGCGGGCAGGACGCACCGAGGCAGAGGTGGCCCGCGACCTCGGTGAGCTGATCCTGTCCGAGCACGACGAGGTGGCCTTCATCATCGTGGGCTCCGGACCGAACGGCGCCTCCCCGCACCACGCCGTCAGCGACCGGGTGCTCGCGCCCGGTGACGCGGTGGTCGTGGACATCGGTGGGGTGAAGGACGGCTACTGCTCGGACATGACCCGTAACTACGCCGTGGAGCACCTTCCCGCCGGCTACGCGGAGCTCCACGCCGTCCTCGAGCAGGCCCAGGACACCGCCGTGCGCGCCGTCGCCCCGGGCGTGCCGGCGGCCGCCATCGACGCCGCGGCCCGCGACGTCATCAGTGCCGCGGGCTACGGCGAACGGTTCATCCACCGCACGGGTCACGGCATCGGGGTCGACGTGCACGAGGACCCCTACATCGTGGGCGGGAACGAGGAGCTCCTCGCCCAGGGCATGGCCTTCTCCGTGGAACCGGGGATCTACGTCCCCGACCGGTACGGGGCACGGATCGAGGACATCGTCCTGGTGACCGAGGACGGGGCGGAACGCGTCAACCACCGACCGCGGACGGTGCTGCTGGCGGGGTGAACAGCCACGGGAGCCGCCCCGGGACATGGGACCGGGGACGGCGGACAGGGAGCAGACGGTGAGCGAGGACACGACGGACCAGCAGCAGATCACGGTACGGCGGGCACGGATCGAGGAGATCCGCCCCCTTGCCGTGGAGTACCGGGCGGAGCAGGAGTCCGACCCCGAAGCGCTCCCCGACCCACCGCTGCCCCAGGGCGGCATCTTCTGGTTGGCCAGCGACGCCGACGGGACGCCGCTCGGCTACGCCGCCGGCACGCTGCGGCCGGCGGGGTGCACCATCGGACCGGTGTTCGCCCGTCCGACCGCGCGCCGGCGCGGCGCCGGGGAGGCGCTGATCACCGCGATCCAGGCGTGGGCGGAGGACACACGGGTGCCGGTGGTGGAGATCTCCGTCGCCGCCGACAACGAGGGCGGACGCCGTTTCCTGGAGGCGCTCGGCTACCAGCCCCGACGGGTCCTGATGTCCCTGACCCCCACCGAACACCGCCCGACGTGAGCCTGCACGCCGTCAGCGACGAGGAGGCCGCCCTCCTCGAGGTGGTCGCCGACCTCGCCCGGACGCGGATCGCACCGCGCGCGGCCGCCGACGAGGAGGCCGCCCGTTTCCCGCGTGAGGTGTTCGACGAGTTGGCCGCCATGGGTGTCGCCGGCCTGCCCTTCCCCGCTGACCTCGGCGGCGGTCAGGCACCCGTGCGCTGCACCCTGCTGGTGCTGGAGGAGCTGGCGCGCGCGTCCCTGGCCGTCGGGATGGGCATGAGCGTCCACCACCTCGCGACCTGGGCGGTCACCACCTTCGCGACCCCGCAGCAGCGGGCGGCCCTGGCCCCGGATCTGGTCAGCGGACGGCGACTCGGTGCCTACGCCCTGTCCGAGCCGGGATCGGGCTCCGACGCGGCCGCCTTGGCCACCCGGGCCCGCCGCGACGGCGACCACTACCGCCTCACCGGCACCAAGGCCTGGGTGACCCACGGCGGTGTCGCCGATCGCTACGTGGTGATGGCGCGCACCGGCGAGCCCGGCGCAGCCGGGATCAGCGCCTTCGTGGTGGACGCGGATCAGCCCGGGCTGACGGTCGGCACGCCGGAGCGCAAGATGGGGCTGGCCGCCTCGCCGACGGCCCAACTCCACCTCGACGACGCGCCGGTTCCCGTCGCGAGACTGCTGGGCGGGGTGGAGGGCCGCGGCTTCGCCATCGCGATGGCCGCCCTGGACGGCGGCCGCCTCGGGATCGCCGCCTGCGCGGTCGGGCTCGCCGCCGCCGCCCTCGATCTCGCCCGGGAGTACGCCGGCACCCGGCAGCAGTTCGGCCGCGCGATCGGCGACTTCCAGGGCGTCGGCTTCCTGCTCGCCGACATGGCCACCCGGACCGAAGCCGCCCGGCAGCTCACCCTGGCGGCCGCCGGCCTGCGCGACCGGGCCGCCGCTACGGGCGCGCGGGCACCGCGGCTCGACGGCCACCCCGATGCCGCCGCGATCTCCCAGGCCGCGGCGATGAGCAAGCTGGCCGCCACCGACGCCGCGATGCAGACCACCTCCGACGCCGTGCAGGTGCTCGGCGGGATCGGCTACACCCGCGAGGTGGCGGCGGAACGCTTCCTGCGGGAGGCCAAGGTCCTCCAGATCCTGGAGGGGACCAACCAGATCCAGCGCGTGGTGATCGCCCGGCACCTCCTGGACGGGGTGCGGTGAGCGGGGATGGAGCGGCGGGCGGTCGTGACCGTCCCCAGCGACACCCACCGGATCGGCGCGTCGTCACCGACCACGATCGCCGACGGCTCCGGGTCAGCCGGCGGGTGGCGCTGGCGGGGCCGCTGATCGGGGTGCTGGCGATCGCCGTGCTCGCCCCCGCGGGGATGGGGGGCGCCGGAGGACTGGCCGTCCTCCTGGTGCTCTCCGCCGCGAGCTGCGTCCTCGCGGCCTTCGTCACCGCCGTGCAGGCGATGGTGGACGAGTACCGGTACGTCCCCGTTGCGCGGCGACGGACCCTGACGGCCCTGGGGTTGTTCGCCACGAGCTTCCTGCTGGTGCTGTTCAGCATCGGGGTCTCCGCCACGGTCTGAGTAGCAGGTGGTGGAGTTCCTCCTACCGACGTGGTAGACCTCCCATCCGTCGGCCGGTCGGCGACAGCAACGCCACCGGGATGGACGACGGGACGGAGGACACGGTGGGAGCCGGGTCGTGTGCCGCAGGTCCTGGCATCGGGGGCGGTCGTCCTCCGGTCGTTGACGCCACCCACGCATCGCGGCCGGGTGTCGCCGCAGCTCCGGACGTCCAACCGCTCGGTGCGCGCGCCGTGGACCTCGGCGCGGCGGCGGCTCCGGTGACGGGCACGCCCACGACCATGGCGGTGGCTGCCTCCACCCGACCACCGACGGCCGCACCACGGGGCACCCTGCTCACCGCGGATCGGGTGGTCACCCTCGGCCGTGGTCGCACCGCCGCGCGCGCGGTGGTGGTGCGGGGCAGCCGGGTGGTGTGGGTCGGCGACGACCTCGACCACGCACCACCGCACCAGTCGCGCATCGACCTCGACGGGTGCGTGCTCGGACCCGCCTTCGTGGACGCCCACGCCCACCTGACGATGACCGGCCTGAGCCTGCGGGGGCTGGACCTCACCGGCGTGACCTCCAGCGCGGAGCTGCTGCGCGCGGTCGCCACCTACGCCGGTCAGCACACCGGGCGGGTCATCTGGGGCCACGGGCTCGATCCGCACCGCTTCCCCGACCGACTCCCCGACCCGGACGAGCTGGCACAGGCGAGCTCCGGCCAGGCCGTCTACCTGTCCCGTGTGGACGGCCATGCGGGGCTGATCGACCGCAGCACGCTCGCGGCGGCCCCGCTGGCCCGGGCGGAGGGCGTGGAGCTCGTCGACGGCCAGCCCACCGGGGTCTTACGTCGGGAGGCGAACCACATCCTGCGCAGGTGGGCGGTCGCGTCGATGAGCGAGGCGGAGCTGTCGGCCGCCCGTGAGACCGCGGCGGCGCAGGCCGCCGCTCTGGGGGTGGCCTCGGTCCACGAGATGGGCGGGCCCGACATCATGGGCCTCGCCGACTTCGACGCCTGGCTGGAGGGCAGCTGGCCCGTCGAGGTGCTGCCCTACTGGAGCTCCATGGAGCTGGAGGTACCCCTGGAGCGCGATCTGCGCGCCGTCGGTGGGGACCTGCTCCTCGACGGCTCCCTCGGCGCACACACCGCGGCGCTGCACGCACCCTACAGCGACGAGCCCAGCGCGCAGGGCCACCTGGAGTACGACGACGAGAGCCTCACCCGCTGGTTCCTCGACGCCACCCGCGCCGGCCTGCAGACGGGTGTCCACGCCGTCGGTGATGCCGCGCTGAGCCAGGTCGTACGCTGCTGGCGCAGGGTGGAGCGGGAGCTGGCGGTCTCCGGTGACCAGGACGTGATCGCCCGGGGCCGGCACCGCATCGAGCACGCCGAGGTGGTCACCCCCGAGCTGCTGGACGACATCGCCGATCTGGGGCTGCTGGTCTCCGCCCAGCCGAACACCCAGGCCCGGTGGGGCGGCGTCGGTGGCATGTTCGCCGCTCGGCTCGGCCCGGACCGGGTCCGGTGGGTCAACGCCTTCCGTGCGATGGCCGACCGCGGGATCGGCATCGCCTTCGGCTCCGACGCCAGCGTGACCACCATGGATCCCTGGGAGACCGTGCACGCCGCGGAGCACCACGCGGAGGCCGTCCACGCGGTGGGTCGGATGGAGGCGATCTCCATGTCCACCCTCGGAGGGCGCAGCGCGGCCCGGCAGGAACGCTACGCCGGGACGGTGCGGGCGGGCATGCGGGCCGACCTGGTCGCCTTCGAGGGTGACCCCTACGCCGCGGACGATCCCCGCGGGAGCCGGTGTGCGCTCACCCTGGTCCAGGGCCGGGTCGCCCACGGTGACGCACCGCTGCCACCGGCGCGCCGCGCCTGAGCCGGGCCGTCACGCCCCGGTTGCGCCGCACCGGTGCAGCCTGGTACGAACCGCGCCCGTCGGTACACACCGGCACATCGGCGGGCAGGAGCGGACGTGAACGCACGTGCGGCGGGTGAGGTGTCGGGATCCAGCGATCCCGAGGGCACCGAGCTCGAGGGGGATCCGGCGCTCGACGACGCGGTCGACCCCTTCGAGGACGATACGGAGGATGCGGACGGCGACCTCGAGGAGGACCTGGAGGAGGACCTCGACGCGGAGGCGGAGGAGGAGGAGGACGCCGACGCCGAGCAGGATCTCGACGAGCTCGCCGCAGGTGACGACGGCGATGACGAGGAGGACGAGCCCGGGGTCACCGTCGTGCCGCCCGACGCGGAGTTCGACGACGATGCGCCGGTCGCGGTGGTGGAGGACGAGGACGCCGGGGAGGAGATCGAGGGTCTCAGGGACGGGGAGTTCGTGTGCCGCGGCTGCTTCATGGCCAAGCGCGAGACCCAGCTGGCTGACGCCGACGCCCTGCTCTGCCGCGACTGCGCGTGAGCGCGGCACGCGCCGCCCTCGCGCCACTGCTCGCGGCGGGCTGCGGCCTGGCCCTGCTCGCGTCCCACCCACCGCTCGGCTGGTGGCCGCTGACCTTCCTCGCGCCCGCGCTGCTGGTCGGGGCGCTATGGGCGGAGCGCACCGACGCCGCCGCCGGGCACCGCACCCCACGCAACTTCCGGCTGGGGGTGGTCGCCGGGCTCTCGACCTTCGCGCCGATGCTCAGCTGGCTGCTCCTTCCGGCGGGTGTCGTCGGCTGGGCGCTCCTGGTCGGCGTACAGGCGGTGTGGATGGGCCTGCTGGCCCTGCTGCTCGGCCGGGTGGCGGGGTGGCGGACCCTTCCCCTGCTCGCTGCGGCACTGTGGACGGGGATGGATGCCTGGCGGGCCATCTGGCCCTTGAACGGCTTCGAGTGGGGCGCCATCGCCTACGCCCACGTCGACGGGTCCTGGCTGCTGGACGCTGCCCGGGTGCTGGGCGGCCGGGCCATCACCTTCCTGGTGGTGCTGGTCAGCGTGGCGGCGGCCGTCGCCGTACGCATGGCCGTCGCAGCGGTCTCCGACCGCGCCGAGGGTCACCTCGAACATGATCTGGATCGCCGTACGCGTCTCCCCCTGACGATGCTGGTGGGTGGCCTCCTGGCCTCGGTCCTGCTGACGGTGGAACCTCCGGAGACCACCGGCGAGATCGATGTGCTGGCGGTCCAGGGCAACGACGTCCGGCACTGGGAGCTCGCGGAACCCGACCCCGACCCGCCGCTGCGGATCGCCGAGGCGCTCACCGCACGCACGATCGCGGAGGTTGAGGCCGGTGGCGCCCCCGACGTGACGGTGTGGCCCGAGTCCAGCGTCGACCGTGACCCCTCCACCGAGCGCGGCGCGCCACTCGGCGTGCTGGCGGGTGAGGCGGCCGCGGCCAGCGGACGGCTGCTCACCGGCGCGAGCCTCGACGGCCCCGACCCGGCGACCCAGCGGCTCATCGCCGCGATGCTGCTCGAGGACGGCTTCGACGAACAGGACCGCTACATCAAGCGTCGGCTGGTGCCCTTCGGGGAGTTCATCCCCCTGCGTCGCTGGCTGGAGTGGTTCCCGCCCCTGGAGCAGATCCCCCGTGACGCCCAGCCCGGCTCCGCACCGCAGTGGATGGAGGTCGTCGACGGGGTGACCGGGGCCGTGATCATCTGCTTCGAGACGGTGTTCGCCGACGTGGTCCGCAGCAACGTCCTGGCCGCAGACGAGCCGGCCGAGGTCATCTTCACGCTCACCAACAACGCGAGCTTCGGTGACTCCGCCATGCCGCAGCAGCACCTGGCGCAGAGCCAGCTCCGAGCGGTCGAGACCGGGCGGTGGGTGGTGCACGCGGCGCTGAGCGGCTCCTCCGCCTTCGTCTCCCCCGAGGGTGACCTCGACCAGGCCACGGCCCTGTTCACCGTGGACGCGATCCGCGCCCAGGTGCCCCTGGTGGAGGGGCGCACCCCCTACCTGCGCATCGGCGACGTCCTCGGGTGGTTGACCCGCGCCACCCTGCTGCTGGCGGTGCTGGGTGTGGCCGTGGGACACCTGCGCTCGCGACGCACGGCCAGCCACGGCGGGTAGCCTGCGCGCCTCGGCTGTCCAGTGGCCATGCCCCCGTCGTCCAGCGGCCTAGGATCCCACCCTTTCAAGGTGGTGACGCCGGTTCGAATCCGGTCGGGGGTACCACGTGTCGCCCCTCAGGAGTCCCCGTGGCCAGCACCGTAGAGATCCAGGTCCCCGTCGAGCGGCAGAAGGCCGCCCAGGCAGCCGGCAACTTCGAGCTGGCTGATCTGCCCGGCGCGCTCGCGGCGCCTGCCGCCGCCGTCCGGGTCGGCAAGGCCACCAAGCAGGACAAGGCGCTGAAGGCCGTGCGCTCCCTCAACGGGATCACCAAGCTCAAGCCCGGTCAGGTGATCGCCAACTACGGGCGCTCGGAGTCCCGCTGGGCCACGGCCTTCCAGAAGCGCCGCGCCGGTGCCGCGCAGTTCCACGAGCTGCTCAGCTACGCCCGACAGATCATCGGCCTGGACGAGCAGGGCCAGCTGCTGATCTGCCTGATGGGCCACGCCGGACAGGGGCCCTGCATCCCCCTGTGGGTACCCCGCGAGGAGGTCACCCTCACCGTGCAGCCCAACGACATCATCCTGCGCTTCGACGACATGTCCTTCGACTGGTGAGCGACGACGAGCTGGCCTCCATGCTGGCGGCAGCCCACGAGCTGGCCGACCTGGCCGACACCGCCACGATGGCGGCCTTCCGCGGCCACCTCGACGTCCGCACCAAGGACGACGGCACGTGGGTCACCGCGGTGGACGAGGAGGTGGAACGGACCCTGCGGACCGCGATCACGCAGCGGTTCCCCGGCCACGCGGTGCTGGGGGAGGAGGACGGCCTCGACGGGCCCGAGGACGCCCCCCGGTGGGTGATCGACCCGATCGACGGCACCACCAACTTCGTCAAGGGCAACCCCATCTTCGCCACCCTGATCGCCCTGCAGATGGACGGCCGTGAGATCGTCGGCGTGGTCTCCGCACCCGCACTGACCACCCGGTTCGACGGCGTGGCGGGGGGACCCGCCCACCAGGACGGCCGACCCATCACCGTCAGCGACGTCTCCTCGCTGACCGACGCCGAGGTGTCCTTCGGTGGGCTGTCCTACTTCCTGCAGCGCGGGCAGGGCTCCGGTGTGGAGCTGCTGGCGGAGTCCACCGCGCGGCAACGGGGCTACGGCGACTTCTGGCAGCACTGCCTGGTCGCCGCGGGCAGCACCGACATCGCCGTGGAAGCCGAGGTGAACCTCTGGGACCTCGCGGCGGTCAAGGTGGTGGTGGAGGCCGCCGGTGGGCGGTTCACCGACCTGGCGGGTCACGCCACGGCGGACGGCGGGAGCGCGCTCAGCACCAACGGCCACCTCCACGACCAGGTCCTCGGCCTGCTGCCCGGTCCGTCCCGCGGCACCCCGGCCCGCTGACCGGCCCTGGAACCTCGGTGTCCCCGGACCCTCCCGCCGAGCAGCCGCCACCACGGCAGGCTGACAGCCCGCGGCTGGTCGAGGTGGACACGGCACCGCCCGGCACCTTCGGCGAGCTGGAGCCGAGCTCCCCACCGCTGACCGACGCCCAGGGCCGGATCCGGCTGTCGTTCACCCGCATCGACACCTACCGGAACTGCCCGCGACGCTTCCGCTACACCTACGTGGATCGGCTCCCGACACGCCCGAGCCCGCACCTGTCCTTCGGTACCTCGGTGCACACGGCGTTGGAGGCCTTCCACGACCGGCAGTTGCCTGAGCGACCGGGCGTCGACGCCCTCCTGGCCGCGCTGTACGAGGGGTGGGACCAGCGCGGCTTCGTGGAGCTGACCAGGGACGAGCAGGTGGCCTACTACCGGCACGCGCAGCAGGTCCTGCGCCGTTACCACGCCCGCGGCGAACCAGGGGACCGACGCACCGTGGCCACGGAGGCCTGGTTCGAGGTCCCCTTCGCCTACCAGGCGGTGGTGGTGGGCTCCATCGACCGGATCGACGTCGACGGCGACGACCAGCTCCACGTGGTGGACTACAAGACCGGCCGCCGTGCCCGACCCCGCAGCGAGGTGGCGGGATCCCTCCAGCTCTCGCTGTACGCGCTGGCGTGCCAGCACCTCTACGGCCGGTTGCCGGCCACGGTGTCCCTGGACTTCGTGGTCCCCGACGTGGTGGTCACCGTCGCGTGCGAGGAGCTGGACCTCGACGCCGCCCGGGACGCGGTCCTGGAGACCGCCGCCGCGATCCGGACCGCGGCCTTCCCGACCACCCCGAACCGGCTGTGCGAGTGGTGCGACCACCGTCCGATCTGTCCGGCGTGGGAGGCGCCTGCGGGGGAGCAGGCCTTCGCGGAGCTGGTACAGGAGGCCGCAGCGCGGCGCCGGCAGCTGGGCCGTGAGGTCCGCGAGCTCCGGGAACTGGAGGCCGGTCTCCAACGTCTGGCCACCGAGCTGGGCCTGGACGCCTGAGCCCGTTCGCGGGTTACGCTGCCGCGCAACCACCACGCGCGACCAGCTGCGCTGACACGAGGAGACGGCCATGGGACAGAAGGTCAACCAGTCGACCACGATCAGCGCGACCCCCGACGTGGTGTGGAACGTGATCACCGAGCTGGCCACCTACCCCGAGTGGGCCGGTGGGGTGCGACACACCGAGGTGCTGGAGGCCAACGACGACGGCAGCCCCCACGTCGCCCGGTTCAAGGTGGACGCGAAGGTCTCGGAGATCACCTACGTGATCCAGTACGCCTACGAGGACTACGACATCACCTGGCACCTGCTCGAGGGCGACATGATCTCCCAGCTCAACGGGGAGTACCGCCTGTTCGAGACCGAGGACGGCGGGACCGAGGTCGCGTACGCCCTGGAGGTCGACGTCGACCTGCCGCTCCCGGCGTTCATGAAGAAGCGGGCGGCGCGCACGATCCTGGAGCAGGGGTTGGACGGCCTGAAGGGTCGCGCGGAGTCCATGGGCTGACGCCCGGGGCCGGGTGCGCGGAGGAGGCAGCAGCGTGGCGCGTGACGAGGTCGAGGCCGCCTACTTCGCCCTGCTGCGCGCACGTGAGGAGCTCGACGCGCTGCGCCGCTACGACGAGTACCTCCAGGCGGAGGCGCAGCGGCTCCGGCGGGTCACGAGCGAAGGTGCCGCGCTGCTCGACGGCGTCGACCGCCGCCTCGCACGGGCGCTGCGCCACACCGACCAGCCCCTGGCACAGGCGATCACCGCGCGGCTGGCCGTGATCGCCGATGAGCGCGAGCGGCTTCCCGCGCGGCTCACCGCCGCGGAGGCCTTCGTCGAGGAGTGCGAGCGTGACCACGCCGCGCGCCGGGGACGGGCCTGAGGGGTGTACCGCGACGACCCACTCGACGACGAGGAGGAGCTGCGGGCCCTGCTCGGTGACGATCCCGTCGACGCGCTCGCGGCGGGTGGAGCGGTGGAGGGTCGCTCCCCCCTGGAGGCCGCGCTCGACGTCCTTCGGGTCCTCCAAGGATGGGTGGACGACGCCGCGGCGGCACGGTGGTTCGTCCAGGCCCAACGCCGCCTGGACGGCGAGGCACCGGTGGCTGCCCTGGTCCGCGGCGCCTTCGACGAGGTGGAGGACGCCGCACGGGCCTGGGCGGCAGCCCAGGGCTGAGGCCACGGCGGCCGCGGGCTGAGGACAGGGGCGCCCCGGTCCGCGCCCGCTGCCAGGTCGGTCGAGCGAGCCGCTACCCTTCCCGCCCCTGCGGCGCACCGAGTGGTGCCCCGCCCGCCGCGGCGCGGCGAACGCGGGCGGCGGTCACGGCCGCAGCACCGGTTCCGCGCTGGCTCGACGCCCACGTCGCCACCCGGGCCGAGCGAACCCGCCCTGCACACACCTGAGGTCGATCCCCCATGCCCACCGGACGCGTCAAGGTCTTCCACGCCGATCGCAACTACGGCTTCATCACCACCGAGGACGGGGGCGAGGCCTACGTCCCCGGTACCGCCGTCAGCTCCGGCACCCTGCGGTCCGGCGACGAGGTGGAGTTCGAGATCGGTGAGGGCGAGGGACGGCGTCCGGTCGCTGCTGCCGTCACCGTCACCAAGCCCGCACCGGCGGCCAACCCCGTGGGGCGCACCATGGCGAACCCGCCGTCGTGGGACGAGCTCGAGGAGCGCGAGCGGCAGCGTCGCATGGCCCGCCGTCGCCGTCGCTGAGTCCTCCAGCCGGGCGGTCCCGCCGGTCGGCGGGACGGTCGCTCGCACGAGACGGGCCGCGCGGGGTAGGTTCCCCGGCCATCCCGCTGGGAGGGAGCGGCATGGTGCAGGCGTCGGGACCCGCGGCGGTACCGGTCCGCGAGGAGCTGCCGGACACCGCTGACGATCTCGCCACGGATCTGCCCTGGGATGTCATCGTGTGGGACGATCCGGTCAACCTGATGTCCTACGTGGTGTTCGTCTTCAAGCGGGTGTTCGGGTTCCCGGAGCACCTCGCCCGCAAGCTCATGCTCGAGGTGCACGAGCAGGGTCGTGCGCTGGTGGCCTCCGAGCCGCGAGAGCAGGCGGAACGCTACGTCAAGGAGCTGCATCGCTACGGGCTCAGAGCCACCATGGAACGTGCCTCGTGAGCCGGACCTTCGCCCGACACCGTGACACGATCCGCATGACGCTACGGACCGAGGAGGCGGCGCTGCTCGAGCGCCTCGCCGGGGAGATGCGCACCTCGTTGGAGCGATCCGACCCGGACGACCCGGTCCACTCCCGGCTGTTCCCGCCTGCGGTCCTCGGCGATCCGGCGGCCGAGGAGGAGGTGCGTGACCTGTTGGCTGACGCGCTGCTCGCCGAGCGGCTCGAGGGCCTGGAGTCGGTCCTGGGCGTGGTGAGCCGGGCCAGACGGCACCGTGGCCGCCTCGTGGTGGACCTCAGCGAGGAGGAGCCACTGCTGCTGCTGCAGGTACTCAACGACATCCGGTTGGCGATCGGTGCCCGGATCGACATCGAGGCCGTCGACCGTGAGCAGGTGGGCCCCGAGGACGCGCTCGCCTACCCCCTGGCCGTGATGGACCACCTGGGGTGGTGGCAGGAGCAACTCGTGCTGCTGCTGGACGGTGAGGAGACGTGATGCGGGTCGGGGTCGGGGTCAGCGAGGATCTCCCCCTCGCGGTGCAGCAGCGCGTCGCCACCCACGTGGAGGCTGCCGGGTTCGCCTCGCTGTGGACCAACGAGGCCAGCGGCCGGGACGCCCTGCTGCTGTGTCAGGCGTGGGCCGCGGCGACCACCGACCTGGAGGTCGGCGTGGGGGTGGTGCCGATCTGGACCCGCACCCCTGCCCAACTCGCGATGGCCTCGGCGACCCTGCAGGAGGCCAGCGGGGGCCGGTTCCTGCTGGGGCTCGGGGTGAGCCACGCGGCCACCATGGGGCCGTGGCACGGAGCGGAGGTCCGACGGCCCCTGACCGCTGCCCAGGAGCTGCTGACCATCCTGGCCGACCTCGAGGCCGGCGAGCGCAGCGACACCCGTGGTGAGGTCCTGTCCTCCAGGGCCTTCCGGTTGGCGATCGATCCGCTGCCACCACCGACACGCCGCTACCTCGGCGCCATGGGTCCGAGGATGCTGGCCCTGGCCGGCACCCACGCGCACGGGGCCCTGCTGAACTGGGCGGGGCCCGAGGAGGTGGCGGCCGCGGGCCAGCAGGTCGCCCAGGCGGCAGCAGCGGCGGGCCGCGATCCCCGTCAGGTGGAGATGGCGGCCTACGTCCGCGTCGCCGTCTCCGAGGACCGTGACGCGGCGCGGGCGGCGCTGGCCACCCAGATCGGTCGGTACGGCGCGCTCCCGGCCTACGCCGCCCACCTGGAAAGGCAGGGGTTCGGGCCGGCGTTGGCGCGCGCGAAACAGGCGCACCGGACCGGGGCGGACGGCGCAGGGCTCGCCGACGCGCTGGGGGAGGAGGCCCTCGGGGCGCTCGGGTGGGCCGCGACGCCGACCGACGATCCGGCACCGTGGCTGGACACCTTCACCGCTGCCGGCCTCGATCACCTCGTCGCGCGGGTCGTGGTGGTCGGTGACGACCCGGTCGCCAGCATCGACGCCGTGGTCCGGGCCCTCGACCGGCAGGTCGGCTGAGGCCCGGACCGGCCGCGCCGCGCCCCGCCCTACCGGTTCCTGTGCCCGCGCCCGGGAACGGACCGTGGGGTCGGCGCGGGTGGGGGCGACGCGGGTGGGACCGGTGGGACGACACCGACCAGGGAACGCTCAGGGCTCAGCGGGCCCGACGGCGCGGGAGCCGGGCGCGGGCGAGCAGGTCCTCCGCCTCGCCGACCCGCAGCCACCACGCGGTGAGGAGGTAGGCGAGCCCGGCGGCCACCCCTGCCGTGGCCAGCTGGAGCCAGGCCGGGGGCCGGGGTGGCAGGACCAGGCCGACCGTGCCCGCGGTCACCGCCGCGGCGACGCCCGCCAGCAACAGCCGGGGCAGGGTCCCACCACCGATGCGGGGCCGGGCGGCGCGCCGGGTGACGGCGCGGCGCAGCAGCAGGTACTCGAGCCAGGCCCCCGCCACCGACCCGAGGGCCAACCCGACGGCCCCGAGCCGGAGCTGGTTCTCGGTCGCGTCCCGGAGCTCGGCCGGGGCGGGGGAGAGGCCGAGGCCCGCCCCCGGATCGGCCAGGACGACCCCACCCGGCGCGGTGAGGTCGACCACCACACGGTCGAGGTTGAGCATCAGCGGGACCGCGACCGCCAGCGCCACCACCACCCGCACCACGGCCACGGTCGCCGGGGTGCGGGCGTCGTCGAGGGCGTACAGCAGGGACTGGAGGAGCCGTGCAGCAGTAGCCGGGAGCAGCCCGAGGCTGTAGACGCCCAACACCACCGCGACCTGGAAGGTGGTCGCGGCATCGAAGGCACCACGACCGAACAGCAGGTCCACCACCGCCCGGCCCAGCAGCAGGTAGGCGACGGCGGCACCGGTGACGAAGAAGGCGCTGCGGGCCAGGCCGGCGTCGAGGCGGTCACGCAGCCGGTCGCGGTCCGCCGCGCCCAGCACCGACAGCGACGGCAGCTCGGCGGCGGCCACGCTCATGCCGAACAGGGCGATGGGCAGCAGGTAGAAGGTCTGCGCGTAGCCGAGCACCGCCACCGCGCCGACGGCCAGCAGGGAGGCGACCGCCAGCTCCAACAGCGCGGAGAGCTGCACCACCCCACGCCCCAGGACGATCGGTCCGAAGGCCGACAGCACCGTGCGGACACCGGGGAGGTGACGGTCCAGGGAGGGCCGCAGGGTGCCGCGCAGCACGTGGCGAACCGTGGGCAGCTGCACCCCGAGCTGGAGCACCCCACCGAGCACCACCCCCCAACCCGCGGCCTGCACCGGCGGGAGCACGGTGGTCGCGGCCAGCGCCAGCAGGCTCACCAGGATCCCGACGTTCCACAGCACCGGTGCGACGTAGGAGAGGAAGAACCGCCGGTGGGCGTTGAGCACACCGAGGCACCAGGCGGAGAGGACCAGCAACCCCACCCCGGGGAACATGATGCGCACCAGCAGCACCGTCAGCTCGAGGCGCTCCCCCGTGAAGCCGGGGGTGATGGCCCGCACCAGCAAGGGCGCCAGGGCGACACCGGCCAGCACCAGCACCCCGGTCAGCACGGTGAGCAGCCCGAGCACCGCACCGGCGACCCGGCCGGCCTCCTCCTCACGATCCTCGGCCAGCAACCGGGCGTAGGTGGGGATGAAGGAGGCGGACAGCACGCCCTCGCCGAGGAGGTTCTGCAGCAGGTTGGGGATCTTCAGGGCCGCGCGGAAGGCGTCCGCCCCGACGTTGGCGCCGAGGAAGAACGCCAGTGCCGCGTCCCGTACCAGCCCCGACAGCCGTGACAGGGTGATCCCCGCGGCGATCAGCGCGGAGTGGCGTCGCATCCCCGCGGACGGATCACCGCCGGGATCTGGCACCGCATCCTCAGCCATACCGGCTCACGCCCACCGCCGCGGGCGGTCCCGCAGACGGTCCGCCCCCACCGCGTCGCACCAGGCGAGGAACCGTGCACGGGGGACGCCGCCCACCGCGAGGTCCTCCACCCCGACACCGAGGTCGAGCTCGCGGGCCAGGGTGGTCAGCTCCCGGTAGAGCTGCGCCTCCGCTGCGTGCTCGCGCAGGGTCGCCGCGATCCGGGCCGCACCACGGACCGGCACCTCCCACGCCTCGTGGTCGGGGGGGATGGCATCCAGCTCGCCGTAGTGCGCCAACAGCGTCGCCGCTGTCCGTTGCCCGATGCCCTCGAGCCCCGGGATGCCGTCGGCGTCATCGCCCACCAGGGCGAGCAGGTCGGGGATCGCGGCGGGGACCACCCCGAACCGCTCGACCACCGCCGCCTCGTCGCGTTCCACGCCGCGGGTGCGGTCCACCTGCACGATGCGTGTGCCCGCAACCACCTGCGCCAGGTCCTTGTCGGGGGTCAGCAGGCGGACCTGCTCGACAGCGCCCGCGAACTGGACGGCCGCACTCGCCAACACATCGTCGGCTTCCACCTCCTCGGCACGCCACAGGTGGAGCCCGAGGGCCGACACCGCCGCCTCGGCGCCGGCGAGCTGGGAGAGCAGGGCGGGATCGACGCCCTCCGAGCCCTTGTAGGTGTCCAGCCGCTGGTTGCGCCAGCTCTCGATCGGGCGGTCGAAGGCGACGCCGAGGTGGGTGACCGCCTCCTCGGCGTCATCGAGCAGGGCGAGCAGGCTGGAGACCAGGCCGACCGTGGCCTTGACGTCGCGACCGTCGGGGGCGGTGCGCGACGGTCGCCTCGAGTAGTGGGCGCGGAACAGCTCGAAGGTGCCGTCCACGAGGTGCACCCGCCGGGACTCAGCGTGCGGGTCTGCACCGGCGAGCTCTGCCACGTCGGCCTCCTGGCGTACGGACCGGCACGCTAGTCCAGCGCTACGGTCCCGCAGGGACAGCCAGGAGGGGATCGTGCGCGCGGCAGGCGGAGCCCCGATGCCGGCCGACGGCCGTGCGCGACGGCCGCGCCCGTTGCCGCCCTCGGCGTGGGCGCTGCCCGATGGCGACACCGCGGACGCGGACGGCCTGGTCGGTCTGGGTGCGGACCTCGCCCCCGCCACGCTGGCGGACGCCTACCGCCGGGGCATCTTCCCGTGGCCGCACCCGGGCGTGGCGCTGCCGTGGTTCTGCCCCGACCCACGGAGCGTGCTGACCCCCGACAGCGTCCACCTGTCCCGCAGCTGCAGACGCACCCTGCGCAGGTCGGGCTGGACCACCACCGTCGACGCCGCCACCGAGGCCGTGCTCGACGCCTGCGCGGACCGCGGCGGGGACGGGACCTGGATCACCCCGGCGATGCGTGGCGCCTACCTCCAGCTCGCCCGGCTCGGCTGGGTCCACTCCGTCGAGGTGTGGGACGGCGCGTCGCTGGTCGGGGGCATCTACGGCGTCCAGGTGGGTGGGGTGTTCACCGGAGAGTCGATGTTCCACCGCGCGCCCGACGCCTCCAAGGTCGCCCTCTTCGCCCTGCTGGACCGGTTCACCGCCGCGGGCGGCCTGCTCGTGGACGTGCAGCTGCCCACCCCGCATCTCACCAGCCTCGGCGCGGTCGAGGTGGCGCGGACCACCTTCCTCGCGACCCTCGCCGCGCAGCGTGACCGCGAGGTGCGGATGCCCGTGCGGCGCGAACCGGTGAGCCGACTCCTCACCCGGTTCCGAACGCCCGGGGAACGCCAGTGACGCCCGCACGACCCACCGCGGCCCACCCCGCCCGCCACCCGCGGGTCGCAGGTCGTCCGTGCAGGGCTGACGCCCGGACGGCCGGACACCAGCGGTGGACCGCAAGGTTCGGGCACACTGCCGCACGACGAGGACGCCGAGTCCGGCCCCACCTCCCACCCCTGCCGATGCGTGACGGCTCCCACCCCCACGCTCCGGCACCGTAGGAACAGGTAGGACATGAGCGAGACCACCAGCGCACCGCCGACCGAGATCCAGCGTCGCTACCCCGACGAGGACTTCGAGGTCCGCGACCTCGCCCTCGCCGAGTGGGGCCGCAAGGAGATCCAGCTCGCCGAACGCGAGATGCCCGGCCTGATCGCGCTCCGCGAACGCTTCGAGGGCGAGCAGCCGCTCGCAGGAGCACGCATCGCCGGCTGCCTGCACATGACGGTCCAGACCGCTGTGCTCATCGAGACCCTCCAGGCCCTCGGTGCCTCCGTGCGCTGGTCCTCCTGCAACATCTTCTCCACCCAGGACGAGGCGGCGGCCGCCGTGGCCGCTGCCGGCACCCCCGTCTTCGCCTGGAAGGGTGAGACCGAGCAGGAGTACGTCTGGTGCATCGAGCAGACGCTCGTCTGGCCCGACGGCTCCGGTCCGAACCTGCTGCTCGACGACGGCGGTGACCTGACCGCGCTGATCCACGACGCGCACCCGGAGCTCCTGCCCGACATCCTCGGGGTGTCCGAGGAGACCACCACCGGCATCAAGCAGCTGCGCTCCTGGCAGAAGCGCGGGACCCTGATGATGCCGGCCATCAACGTCAACGACTCGGTCACCAAGTCGAAGTTCGACAACCTCTACGGCTGCCGCGAGTCGTTGATCGACGGGATCAAGCGCGGGACGGACGTCATGATCGCCGGCAAGGTCGTGGTCGTCGCCGGGTACGGCGACGTCGGCAAGGGCTGTGCCCAGGCCCTCGACGGGATGGGTGCAACGGTCTTCATCACCGAGATCGACCCGATCAACGCCCTGCAGGCGGCCATGGAGGGCTACCGGGTCGTGCGCATCGAGGACGTGATCGACCAGGCCGACATCGTGGTCACCGCCACGGGCAACATGGGGGTCGTCACCCACGACCGCGTGCTCCAGATGAAGGACCACGCGATCCTGTGCAACATCGGGCACTTCGACACCGAGATCGAGACCGAGGCGCTGCGCGCCTACGACTGGACCAACATCAAGCCCCAGGTCGACCTGGTCCACCTCCCCAACGGCAAGGACGTGATCCTGCTGGCCGAGGGACGGCTGGTGAACCTCGGCAACGCCACCGGGCACAGCTCCTTCGTGATGTCCACCTCCTTCACCAACCAGGTCCTCGCCCAACTGGAGCTGTGGCAGCGACACGAGGAGTACAAGCACGAGGTGTACGTGCTGCCCAAGCACCTCGACGAGGAGGTCGCGCGCCTGCACCTCGAGAAGATCGGCGCCCGCCTGACCGAGCTCACCCCCGCGCAGGCGGAGTACCTCGGCGTCGACGTCGAGGGCCCCTACAAGGACGACGCCTACCGCTACTGAACTGCCCAGCGCACGCCACGCGGCGTCCGGGGCGCACGACCGGGCGTCGCCACCAGCCCACATCCACCCGCTGTCGCAGATGCTTCGCTCTGAGCGACGCGTCGCGTAGCGTGCGCGGTGTTGCTCACGTGGTTGACAGGAGGTCGACCACGGGGTTCACGACACGGTTCCACCGACCGATACCTGTGGGCAGCGGGCCGACATCCCGCCACCCAGGTGCGGGTGGGACCGTCACCGCACCGCACACCGAGGAGGTCATCGTGGGTCGCGCGCGAGGGACGATCGGCACGCTCGTCGCCGTGGGCGCGCTCGCCCTCGCGAGCCTGACCGGCGCCGCCCTGGCGCAATCCGACGATGACGCCGCCGAGGGCTCGTCCCCGACCGCGCTGCTCGAGCGTCTCGATGCGCTCGAGCAGGAGCTGCCGGCGCAGCTGCCACCTACCGGCGTGCAGATCGCGGAGACGACCACCTTCGGGGAACTGGAGGGCGATGCGACCAGCGTCCGTGCGGTGCTGGACTTCCTGGAACCTGACCTGCGGCAGCTGTTCGTCGACGCCGACGAGGCCGACGGGGACGTCGCCGACGGTGTGGCGCTCGTCACGCGCGGGTGGTTGGACGCCTGGACCGGCACCACCTCCATCTCGGCGGCCGAGGGCGCCGATCTGGCCTTCCCGCTCGAAGCCACCGATGAGCAGGGCGTCGCGACGGGTGCCGATGCGCATCGCGGCGAGATCGAGGTGGGCCTCGAGCTCCTGCTCAGCGCCAACGCCCGGCTGCTCGCCGGCTACACCCTGCTCGAGGAGGTCGGGGAAGCCGAACTCGACGCACAGCTGCGCATCGACGAGCGCGCCAGGGATGCGCGCACCTACGACGACGAGCTGCGGCCGCTGGTGATCGCGATGCTGTCGCAGCCCTCCACCTCGGTGTTGGTGCCGGTGGAGCGCTTCGTGACGGACGCCCCCGGGGTCCAGAGCCGCGCCGGATCGGTGTCACTGGTGTGCGTCGACCGGGCCGCCCTGGAGGAGCTCGGTGGCGCCGCCACACCGGAGGCGCTCGCTGAGCTCGAGGAGGTCGACCGTGCGGACTGCACCGATCTCCCGGGTCTCGCGCAGGACTGAGGACGGCGTGCGCACGACACCCAAACCCGATGAGCTGCTCGCGCTGCACGACATCACCGCCGAGCTGTTCGCCACCCTCAAGGCCTGGTTCGAGGTGGATGACCGGGTCACGATCTCCCTCACCGATATCGACTCGGCGGTCGAGGAGCTCGGTGAGCCCCGCATGATCGCCGCGATGGCGATGCGCAAGCTCCAAGCGCTGCGGCTGCTCGCCCAGCCGGGTGTGCGCACCACCACCGACGTGGTGGTCACCATCGTCCAGGACCTCGACCGGGCCTTGTTGCAGGCGCCGTCGATGTGGCTGAAGCGGGCTGCAGCGACCACCGACTGGGACGCGGAGCTCGCCGCGCTGGCGGACACCGACCCCGCCGACGAGGCCGTGCAGGAGGAGCAGACCCCGATCGCCGACGAGGACGTCAGCGAGGACGATCCCGCGGTGACGCGGTTCCGGGAGCTGCACGCGGGGCTGCACCGGGCGCTGCGGGCGGTGGTCGCCGCCAGCGATGGGGAGATCCGCATCCTCGAGTAGCACCCGCGCCCACGAGCGCACCGCGCACCGGGGGACGAAGGTCCCGCGATCGACTACGACGCGGCTAGTAGCATCAGGACCCCTGGGTGCGGCAGCGGGACCGCCCCGGGATCGAACCTCCCGCGCGAGCTCACCGACACGGCCGGCGGATCCGCCGCAGCCGGTCGGGACGATCGAAAGGTTCAGCTCGATGAGGATCACGTTCCGACGCGCTGCCGCCGGGGTGCTGGCCGGTGCGCTGGTGCTCGCCGCCTGCGGCGAGGCCCCCGATGAGGAGCCCGACGCGACCGAGGAGGTCGATGAGGTCGAGGAGCCCGAGGACGACGTTGTCGAAGAAGACGAGGCCGAGGAGACCGACGAGGCCGAGGAAGCCGCGCCCGAGGGTGACTTCCGCGGCTGCCTGGTCACCGACCAGGGCGGCGTCGATGACCAGTCCTTCAACGAGACCGCCTGGGCCGGCATGCAGCGTGCCGAGGCGGAGCTCGGTGTCGAGATCTCCGTGCTGGAGTCCACCTCGGAGTCGGACTTCGAGCCCAACATCCAGGCCTTCGTCGACCAGGACTGCGATCTGATCGTCACCGTCGGCTTCCTGCTCGGTGAGGCCACCCAGGAGGCCGCCGACGCCAACCCGGACCAGCTGTTCGCCATCGTGGACGAGGGCATCGAGGGTGACAACCTCCTCGGCCTGACCTTCGCCACCGAGCAGGCGGGCTTCCTCGCGGGCTACGTGGCCGCCGCGATGACCGAGTCCGGCACCATCGGCACCTACGGCGGCCTGAACATCCCGCCGGTGACCGTGTTCATGGACGGCTACCTCGCCGGTGCCTCCTTCTACAACGAGGAGATGGGTGCCGACGTCGTCGTCGAGGGCTGGGACGGTGAGGACGGCCTGTTCACCGGCAACTTCGAGTCCCAGGACGACGGCCGCAACATCACCGACACCCTGCTGCAGGCGGGCGCCGACATCATCATGCCGGTCGCCGGCCCGGTGGGCCTGGGCACCGCTACCGCGATCGAGGACTTCGGTCAGGGCACCATGATCTGGGTGGACACCGACGGCTTCGAGTCCACACAGTTCGGTGAGCTCATGCTGACCTCGGTGCTGAAGAACATGGACGTCGCGGTGTTCGACGCCATGGAGTCCGTGGTCGACGGCACCTTCGAGGGCGGCATCTACGTCGGCACCCTGGAGAACGAAGGCGTGGGCATCGCACCCTTCCACGACTTCGAGGACGAGGTGCCGGCCGAGGTGAGCGACGCCATCCCGGAGCTGATCGACGGCATCATCGCCGGCGAGATCTCCGTGGACCCGGCCGACTACTGATCGTCGCGGTGTGAGGACCAGTCGGAGGGGTGCCCCGAGCGGGCACCCCTCCGGTGTCCCGCACCCGTGACCCCGCCGCCGGCACGCGGCGCGGACCCGGCGGGGGGTGTCGCCGCCCCGGATGGTTGGGCGGGATGGCGGCGCGGGCTAGCGTGCGCCCACGGCGCTGTGCCACGGGCCCGATCGGTCCCCGTGACGAGGTCGAGGAGGAGGCCGTGCGGCTCGAACTCAAGGGGATCACCAAGCGGTTCCCCGGTGTGGTCGCCAACGACCGCGTGGACCTGGTCGTGGAGTCCGGCGAGGTCCACGGGCTGCTGGGGGAGAACGGCGCCGGCAAGTCCACCCTGATGAACATCCTCTACGGGCTGTACGGGGCGGACGAGGGCGAGATCCTGGTCGATGGGCAGCGGCTCGAGCTCGAGGATCCCGGCGATGCGATCGACGCCGGTATCGGCATGGTGCACCAGCACTTCATGCTGGTGCCGGTGTTCACCGTCGCGGAGAACATCGTGCTCGGTGTCGAGCACACCCAACGGCTGGGCAAGCTGGACCGTGAACGCGCCTCCGCCGAGGTGGCGGCGCTCGCGGAACGCTCCGGGCTGCCGGTGGACCCCGACGCCAAGGTCGAGGACCTGCCCGTCGGCATCCAGCAGCGGGTCGAGATCCTCAAGGCCCTCTACCGCGACGCCCGGCTGCTGATCCTCGACGAGCCCACCGCGGTGCTCACCCCGCAGGAGGCCGACGACCTGTTCGAGGCGATCCGCGCCTTCACCGACGAGGGGCGCTCGGTGATCTTCATCTCCCACAAGCTCAGGGAGCACCGGGCCATCGCGGATCGCATCAGCGTGCTGCGACGCGGGCGGATCGTGGGCACCGCCGATCCCAGAACCACCTCGGAGCAGGAGCTCGCCAACCTGATGGTGGGCCGTCCCGTGGAGCTGTCGGTGCAGCGCCCGCCCGCGACGCCGGGTCCGGCTGTCCTGCAGGTGCGTGGGCTCCGGGTGGAGGACGCGCTCGGGGCCCCGGTCGTGGAGGACGTCGACCTGACGATCAACGCGGCCGAGATCGTCGCCGTCGCCGGGGTGGAGGGCAACGGCCAGACCCCGCTGGTGCGTGCGGTGACCGGGCTGCAGGCCATCGCCGATGGCGAGGTCACCATCGCCGGGCGGCCCGTCAACGGTGCCACGCGCAAGGAGGTGCTGCGCGACGGGACGGGACACGTGCCCGAGGATCGCAGCAGCGACGGGTTGGTGGCCGACTTCTCCGTGGCGGAGAACCTGATCCTGAACCTGTGGGATGCGGAGCCCTTCGCCCGGAAGGGCACCCTGCAGTTCGCCGCGATCAACGACCACGCCCGCGAGCTGGTCTCGGCCTACGACATCCGTACCCCCTCGGTGGCCACCACCGCGGGCAGCCTGTCGGGGGGCAACCAGCAGAAGGTCGTGGTGGCACGAGAGTTCGACCGGCCCATCGATCTGCTGGTGGCCTCCCAGCCCACCCGCGGTGTGGACGTCGGCTCCATCGAGTACATCCACACCCAACTCGTCGCCAAGCGGGACGAGGGCACCGCCGTGCTGCTGGTGTCCTCCGAGCTCGACGAGGTGCTGGCGCTGGCCGACCGCGTAGCGGTGATGTTCCACGGCCGCCTCGTCGGGCCCTTCGACACCCCGATCTCCAAGGAGGCCGTCGGCCGGATGATGGCCGGTGCCGACCCCGAAGAGGTGCTCGGCACCGCGCCCGGAGGACAGCCATGAGCGACGAGCAGGGGCCGCGGGAGCCCACGCCCGAGGAACCCGGGCACCCACCCGACGTACCGTCGCCGGGCGACGGTGCCGTCGCCGTCAGCGAGGAGGAACTCGCGCAGGCGGAGATCGAAGCGGCCAA
Organism: Nitriliruptoraceae bacterium; assembly: GCA_003565155.1. GTDB lineage: Bacteria > Actinomycetota > Nitriliruptoria > Nitriliruptorales > Nitriliruptoraceae > T1Sed10-7. The sequence goes on along the minus strand of PXDB01000040.1, from coordinate 87,467 downwards.
GGAGCGGGAGGAGGAGGCCGCCGGGGTCACCCTCGATGCCACCTTCAGCCAACGGCTCGTCGCCGCCCTGACCGGCACCAGCGTCGTGGTCACCGTGCTGGCCTTCGTCTCCGCGCTGGTGATCGGCGCCTTCATCATCGCGCTCAGCGAGGACGCCGTCCGTGAGAGCCTGGGCTACTTCTTCGCGCGACCGACCGACGCGGTGCAGGCCTCCCTGGAGGCCGTCGGTTCCGCCTACCTCGCCCTGCTGCAGGGATCGCTCGTCGGCATCCCCCAGCTGTCGGAGACGCTGGTCTCCGCCACGCCGCTGATCCTCACCGGCCTGGCGGTGGCGGTGCCCCTGCGGGCCGGGCTGTTCAACATCGGCGCGGAGGGCCAGTTCGTCGCCGGGGGGATGGTCGCGGGCCTGATCGGGTTCGCACTCACCGGGCTGCCGATGCTGGTGCACCTGCCCCTGGCCCTGCTCGCCGGCATCATCGCCGGCGGCATCTACGGCTGGATCCCGGGGGTGCTGAAGGCTCGGACCGGTGCACACGAGGTCATCTCGACCATCATGCTGAACAACATCGGCCTGCTGGTCAGCGGCTACCTGATCTCCACGACCCTGTTCCGCCGGCCCGACCGCGCCGACCCGATCTCCCGCTCGGTGGAGGAGTCGGCGCGGTTCCCGCGGCTGGTCTGGTGGGAGCCGAGCCTGCGGGTGAACGCCAGCCTGCTGGTGGCCCTCGCGCTGGCGGTGGCGATCTTCTGGCTGGTGGAGCGTTCCACCCGCGGCTTCGAGCTGAACGCGGTCGGGATGAACCCCCGGGCGGCGACCGCCGCCGGGATGAGCCCCGGCAACACCGTGATCCTGGCCATGACCACCGGTGGCGCGATGGCCGGCGCAGCCGGCGCCGCGGTGATCCTCGGGCTGCAGTACCGCCTGACCATCGGCTTCTCCGCCGGCCTCGGGTTCGACGGCATCACCGTCGCCCTGCTCGGCCGCGGCCGGATCGGCGGCACCGTCGCCGCGGGCATCCTCATCGGGGCGCTGAAGGCGGGTGGGCGCAACATGCAGGCCCAGACCGGTACCTCCCTGGAGCTCGCCCTGGTCATCCAGGCGCTGATCATCGTGTTCATCGCGGCACCCGGGCTGGTGCGCGCGATCTTCCGCATCAAGGCCGATGACCTCCAGACGGCCCAGGTCTCGAAGGGGTGGGGCGGATGAGCCAGACCGTGACAGCCCCGGCCGCGCAGCGCCGCCGCGAGCGCCGCTTCGGCGTCTTCTCCCTGCTCGTGCTCGCGGTGATGCTGGGGGTGTTCGCCACCTCGGCACGTGGCGAGCAGGCCACCTTCGTGCTCAACGACGCCCGCGGCCAACTGTTCGAGCTCCCGAACCTGGTCGTGGACGTGGTGCCGGCGGTGCTGGTGCTCTCCGCGATCGTCGCCGTGATCGCCTACCGGCAGTTCACCACCGGCTTCGGCTCCAAGGCCGTGCTGCTGGTGGGTGTGGTGGCGCTGCTGTTCGTCCTGGCCTTCCTGACCTGGGCGGCCGCCGAGGGGCAGCTGTCGGTGGTGGGGCTGTTGCGCGGCTCCCTGGCACGGGCCACGCCCATCGCGCTGGGCGCGCTGGCCGGCGTGGTGTGCGAACGCGCCGGGGTGATCAACATCGCCATCGAGGGCCAGTTCCTCGCCGGCGCCTTCACCGCGGCGGTGGTGTCCTCCCTGGCCAGCGACCCGTGGATCGGGCTGTTCGGTGGCATCGGCGCTGGTGTGCTGGTCGCCTTCATGCTGGCCGGGCTCACCATCCAGTTCAAGGCTGACCAGATCGTGGTCGGCGTGGTCCTGATCGTGTTCGCCACCGGTGTGACCTCCTTCCTCAACACCCAGGTGCTGTCCGGCAACCCACAGCTGAACTCACCCACCCGTTTCACCGCCATCGCCGTGCCGGTGCTCAGCGAGATCCCGCTGATCGGCCCGGTGTTCTTCCGCCAGTCGGTGATGGTGTTCGGGATGCTGATCGCCGTTGCGACCCTGCACTACGCGCTGTTCCAGACCCGGTGGGGACTCCGGCTGCGGTCGGTGGGTGAACACCCGAAGGCCGCGGACACCGTCGGCATCAACGTGCTGGCGACCCGGTACAAGGCGGTGCTGCTCGGCGGGGTCTTCGCCGGGATCGGCGGGGCCTGGTGGACCCTGGACGCGGTCGGGCAGTTCTCCCGGGAGATGACCGGTGGACGGGGGTTCATCGCCCTGGCGGCGATGCTGGTGGGTCGCTACAGCCCGGTGGGCGCTTTCGGGGCAGCGCTGATCTTCGGTTTCGCCGATCAGATCGCCACCTCGCTGCAGCTCCTGCGGGTACCGGTGCCCTCCGACCTGCTGCTCACCGCGCCCTTCCTCGTGACGATCCTGGTGGTGGCGGGGCTGATGGGCCGGCTGCGCCCACCGGCAGCCAACGGCAAGCCCTACACCAAGGAGTGACCCGGCGGGCCGCGCACCGACCCCGGCGCCACCCCGGGCCCCGGCGCCGCGCCGGCCGCTGTGGCCGACAGGCCGCCCTGGCATGCCGTGCCCGCCGCTGTGGCCGACAGGCCGCCGGAAGTTGTGCGGGCCCACAACTTCCGGCACGGATCGGCCGGCGTAACGGCCGTTGCTGATCGCGGTGCGCCGGAAGCTGTTGCCTCCCACAGCTTGCGGCGCGGCCGGCGGCGCCGATGCCTGGCACACCGATGGTCCGGGGTCCGTCAGGAGGCCGGGCGGCTGCCGCGCCACCGGGGGAGGGGCTGGACCGGCGGTGCTCAGCCGGCGAGCAGCGCCGCGATCCTGCCGATGCCCTCGGCCAGGTCGTCGTCCCCGAGGGCGTAGGACAGCCGGGCGTAGCCGGGCGCGCCGAAGGCCTCGCCCGGCACCACGGCCACCTTCGCCTCCTCGAGCAGCACCTCGGCGAGGTCCAGGGTGTTCTCCACCCGGCGACCCGCCACCTCGGCACCGAGTACCTCCTCGAAGGAGGGGAAGACGTAGAAGGCACCCATCGGCTCCACCACCGACACCCCGGGGATCGCGGACAGCGCGTCCACGGCGACCTGGCGGCGCCGATCGAAGGCCTGGCGCATCGCCTCCACCGCGTCCTGGGGACCGGTCAACGCCTCCAGCGCCGCGGCCTGGGCGACGTTGCACACGTTGGAGGTGACCTGGCTCTGCAGCTTGCCCATCCCGGCGGCGATCTCGCCCGGTGCCACGGCCCAGCCGACCCGCCAGCCCGTCATCGCGTAGGTCTTGGCGACACCGCTGGTGATGATGGTGCGTTCGGCGGCGGCGGGTGCGACCTGCGGCAGGGAGACGAAGCGCGCGTCGCCGTAGACCAGCCGCTGGTAGATCTCGTCGGTGACGACCCAGATCCCGTTGTCCGCGGCCCACTGCCCGATGGCGGCGGTGGCCTCGGCGTCGTAGACCGCACCCGTGGGGTTGGAGGGCGAGACGAACACCAGCGCCGTGGTCCGCTCCGTGCGGGCGGCCTCCAACTGCGCCACCGTCGCCTGGAAACCGGTGTCCTTGGTGGTGGCCACCGCCACCGGGACCCCGCCGGCGAGCTTGATCTGTTCCGGGAACGACACCCAGTAGGGGGCGGGGACCAGCACCTCGTCGCCGTCGTCGAGCAGGGCCATGAAGATGTTGTACAGCGCGTGCTTCCCGCCGTTGGTGATCACCACGTTGGCGGCCTCGTAGGTCTGCCCGGAGGACGCCGAGGTGGCGGTCGCCACCGCCTGGCGCAGCGCGGGTTGGCCACCCGCGGGGGAGTAGCGGTGCGCGGCCGGCTCGTAGGCGGCCGCACGGGCCGCCTCGACGATGTGATCGGGGGTGGGGAAGTCGGGCTCCCCGGCACCGAAGCCGATCACCGGCTCACCGGCTGCCTTCAACGCCTTGGCTTTGGCGTCCACCGCCATGGTGGGAGAGGCTTCCATCTCGCGGATGCGACGGGCCAGAGACACGGTTCGCTCGCTTGTCTCGTCGGGTACGGCGGGTGCGGCCACAGCCTGTCATCGTGGCCCCGGTCAGCCTACTCCCGGGACCTTGCGCCGGGTCCGGGTCCTGTGGCCCCCTCCGGCGGTGCACTGGGCCCGGCTCGCAGGGGGCGGGGCCGAGGTGTTCACTAGGCGGTGCGCACCATCGAACCCGCCCGCCCCCAGGCCACCGGCGCCTCCGCGCTCGGCCGACCGCCATCTGCGAGCCACCTCGAGGTCCATCGTGTCCACCGCCCCGCTCCACATCCCCGCAGACCTTCGACCCGCCGATGGCCGCTTCGGTTGCGGGCCCAGCAAGGTCCGGCCCGAAGCCGTGCAACGCCTCGCCGAGGTTGCGGACGAACTGCTCGGCACCTCCCACCGCCAACCCCGGGTCCGTGCCGAGGTGCAGCGCCTGCAGGAGGGCATCGCGACACTGTTCGGGCTGCCGGAGGCGTACGAGGTCCTGGTCACCGTCGGCGGAGCCACGGCCTTCTGGGAGTCAGCGGCCTTCGCGCTCGTGGACCAGCGCGCCCGGCACTACGCCTTCGGGGAGTTCAGCGGCAAGTTCGCCGCCGCCACCGCCGCCGCACCGTGGCTGGAGGAACCTGATGTGGTCACCGCCGAGCCGGGCACCCGGCCGGCGGCCAGCCCCGCGCCGGGCTGCGACGTGCAGGCCTTCACCCATAACGAGACCTCCACGGGGGTCATGCAGCAGCCCGAGCGTGTCGACGACGCCCTGGTGCTGGTCGACGCCACCTCGGGTGCGGGCGGGCTCCCGGTCGACATCGCGAGCACCGATGTCTACTACTTCAGCCTCCAGAAGGGCTTCGCCGCCGAGGGGGGGCTGACCATGGCACTGCTCTCCCCGGCAGCCGTGGACCGGATCGGTGCCATCGGCGCCTCGGGCCGCTACATCCCCACCTTCCTCGACCTGGCAACCGCGCTGGACAACAGCCGCAAGCACCAGACCTACAACACCCCGTCGGTGTCCACGGTGTTCCTCGCGGCGGAGCAGGTCGAGTGGATGCTGTCGACCTTCGGCGACCTCGACGGGGTCGTGGCCGCACAACGGGCGAAGGCGGACCACCTCTACGGCTGGGCGGAGCAGCGCCCCTGGGCGTCGCCCTTCGTGGCCGACCCGCAGGCACGCTCCCTGGTGGTTGGCACGGTCGATCTCGACGATGCCGTGTCGGGTGAGCAGGTCACCTCCGTGCTCCGCGCCAACGGCATCCTCGACACCGAGCCCTACCGCAAGCTCGGACGCAACCAGCTCCGGGTGGGCATGTTCCCGGCCATGACCGCCGCCGATGTGGAGGCCTACACCGCCTGCGTGGACCACATCGTGGAGCACCTGCACGGCTGAGTCGCCACCGCGGCGACGTTGCCAACCACGGAACCTGCCACCAGGCCAGGTCAACCAGCCGCGGATGCCGCACCGCAGACGGGCGTGTGTCCACCGGATCGCGCTGGAGCGCTCCTGCCACCATCAGTCCGGGAGGTGCACCGCCACCTCGTCGGCCGCGGCCGACCCGAACACGGTGCCGAGGCGCTCGAGCACCTCGTCGCGCTCGAGCGCGTACTCCTGCGTGCCGATGTGTTCCAGGACGTAGGTGGCCACCAGGGATCCGAGCTCGGCGCACCGTTGCAGCGGCAGCCGCCATGCCAACCCGGCGAGGAACCCGGCACGGAAGGCATCCCCGACCCCCGTAGGGTCCTCACGGCGCTGCTCCGGGGCGGCCGGCACCTCGATCCGGGTCCCGCCGTCATCCTCGATGATGCAGCCCTCCGGTCCGAGGGTGGTGATCCGGGTCCCGACCCGTGCGAGGACCTCGTCGTGCGACCAGCCGGTCTTCGACTCCAGCAGCGCCTTCTCGTAGCCGTTGGTGATCAGGTACGTCGCCTGGTCGACCAGCTTGCGGACCTGCGGCCCCTCCATGCGGGCCAGCTGCTGGCCGGGATCGGCCATGAACGGCATGCCGAGTTGGCGGCACTCCGTGGTGTGACGCAGCATCGCCTCCGGGTCGTTGGGGGAGATCACCACCAGATCGAGGTTGCCGTGGCGCTCCGCCAACGGCGCCAGCTCGATGAAGCGGGCCTCCTCCATCGCGCCGGTGTAGAAGCTGGCCATCTGGGCCTGGTCCAGATCGGTCGTGCACAGGAAGCGGGCGGTGTGGCGCAGCTCGGAGACATGTACCCCGGAGGTGTCGACACCGTGCCGGCGCAGCCACGCCCGGTAATCGCTGTCGAAGTCCTGCCCGACGGCGCCGACCAACAGCGGGTTGAGGCCGAGCTGCGCCAGACCGAAGGCGATGTTGGCGGCCACCCCACCGCGGCGGACCTCCAGCTCGTCCACGAGGAAGCTCAAGGACACCCGGTCGAGCTGGTCGGCCACCAGCTGCTCGGCGAACCGTCCCGGGAAGGTCATGAGGTAGTCGGTCGCGATGGAGCCGGTGACGGCGATACGCACGGTGGCGTTCCGATCGGTGACGGGCCGAAGACGGCAGGGGCGGTCGGGCGGAACCGGGTCGTGACGGGCCTGCGCCGCCCCGGCGCCGGGGCGGCGCAGGTTAGTGGCCGGTGGCGCCGGCGCCGTGCGCCTATCGGTCGTCCGCGCGGACACCCGGCACGTCCCCGACCGTGCCCCCTAGCGTGCCCGGGACGGCGAGGAGGACGTCGATGGAGCCGGGGTCGCCGGTCGAGAGCGCGCCCGCCATGGAGCACCCACGCGACGCCCACGCGACGCCCACGCGACCGACTGGAGCCCGCCATGACCACCACCGACACCGTCCCCGTCCTGACCTCGCTGCTCGACGGTGAACCCGTCAGCGCAGCCGGCGAGGCGCGCGTCCTGGTCGATCCCGCCCACCTCGACGTCGAGGTGGCCCGGGTCCACCTCGGCGACGCGGACACCTTCGCAACCGCGTGCCGCCGTGCGCATGCCGCCCAAGGCGAGTGGGCGGCGACCCCGGCTCCGGTCCGCGGTGTCGCGATCCACGGCCTGGCACGGGTACTGGAGGAGAACAAGGACGCGTTGGCCGGCATCGTCACCCGGGAGATCGGCAAGCCCTACGCCGAAGCGCTCGGTGAGGTGCAGGAGGCGATCGACACCTGCATCTTCTTCGCCTCCGAGGGCCGACGGCTGTACGGGATGACGGTGCCGAGCGAGATGCCCGCCAAGCAGCTGTTCACCTACCGCAAGCCGGTGGGGACGATGGCGGTCATCACGGCAGGCAACTTCCCCGTCGCGGTGCCCTCCTGGTACCTGGTACCGGCCCTGCTCGCCGGCAACACGGTGGTGTGGAAGCCGGCCGAGTACGCGCCGCAGACCGCCACGGCCTTCGTGCGGTGCATCCTGGCGGCGGGCATCCCACCGTCAGCGCTGCAACTGGTCCTCGCGGACGGACCGGCGACCTTCGAGGGTCTGTCACGTGCGCTGGTCGACGGTGACGTGGACAAGGTCGGCTTCACGGGATCCTCGGAGGTGGGTCGACGGATCGGCGCGTTGTGCGGCGAACACCTGGTATCGCCGATCCTGGAGCTCGGTGGCAAGAACCCCCTGGTGGTGCTGGAGGACGCCCCGCTCGACCTCGCCGTGGAGGGGGCGCTGTTCTCGGCGTTCGGGACCGCCGGGCAGCGGTGCACCTCGCTCGGGGTCGCGGCCGTCCACGCCTCGGTCCACGAGGCCTTCCTCGAGCGCTTCACCGCCGCGGTGGAACAGGCGGTGATCGGCGACCCCTTCGCTGAGGTGCTGTACGGCCCGATGATCAACGCGCGCTTCGACGAGCGGTTCACGGCCTGGCTGGAGCACATCGCGCCCCACCACCGCGTGTCCGGCTCGAGCGCGGTGGGGCGCATCACCTCCGACGCGCCACGCCAGGGGTTCCTCGGCGATCCGGATGCCGGGCTGTTCCAACACCCGGTCATCGTGGACGGCGTGACGCCCGATGACCTGCTCTACCGGGAGGAGACCTTCGGGCCGATCGCCCCGGTCGCCACCTTCGAGACCTTCGAGGAGGCGATGGCGCTGGCCAACGACCACGGTTACGGGCTGTCGGCGGCGATGTACACCACCCGGGCGGAGCACGCCTTCGCCTTCCGGGAGGCGGTCTCCGCCGGGATGGTCAGCATCAACAACTCGACCTCCGGAGCGGAGGCGCACCTGCCCTTCGGCGGCAACGGCCGCTCGGGGACCGGCGCACGGCAGTCCGGGGTGTGGGTACTGGACCAGGTCACCACGTGGCAGTCCATGAACTGGGACCTGTCCGGCCGGCTGCAGAAGGCCCAGATGGACGTCGCTGCCCCGCAGGTCGACCCCGAGTTCCGCCTGTAGCGGAGGTGGCTGATCGGGCACCGGACCCGCCACAGCGCGCCCGATCGGCGACCGGTCGCGCTCAGCGCGAGCAGGCGGGCCCGTGCTGGTGGTCGAGCACGGCGCTGATCCGTAGCCGCCGGAGGAACCCGACGCCCTTGGTGGTCACCTGCAACCTCGGTGCGGCCGTGGCCATGGCGGGGGAGATCAGGATCCGGACCCCGTCCCGCTCGGCGACCAGGTAGCGGCGCACGTCCTTGCCCTTGAGGTAGGTGTCGATGGCCACCTCGGGTTGCTTCCCGCACCCGACCGCAGCGATGTGGTCGATGGCCACGGTCCCGCCCTTGCGGCGGATCAACTCGGCGGCCTCTGCGGTCAGCCCGACCTCCATCGACGCCTACTCCTTCCGGCCCTGCAGGAACCGTTCGATCTCCGCCGCCAGGTCGTCAGCCGGGGGCAGCTGCTCCTCCGACAGCGAACCGAAGCCATCAGGGGCACGGTCCGGTCCGGTGGCCAGCCGCTCTGCCTCGACCTCCGCATCGTAGAGGCGTTCGAGCTGGGCGACGTGCTCCTTGACCTCATCGGAGCCCTGGGCGGCGACGTCGAGCCGGGCCCGGTTCTCCGCCACGTCGGCGTCGAACTCGCTCAGGTCGACGGGCGTGCCGAGGTGGCTGGACAGCTGCTCGAGGAGTGCCCGTGATGCCTCCGGGTACTCACCGGCGACGTAGTGGGGGATCCGCACCCACAGCCCGAGGGTCTGCAGCCCGGCGTCCCGCAGCTCCGCCTCGAGGGCGACCTGGCAGGAGGCCGGCACGATCACCTGCTCGTGGGGCCGTCCGAGCCGCTCCAGCAGATCGGGGTCAGAGGACGTGGCGATCAGGTGCACGGGCCGGGTGTGGGGGATCGGCCCCGGGACCGCCCCGAGGCCGACGTAGCGCGTCGCCCCCGCGCCGGCGGCAAGCTCGGCCAGGTCCGCTGCGAGGGTGCGCCACGCGAGGTCCGGTTCCGGCCCGCCGACCAGCAGCAGCGGAGGTCCGGAGGGCGGGGTGAGCAGCTCGACCACGACCTCGGGCCAGTCCGGGCTGCCGAGCATGCCCTGATCGATGTCCAGGGCGGGGCGGCGATCGCGGTAGTCGTAGAGCGCGTCCGAGGGGAACGCACCCAACCTGGCGGGCGGGAAGGCATCCCGGAGCGCGTCGGCGGCGGCGGTCCCGCCTTCACCGGCGTCGGTCCACCCATCGAAGGCCACGACCAGCACGGGGTCGTGACCGACGACGTCGAGGGGCATGTCGAGTTGGAGGAGTTCCATGGGTGCACCGTAGCGGTCGAGGGTCGGCGCGGTCTCCGACCTTCGTAGGGAGGGCGCAACCTGGACCGACACCGCCGGCTGGCTCGCGCAGCTGCGGCAGCACCGCCCGGCGTCGGGCACGCTCATGACGCCGTCCACCGTCCGCGTCCGCCGCGGCGTGCGGCGACCATACGCTGCCCACCCCGACGGAGGCACCCGTGCCCGGACCCGATGCGTCGACGGCGGCGTGGCTGGTCTCCGACACCGGGCTCGCGACGGTGGCGGCAGCCACGGCGGCGTTGGACGCGGGCGAGGACGAGCTGCGGCTCGCAGCGCGGCTGACCGGGCAGGTGCCCGACCCGGCACGGCGCGCGGCCGCGCTCGAGGCTGCGGCGTGCCGGCGCCGCGCGCGGACCCGGTGGGCGGACGCCGACCGGATGCTGTTCACCCGCGCGGCGCTGGAGCAGGCCAGCGACCCGGCGGTCGCCGCCCACCGGGCACGCAGCCTGCTGGCTCGGGCGGTGGGGGAGGGGAGTGCCTGGGACGGGACGGTGCTCGATCTCGCGGCGGGGGTGGGTGGCGACGCCATCGCCCTGGCGCGAGCGGCAGCACACCTCGGTGGTTCGGTCACCGCCGTGGACACCGATCCCGCCCGGCTCCGTCTGCTCGCCCACAACGCCGAGGTGGCAGGTGTCCGCGTTGACACCCGCTGTGCCGACGCACTCACCGTCGCGAGCGGCCCGGCAACGGTCTGTCATGCCGATCCCGGACGTCGCGTCGGGCAGCGACGGGTGCGCCGCCTGTCGCAGCACCAGCCGAGCGTGCCGGCGCTGCTCACCGCCCACCGCGACGCCCTGCAGCTGGCCGTCGCCCTGTCGCCGGGGGTGGAACCGACGGATCCCGACCTGCCCGCGGGCCTCGAGGTGGAGTACATCCAGGTCGAAGGTGCCCTGGTGGAGGCCACGGTGTGGATGGCGGGCACCGGCAGCGACACGTCCGACGCGGGGACGTCTGCAACGGGCGGCGCATCGCCGGCGACCCGGCGCGCCACCCTACTGGCCGACGACGGCTCCGAGGTGGCTGGGCTGCCTCCGGCGCCGGCCGAGGAATTGTCCGTCGGCGAGGTAGGTTCCTGGCTCGTCGAGGTCGCGCCGGCCGCGATCCGCGCGCGCCAGCACGACCGCCTGGGCGCGGCGATCGGGGCGCGGCGGGTCGCCAGGAACCGGGCGCTGCTCACCTGCGACACCGCCCCGCCGGCATCCCCGTGGTACCGGGCGTGGCCGGTGGTGGCGGTGCTGCCCGGGCGTGCCAAGGCGGTGCGGCGCTGGCTCAGGGAACGCGCGCCGGCCGGGCAGACCGGGCAGGCCGCCCGGACCGGGCAGGCCGGCCGGACCGGGCAGGCCGGCCGGACCGGGCAGGCCGGCGACGTCAACCACCTCGAGGGTGGGGTCGAGGTGGTGCTCCACGGCGTCGATGCGGATCCGACGCGGCTGTGGCGCGAGCTCGGGCGGCCTGCGCGCGGCCCCCACGGCATCCGCCTGGTGTTCCTGCGGCGCGACCATGACACGGTGGCCGTGGCGTGCGCTGCCGTCACCGGTGGGTGGCCCGGTACGCTTGGACCATGAGTGATGATCGCCGCACCCCAGCCTCCCACGGCACCGCCCTCGCCGAGGTACCCGAACACCGTTCGTGCACGCGGTGTGACGGTCACCAGCGACTGGCCGCGGGCTCCGAAGGCTTCGGCAAGTACGTCTGCGACCACTGCGGCATGGTGGTCGGCTTCGACCTCGAGTCACACCCGCCGGAGTTCCTCATCGACCGGGGTGCGCCCGGCCGGTACTCGAAGGAGCTGTTCGGCAGCCAGCTGACCGGCGGCGAGCACCGCCTGCGTTAGACGACGCCCGCGCCCGGTAGCGTCCGGCGGTATGCCTGCGCTGACCTGCATCGACTGCGACCGGACCTTCACCCCGAGCGCTTCCCTCCAGGAGCGCTTCCCGGGGTGGACTCCGTCACGCTGTGCCTCCTGTCACCGCGCCGCCAAGGGCGGGGGCGCCTCCGGCCGGGCGACGCGCGGCGGTGCGGGAGGGCGTTCGACGGCGGCGCGCAGCCGGTCCACCGGCGGCGGCCGATCCGGATCCGGCGGCCGGTCCGGTGGCGGCGGCGAGGAGCACCTCACCCTCGCGCAGGTGCTGGAGCGCTACGAGGACGGCCCCCAGGACGGGGTGTTCACCGACGGCTCCTCGATCCCCAACCCCGGACCGGGCGGGTGGGGCGCGGTGTGGGTGCAGGGCGGCGAGGTGGTGGCACAGGACCACGGCCACGACCCCGACACCACCAACAACCGCATGGAGCTGCGTGCCCTGGATGCAGCGCTGGACCTGGTGCCCGAGGGCACCCCGGTCCGGATCTACACCGACTCCAACCTCGCGGTGCGCACCCTCACGGAGTGGGCGGCGGGCTGGCAGCGGCGCGGGTGGACGCGCAAGACCGGGCCGGTGGAGAACCTCGACCTCGTCCGCCCGCTCTACGAGCGCCTCCAGCAGCGACCCGAGGTGGAGCTGGTGTGGATCAAGGCCCACGCCGGCAACCGGTGGAACGAGTACGCCGACGCGCTCGCCACCGCCTGGGCCCGCGAGGAGCTGTGAGCCCCACCGCGGTCCCCGCCTACGCGCAACCGCGGGCGGCTGCAGCCGGTGCCGCGGGTCACTGCAGCGGCAGCTGGTGGTGGAGCGCCAGCAGCCACACCCCGTCGCGCTCCACGTAGGTGCTGGAGACGCGGGACCGGTAGCGCTCCCCGTCGCTGCGGGTGCCCTCGCCGAGGTAGACCAGCGCGCGCACCTGCGGATGGAGGTGGAGCACCTCGACCTCGTCGAAGACGACGTCGGACCAGCCGGCGCCGCCCTCCATGGAGGCCACGGTCGTCGCCTTGTCCAGGACGCCGAAGCCGAACACGCACCGTCCGTCCTCGGCGAAGCCTTCCTCGTACATCGCAGGGTCGCCGCGCTCCCAGAAGGCCCGCTCCACCTCGACCAGCGCGGCATCGTCCTCGTGCAGGTCGTCGGGCGTCCATCCGTGATCGGTCATGGTGGGACTCCTTCGCAGGGCACGGGCACCTGCGCGCGGCGACACGGTGCCACCACCCTACGGTGGTCCTCGCGCCGTCGACAGGGCGGGCCCGACACCGCAGCGACCGCCGTTCAGCCGACCAGACCCAGCCGGAGCGCGACAGCGGTGGCGTCGAAGTAGCTGCGCTCCTCGACCACCAGGCCGACGTCATCACGTCGCCAGAACACCGCCGAGGCGCAGGAGATCCGCTGGCCTGTCGCCTCGAACTCGGTGCCGTCGGGCATCGGCAGCGGACCATCCTGGGTCATGTCGAAGCGGAGCGCGAAGGCCACCATGTCCCCGTCGGCGACGACCGGGCCGTCCCGTCCCCAGTGCACGTCGGAGAAGCTGCGCCAGGTCCCGACGATGATCCTGGCGAGCGCGGCTCGACCCCGGGTGGGTCCGGGGAAGGAGGGATCGTGCACCACGACGTCGGGGGAGAACAGCTCCGTGTAGCCCGCGAGGTCACGCCGGTTGAACGCGGCGATCGCCCGGCGGACGAGGTCCTCGGGCGACATCACCGGTCCCTCCCTCGGGACGTGCTCCGCCACACCGGCGGCGCACCACCGGGGCGAAGGGTGTCCGCGCTCCGGCCGGCGACGGAAGGAGGCGCCTGTCCCCGCCTCAGCCCGTCGCGGCGGCCATGCGTTCCTCCATCGCGGTCTGCTGTGACAGCGGCGTGACGGCGACGAAGACCACGCCCTGTTCGGTCCGTCCGGTGTGCCCCGCGTGCCAGTGGAACAGCTCGCCAGCCCGCGTGGTCTCCTCGGTGCCGTCGCCGTAGGGGATCGTCATGTCCCCCTCGAGCACGATGCCGTAGTGGTCGACGGCGCACAGGCCGTCGGGCATCATCGCGAAGAAGGGGGTCAGGTCGGTCCCGGCGGGCAACTGGTACCGGGCGACGTGCATGTCACCCCACCGACCGCTGCGGATCTCGATCCCGTCCTGTTGGAAGTCGAGGGTGAGGTCATCTGGTCCGGCGTGCATCGCCTGGCTCCTCGTCGTGTGGTGGTGTCCTGGCGTGGTGGTTCCCCGCCGCTGCGGCGTGGCACCACCCTCCCGGCCGGCCGCCGCGGCTGCCATCCCAGGATGTTGGGGGTGTTCGGCTCCCGAGGGTTCTGATAGGAAGGAACGGCGCGGCGGAAGGTGCGGGCGGTATGCCGGGGTTCCAGGTGGGTCCCTACACCCGGGGCCGGGTGCTGGAGCGGGTCGAGCAGCTGGCCCGTGAGGGGATGGACGTCGCGACGTTCCTGACAGCGGCCGGCGCCGAGCTCGAGCGGGCGGTGATCTTCGACCCGGAGGTCCGCCCGAACCCGACGTGGGTGACCCTCGATCCGGCCTCCCTGCTGGCCACGAGCATGACCGGCGGTGACCAGGGTGGGTGGCAGTGCGAGATGTCGCCCCAGGAGTGGGCGGCCTGCGAGTACGCCTCCGACGCCGTCAGCAACCGCATCGCGGACGTGGTGCGCCACCCCCGGGGTCTCCAGACGGCGACCGAGGTGGCGCACACCCATCCCGACCGCGCGGGGGAGTACCACGCGGTGCTGGCCTCCATCGGGGTGGAGCACGAGGTGCTGGTCGCCCTGCAGGCCGCCGACGGCACCCACTGGGGAGCGGTCTACCTCACACGCGGGCCCGGTCGTCCCGACTTCTCCTCCGAGGAGCTCGAGTTCCTGCGGCTGGTGGCCCCGCACCTGGCGGAAGGGGTCCGCAACGGTCTCCTGCTCGGTGAGGCCAGCGACCCACAGACCCACGACGCCCCGGCGGTGATCGTACTCGGGCACGACATGGATCCCACCTCGTTGACGCCGGGTGCGGAGCGGTGGCTGGCGGAGCTGCCCGCGCCGTCGCCAGCCACGCTGCCCCCCGCGGTGCTGGCGGTGGCCCAGACGGTGCTCGCCCAGCCCGAGGAGGCGGGCCGGACCGCCACCCTGCGGGTGCGCTCCGAGCAGCGCGGCTGGGCGGTGGTGCAGGGTCAGGCGCTGACCGGCGAGGGGGCACCGCGCGTGGCGATCACGATCCAGCCGATCGGAGCGGACCGGATCACCTCGCTGCTGATGGCCGCGTACGGGCTGACCAGCCGCGAGGAGGAGGTCACCCGCCACGTGCTGCAGGGGCACTCGACGACCCAGATCGCTACCGCGCTGGGCATCTCGCCCTACACCGTGCAGGACCACCTCAAGGGGGTGTTCGAGAAGACCTCGGTGCGCAGCCGACGGGAGCTGACCGGCCGGGTGTTCACCCGGCACTACGAGCCGCGTGTGGAGGACAACATCCTCCGTACGGAGACGGCCCGCCCCATCCGCGGCGGTCCGTTCCCGCTCGAGCCGACCGGGACGACCGCGCAGGAGGGGTAGGCGGGCTGCGACGCCGCGACGGGGACCTCGCGCGTGCTGTGCGGACCCCGGCGGCGCCGTGGTCGGCCGTACCGTCGTGTCGCGGTGACGCCCCTGCCGCCCTCAGCCCCAGCCGAGCGCCCGCACGCCCGCGGTCACCCCGGCACCCACCAGCACCACGATCCCGAAGTGCGCCCTGAGCGCCACGGCCACCGCTGCCGCTGCGACCCCGACGATGCGCGCGTCCAGGGTGAGGCTCGCCCCGTCCACCACCGTCTGGGTCGCCACGAGGGCGGCCAGGAGCCCGGCGGGCACCAGGTTGGCCAGGCGGTCCAGCCACGCCGGCAGCTCGCGGCCGGCGGCGGTGAAGGGCCCGGCGGCCTTCACCAGGTAGGTCCCGACCGCCAGGACCACCAGGGCGAGGATCGTGGTCATGCCCGCTGCTCCTGCTCATCCGCCCCGTGCACCGCGCGCACCGGCACCCACACCGCGATCAGTCCGCCGAGGGCCGCCGCGATGATCGGGACCCCGGGCGGGGCGACCGGCGTGAGCCCGAGCGCCAGCACCACCCCGATCCCGGCGGCGAGCCGCCCCCGCGGGGTCCGCAACCACGGGGCGAGCAGGGCGAGGAAGCCGGCGGGGAAGGCCGCGTCCAGCCCGTACACCTCGGGATCGGCGATCAGCTGCCCGCCGTAGGCACCGAGCGCGGTGGCGCCGATCCACGCGGTCACCACCGACCACCCCACCACGCGGAAGCGGCGCACCACCTCGGTGGACCAGCCGTCGGTGCGCGACGGGTCCTGGGGGCGCGGGCCGGCCTGTCCGAGCGCCAGCGCCACGGACTCGTCGACGACGAGGTAGCTGTCCACCGCGCGTCGCCACCACGGTCCCGCCGGCAGCGCCCGGGCGATGGCCAGCCCGAAGGCCACGTAGCGCACGTTGAGCAGCAGCCCGCTCAGCGCGCCCGCCATCGGGTTGCCGCCCAGCGCCAGCACGCCGACGAAGGCGAACTGCGACCCGCCGGCCAGCACGAGCACGCTGGAGAGGGTTGCCACGGCGGGGGAGAGGCCCGCGGCGACCGCCAGCACCCCGTAGGACAGCCCGTACGCACCGACGGCCAGGGCGACGGGCAGCGCGGAGAGGGCCAGGCTGCGGACAGCTGGCGGCTCGGCGGCTGTTCGGTCAAGCGGACGCATCGTGCGGTAAGCTGTACCACAGGGGTCCCGGCACCGTCCAATCACCGCGGTCGCCGGCACCGTCCGATGACCGCCGTCGCCGACACCACCGCCTCATGGCAGCAGGGAGGAGGCACGCACCGTGCTGCACGACACGCCCACCACACCCGTTGCCCCGGCGGAGCTGCGCAGCCGCGTGGCCGCCACGGTACGGGCGCTGCGCACCGGCGCCGGCCGGTCCCTCGGCGACGTCGCCAGCGCAGCCGGGATCGGCAAGTCCACCCTGCACGCCATCGAGGCGGGCGAGGCCAACCCCGGCATCGAGACGCTGTGGGCCCTGGCAGGCGCGCTCGGTGTGCCCTTCGGCCAGCTCCTCGAGGAGCCGCAGCCCGTGCTCCGCGTGGTCCGCAGCGGCGAGGCCCCGGAGGTCTCCAGCGAGTCCGCGGCGATGCGTGCCCACCTGGTCGCTTCGACGGGGCCACGCAGCCGCGTGGAGCTCTATGATCTGCGCCTTGCACCGGGAGAGGTCCACGACGGCCACCCCCACACCGCAGGCACGACCGAGCACGTGCTCGTCACGGACGGCGGCCTGCGCGTCGGCCCGAGCGGTCATGAGGTGACCCTGGAGGCCGGTGATCTCGCGGTGTTCGCCGGCGACCGTGCGCACCGCTACGAAGCGCTCCGTGTGGACACCCGCCTGGTGCTGCTTATCGAGTACCCGTGACCCCGGTCGCGCCCGAACCCGCGCCAGGGGCCGGTCCAGCACCGAACGACAATGTCCGCCGGCGGCCCACACCGCGAAGCTCGCTCCCGTGCCCGCGCCCCCTGCTCCCGACCATCCGGAGTCACCATGCCAAGCCCACCTGCCGTGCAGGTCACCGACGTCCGCAAACGCTTCGGTGACACCGACGCGCTCGCGGGCGTGCGCCTCGAGGTGGCCGAGGGTGAGGTCGTGGGCCTGCTGGGACCCAACGGGGCCGGCAAGACCACCCTGGTACGGGTGCTGGCAACCCTGCTGCCACCCGATGGCGGGACGGCACGGATCTTCGGGCTCGACGTCGCTCGCCAGGCACCGGAGGTCCGGCGCACCATCGGGCTGACCGGCCAGTACGCCGCCGTGGACGAGCTGCTCACCGGCCGCGAGAACCTGCGGATGTTCGGTGAGCTGTTCCACCTGTCCGGCCGGCAGGCCCGCCGTCGGGCCGACGAGCTGCTCGAGCGCTTCGACCTCGGCCACGCCGCCGACCGGGCCGCCCGCACCTACTCGGGCGGGATGCGCCGGCGTCTCGACCTCGCCTCCAGCCTGCTGGTCCGTCCGCGGCTGCTGTTCCTCGATGAGCCCACCACCGGGCTGGACCCCCGCTCCCGCAACGCCATCTGGGACGTGACCCGGGAACTCGTGGCCGAGGGCACCACCCTGCTGCTGACCACCCAGTACCTCGAGGAGGCCGACCAGCTCGCCGACCGCATCGCGGTGATCGACCACGGCACCATCATCGCCGAGGGCACCGGCGACGACCTCAAGGACCGCGTCGGCGGGCAGGTCGTCGACATCGCCCTCGCGGTGGCGGAGGATGCCATCACGGCGTGCGAGCTCGTGGCCCACGCCGAGCCGACCGACGACCCTCGACGCATCCGGGTGCCCGTCGACGCCGACGACGCCCTCGGTGCGCTGTCACGCGTGTCGGGCGCGCTCTCCGCTGCCGGGATCCCCGTCCGCGACGTGGGCCTGCGGCGCCCGACCCTCGACGAGGTGTTCCTGGAGCTCACCGGTGCGGCCGGTGGGGCCGGGGGAGCGGCCGACATCCCCCCGCACGACAGCGACGACGGCGCCACCGTCGAGGTGGAACGCCCCCCGCACGGCACCGACGAGGACCACCGACGCCAGGAGGTCGCGTGAGCACCCTGATGACCGACCCCACGGCCGGCGACGCCGCCCCGGCCCACACGCTCGCGCCGCCGCCGCCCGGTGGGCGCCTCAGCACCCTGTACTGGGGGACCCGGGACACCTGGACCGTGACCAAGCGCAACCTGCGCCACTACGTGCGCCAACCGCGCCTGCTGGTCTTCTCCACCATCCAGCCCGTGATGTTCGTGGTGCTGTTCTCCTTCGTGTTCGGGGGCATCGCCGGGGACGCGCTGCCAGAGGGCATGACCTACATCGCCTTCCTGCTGCCGGGGTTGTTCATCCACTCCGCCGCCTTCCGGTCGGTGCAGACCGCCGTGGGGCTCGCGGAAGACCTCGAGCGCGGGGTGGTGGACCGCTTCCGGTCCCTACCGATGTCGCGCTCCGCGGTGCTGGCCGGCCGCACCCTGGCCGATCTGGTCCGCTCCCTGTCGGTGCTCCTGCTGATGATCGTCGTGGGCTACGCCATCGGTTTCCGGTTCACCGAGGGGCTCTTGTCTGCGCTGGGTGCCGTCGCCATCGTCGGGCTGTTCGGCTACCTGATGAGCTGGCTGTTCACCTACCTGGCACTGCTGGTACCGGGCGCGGAGGCCGCGCAGACGGCGGGCTTCGTGCTGATCTTCCCCCTGGTGTTCGCGTCCTCGGTGTTCGTCCCGCCGGAGACCATGCCTGCCTGGATGGCGGCCTTCGCCTCCGCGAGCCCGCTGACCCACGCGGCGGATGCCGCCCGTGCCCTGTCCATCGGCGGCGAGGTGGCAGGTCCGGTGCTGCGGACCCTGGCGTGGTCCACGGGGCTCCTGGCGGTCGTGATCCCGCTGTCGGTGCGCCGCTACCGGCGCATCACCTGAGGCGGCAGCCATGACCGATCCACCCGGCCGGACACCGGCCACCGCGGACAGCGGCGATCGCACGCCGCCACACCGACGGCCGCCCGCCCACGCCCTGCCACCACGGGCGATGCGCGTGGTCGTCGCGGCGCTGGTGCTCGCCGTGCTCCCGACCTTCCTGGTCGGCGCGCTCTCCGCGCCTATCGGCGAGGACCTCGGTGCCGGCCCCGGCGCCATCGGTGCGTCGGTGTCCGCGTTCTTCCTGACCGCGTCCGTGCTGGCGCTGCTGGGTGGACGGGCGGTGGACCGCATCGGGTCCCGGCGCGGCTACCGGATCGGCATGCTCGGCATCGGCACGGCCGCCGCCGGGATCGGGCTGCTGGCCACCGAGGGCTGGCACCTGCTCGTCGGCTTCGCCCTCGGCGGGGCGAGCCTGGCCTTCACCGACCCGTCGATCGGCCGCACGATCGCCGGCTCCGTGGGCTGGCGCCGGCAGGGCATGGGCTTCGGGGTGAAGGAGACCGCGATCCCCACCGCTTCGATGGCCGCCGGCTTCACCCTGCCCCTCCTCGGACCCGCCATCGGGTGGCAGGTGCCCTTCCTGGTGGTGGCGGTGCTGGCGGTGGGGCTGGCGCTGGTGGTCCCACGCGACATCGAGGCGATCGAGGGTGCCCCCCCTGCCCCCGCACCGACGCCCCCGTTCGGGCACGCGGGGGGCCCCGAGGCGACCGCGACCCACCAGCCGGGCGCCGCACCCGCCGGTGGCGGCGCCACGGGAACCCCACCTCCCGGGGACGGGGACCCACCGCACGCACCGGCAGGTGCGCCACGCGCCCTGCTGCTGCTGGCCATCTCCGCCGGCGTCGGCGGTGGGGCCGGCGCAGCAGTGGCGACCTTCATCGTGCCGACGGGGCTG
This sequence comes from Nitriliruptoraceae bacterium, assembly GCA_003565155.1. Lineage (GTDB taxonomy): Bacteria > Actinomycetota > Nitriliruptoria > Nitriliruptorales > Nitriliruptoraceae > T1Sed10-7. Next base: position 67,622 of record PXDB01000040.1, on the reverse strand, counting down.
CTGCTCGGGCTCGGGGCCGCGGCAGCCGGCGCGCTGCTGTCCGGCGCGTCCATCCTCAACCTCGGCATCCGACTGGGCGTGGGGTGGCTGGTGGACCGTCACCCACGGGCGGTGTTCGACCTGCTCGTCGCGCTGCTGGCCGCCGGTGCGCTCGGCATGGTTGCACTGGCCGTCGCCGGCCATGCCGGTCCCGGGCCGGTCGCCGTGGACGTCGCGGCCGGTGAGGTGGACCTCGCCGCCACGCCGGCGGGCGCGGGACCGTGGGCGATCACCCTCCTGGTGATCGGCGCGGTACTGATGATCGGGCCGGGCTGGGGCTGGACGGGGTTGGTGTTCCTGACCGCCACGCGGCTGGTCCCGGGAAGGCCGGCCCAGGCCTCGGGCGCGATCCTGACCGGGCTCGGGGCAGGAGGCGCGCTGTTCCCGCTGGGTGCGGGGTGGCTGGCGGAGACGGCCGGGTTCGGGTGGACCTGGACGGTGGTGGCAGCGGCCATGACGCTCGCTGTCCTCCTGATGGCGATCGCTCGTCGCCGGGCCGCCCGTCAGGGTCCACCGATCGGTGGGCAGCAGTAGCCGCGACAGGGTCCCCCTCCACGTCGACCGGCGGGTGGAGCGGGGCACGCACACCTGCTCAGAGGACCAAGGTCTGGCCCGCTGCGGGGAAGCGGACCCGGCGCAGGGGCCAACGTCCGCGCCGGGTGTCCTCCGTCCCTACGGCGCAGTGCCGGTCGAACCCTACGGTGAGGTGGCCGGGTGCCCGGCCGTTGTCTGGGCGACGGGGGTCCTCCGGCGGCTGGTCGTGTGGGCGGTGCGGCGCGGAGGCCGAGCATGCGGGTGCGGCACATGCGGGGCAGGGGGCGGAACGGGGGAGCGGGTGTGTCGCGGGTGGCGCGCTGGCCGTTGGCCGCGGTGACGGTGCTGGCCCTGGTGGCGCTGGTGGCTGGCTGCACCGGCAACGGCGACGCCGCCGGCGGCGGTGCGATACCGGCAGGGGACGCGGTGTCGCTCACCGGAGGGGGGCTGCTGGCGGCGGATGGGGTCGCGGTCGAGGTCGCGGACGGAGCTTTCGACGCGGATGCGGAGGTGTCACTGCGGGTCAGTGATCAGGTGCCCGGTGCGCTCGACGCGGCGGAGGCGGTGGGTCCCAGCATCCACGTCGAGGTGGACGGTGCCGCTGCCCGCAGCCAGCTGCCCACCGAGGTGCGGATCCCGATCGATGCGGACGAGGTCGACGCCACCAGCGAGGTGTGGTTCGGCTACTTCCACCCCGACCACGGCTGGCACCTGTACCCCGCTGATGCGGTCGACCTCGACACCGGGATGGTGACCTTCAGCACCTACCACTTCAGCTGGTTCACCCCGCTACGGGTACAGCGCCAACGCCAGGCCGAGGACGCCATCGAACGCCACACCCTCGAGGAGTATGTCCGACGCTACACCGCTCACGACCACGACGCCCAGGTCGAGGCCGCCGTGGACGCCATCATGCGTGACGCGGTCGGGGTCGCCGACAGCCGCGCGATCGAGATCATCACCCGCGCGGTCCTCGACGAGATCCCCGGCGGATCCCTCGCCCAGGCCATCCACGATGGGGACCTCGACGCCTTCACCGGCCTGGTCGCCGACCACACCGCCGGCGCGGTCACCGACCACCTCGGCGACGCCGACAGCGATCTCGCCGCCCTGCTGCGCGACACCCCCGACATCGACGTGGACGCGCTTGACGCCGCCACCGGCGGTGACACCCAACAGCTCCTCGAACACCTCAGCACCAGGATCGTCGAGAACACGCCGGTGGTCTCCACCCTGGCCAACGTGTTCCAGACCGGCCGAGAGGTCATCGACGACGTCATCAACAACGTCTGGAAGGACCGCCAGGTCCAGAACGCCTTCATCGCCTACCGCGACGGCGCCGACGGCGGCCGGTTCGGCCTCAACGTCGACGCCGGCGACTGGAACCAGCTCACCGCCCAGATGCGTGGCCTGGGCGAACTCCTCCAGGCCCAGGCCGTCGCCGCCCACGCGGCACAACACGGCATCGCCACCCACCGCATCGACACCGAGACCCGCAACCAACTCGGCGACCAGGCCCTGCGCGAACTCCGCGAACGCTTCGACGGCATCATCGAACGCCAACCCGAACTCGACCAGATCGCACAGGCCCAACGCGAGATCTTGGAGCACCTCGGGGACCGCTACCTGCGCCCCACCAGCTCCAACCCGCTCTACCGCGAGGGGCTCAACGACTCGGTGGAGCACTTCACTGGCCGCATCTTCGACACCGTCCGCCGCGTCCAACGCATCGCCGGGCAGGTCGTCGTCCCCGATCAGGCCGACATGGACAACGTGTGGGAGATCGAGCTGTCCAGCGTCGACGTCGCACGGGCCATCGAAGCCGCCTACAACGCTCCTCCCGGCCAACAGGACGACGCCATCCGCCAGACCCTGATGGATCGCGGCATCCTCGACCCTGAACCCGACCTCGACCTCTCCGGCAGCTACCGCGGAACGATGGAGATCACCGAGGTGTTCGTCGCCGAGTCGGGGGAGCAGTGCGACCTCGACGAGGCGGATGCCGCCCCGGCACAGCTGGAGCTCACCCTGCACCCCGACGACGACGGGGGCGGCACGGTCGATGCGGTCATCGTCACGCCCGACGAGCGGATCACCGACTCCTCGACGCTGTCATGGAGCGCGGACGAGGTCCGCTTCACGGTGGCCTACCCGGCCGGCGCGTTGGACTTCACCGGGACGCCGCAGGCGCAGGAGGACGACACGGTCCGGCTGTCCGGCTCCCTGCGCGGCACCGCCATCGTTCCGGCCGACATCGCCGTCAACGGGATCGACACGCCGACGGGGGCCGGGCCGGTGGAGCTGGACATCCACGGGACCTGGCAGGCGGCACCGTGACCCCTGGTGAGCTGGGCCAGCTACCCGTCCCGCCGTACCGGCTCGGACATCTGGCGGGTGCAGCGGTCGCGGTCGGCGTCACCCTGCTCCTGACGCGCCGGCGGGACCTCGAGCTGCGCCGGGTGGTCGTGCTGCTCGGCGTGCTCGTGCTCGGGGTGTGGACCGGAGCGCGGCTCGGCAACGTCGTGGCCAACCCCGACCACTACCGTCAGGCACCTGCCGAGATCCTCACCCTACGGTTCGTCCGGTTGTCGCTGACCGGGGGGTTGCTCGGTGGCCTGATCGTCGCCGTGCCGGGCAGCCGCTGGCTCGGGCTGCCCACCTGGAAGCTCGGCGACCTCACCGCGGTCGCAGGCGGGCTCGGGCTGGCCTGCGTACGCGGTGGCTGTTTCGCCCGCGGGTGCTGTTTCGGCACGCCGACCGAGCTGCCGTGGGCGGTCGTCCACCCACCGGGCAGCCCCGCGTGGACCGCCGAGGTAGCGCGCGACCCCTACAGCGTCCTGGTCTCCGCAGAGGTCGAGATGCCGGCTCTGCACCCGACGCAGCTCTACGAGGCGGCAGGGGCACTCGTCGCCGCCGCGGTGGCGTGGCTGCTGCTGCGCCGATCGGCACCGCCGGGTGTGCCGATCCTGGCCGCCGGGAGCGTGTTCCTGCTGCTGCGCTGGTCCGTCTGGTCCGTGCGCAGCGGCGGCCCACTGCCGGTCCTCGATCCGCGGATGATGGTCCTGCTCGCCGCCCTGGGGCTGGCCATCCTGTTGGTCGCCCGCCGCGAGCGGGCCACAGCGCCGTGAACGGGCCTCCTACCGGAGACCCGACTACTCGCCCATAACACTACTCGCCCATAAGATACATTACGTCAACTAGCGTCGGATGCGGCCAGGGATGGCCCGTTCTGCAAACCAACCCGGCCTCGACGCCGCGTTGGGTACATGAACGGGCCACGGACGGCCCGATGGCTCCCCCAGCACACCGATACTGCTGCCGGGGCCGTCGACGCTCGCGGCAACTGCCGATACAGCGGCGGCGGCAGCGGCGCCCTGGTCCTAGCCGCCCGCGCCGTCATCGATGACCTCGAGCAGTTCCCACTCGACGTTGCCGTCCTCGTCGACCGGCGTCACCCCGATGACGCCGACCTGCCCGGCCTCGTCCACCGCCTCGCACTCGAAGGTCGACCCCGGCTCCATCGGCTGGTCCTCCGGGCACTCCACCTCGAACCCGCCACCGAGTTGGGCCGACAGATCCCCCGCGATCTCCCCACCGAGCTGCTCGGCATCGAAGGTCGAATCGGTGTCGTCGGCGGACACCGAGAACTCGAAGTCACAGCCGGCGAGCAGCAGGGCTGCCACACCGAACACCCACCACACCGCGATACGCCGGTCACGCTTACGCAGTCCGCCTGCTGCCATCCTGCTGCCTCCCTGCCGCTCGGGGGGTCGGGGATCCCTGCCTCCCGCTGCCACACGCTCTCCGGTGGGTCAGCGACCGCCACCACCGGATCGCGCAGCGACCCGTAGCCGCGGGTGATGCAGCTCACCGCCCCCGGGACCCCACGCTAGACCGCACACTGTGCGGCCGGAAGGTTACTTTGAGACACACGTCCGGGACCGATGGTCACTGCATCCGATCCGGTCGTGCCGCAGCAGGGACCTCCGGCCCAGGTTGCCGCGCTGTGCCCGGTGAGGACGGCCCTGGTCCACCGTCCCCGTCACGCCGAGTCCGGGGTGAGGCTGTCGACGACGACCTCCAGCTCCTCCCCCAGTGCCAGCCTCGCCACCGAGGTGACGAAGACCGAGCGGTTCAGCCCACAGCCGATCGCCATGCCATCCAGCTCATCCCGCGCATCGGTGGTGAGGGACAGCACGGTGAAGACCGCATCCTCGACCCGCAACCGCCCACGGACCTCCACCTGACCCAGTGCCGCCAGCAGCTTCGGACCGTGCTCCGCAGCCGCGGCCACCACCCACTCACCTGCCGACCAGTCACGGGCACCGGCCGCGGCGAGCAGGTCGGCCTTGACCCTCCACGGCAGCGTCAGCCCGACATCACGACGTTGCGAGGAACCGCGGTCTCCGGGCCGTGACCCACGCGTCGACATCAGTGATCCCTCCCCCGGAACGACGCGACGGATGCTGCCAGCCGCCGAGCGCCCTGGCTACACCGGATCACGTTGCTGGTGCGTGGTACTTCGGGCCGAGGACCGCATAGTGCGATGACCAGGAGCGGGTCGCACCGACATGACCGGTCCGTTGCCGTTGCTTCGGCGGGCCTGGTGGAGCGGAACGGTCATGCTGAGCTCGAAGTCCCACCGTGCGGGTCGTGGACGAGTAGGTCGGTGGGAGGCTCGAGCTCCGTGGGGAACCGGGTGGGGCCCGGTTCCCTCCGCAGCCTGCTCAGGTCGCGGTCAGACCACCGTCGACCACGTTCGGTCCGCTGGAGATGTAGGACGCCTCATCGCTGAGCAGGAAGCAGACGTAGGAAGCGACCTCGTCCATCGTCCCGTACCGCCCCATCGGGGTCAGGGCGGTGAACTGCTCGTGCGCGGCGGCCTGGTCGCCATCGCCGGCGACGCCCTTCTCGATGCGATCCATCATGCCGGTGCTGATCGGGCCCGGATTGACGGTCATCACGCGGATGCCCATGGCGCCGACCTCGGCCGCCACCGACTTGGTCAGGCCCATCACAGCGTGTTTGGACGCGACGTAGGGGGCGAGCCCTGGTTGGCCGCGCAGCCCCGCCACGGACGCGGTGTTGACGATCGCGCCCCCGTCGCCCTGCTCGACCATCTGCCGCAGGACCTGTTGGAGGCCGAGATACACACCTCGGACGTTGATGGCGAGGACCCGGTCGAGGTCACGGGGGTCCGCTTCCAGTATCGGAGCGACCTTGCCCTCGATACCGGCGTTGTTGAAGAACAGGTCGATACGCCCGAAGGCCTCGAGGGTCGCCGCGACGTAGGCGGAGACGCCCTCCTCGGTAGAGACGTCCGCGGTCACGGCGATGGCCGCGTCCCCGATCCGCTCGGCCGCCGCTTCGACCGCCTCCTGGTTGATGTCGACGACCGCGACCTTCGCACCTTCGTGCGCGAGTCGGGTGGCGACGGTCTCTCCGATCCCGCCTGCGCCGCCGGTAACGATGGCGACCTTCCCTGTGAACCTTGCCATGCCTGCTCCTTCTCCCATCGGTGCCAACGGCGACAACGGGTCGGAACCGCCGCGCATTCCCGAGCGGCCAGGCACAGCTGTTCCGTTCACGCCGCCCCTCGCGGTGAAGGACCCTGGCGGCCTGCCGTCACCGACCTGCGGGCCGACGGGCGTTCCTGGCGGCGAGGCGGTGTCAGGCTCGTTCGCGCAGGGCACGAGCGATGCACGGTTCGCCGACATCGCGACGGGCCGGTCAGCCTTCAGCCGAAGAGCGGTACCCCAGCGCCGGTGCGGTTGGCGGCGATGAAGAGGTTGAGCGCGTAGGCGATCACCCCAGCCGCGGTGATGATCACCAGCGGATGTCGGTACCACGGACGACCCTGGAGGAAGCCCCACCGGTCGCGTTCCGGCCGCTGCGGGCCGCCATCGCCACTGTCGCCGGAACTGTCGCGGTCGTCCGCCACGTCGATCACCCTCCGCACCGAAGCCACCACCACCCTGGGTGGCAGGTGGTTCAGGAAGGTAGCCGCAGGGTGGTGCCGTCGGGGTCCCGTACCTCCAGGTCATCGAACCGGGCGAACAGCCCGAAACGCAGGTCCGCTGCGCCCACCTCGATGCGGATCGTGCGCAGGGTGCCGTTCGGCGCGGACGAGCGGCCCTGGAGGCTGAAACGGGGCGCCCACTCCCCCGGGCGCGGCTCCCCCTGCCCGAACAGTCGCCCGGACAGGACCGGCGCATCCAGCGCTGCGACGATGTCCACCAACTGCTCCTGCTCGAAGGTCAGCAGCTCCCTCGTGCCGTCCGGGGCCTCGCGGGTCAGCGCCACCAACATGGTGCTCACCGGCGAGGCGAGCAACTGGACACGACGGTCATCGGGTCGCTCCCAGGGCGTGCGGCCGGGTGGGGGCTCCACGGTCAGGGCGAGCACCCGGTAGGTCGGCTCGAGCTCAGCCCCGAGCAGCACCGCACCCTCGACCACCGCCTCCAACCGTGCGACCTCGGCGTCGGAGAGCGCACCCTCCGGGCCGTCTCCGCCCCCTCCGATCCCCCCGACGGCTCCCGACATCCCGCTCATCGCCTGCCTCACCTCGTCGCTGGACCTCCACGCCCGGGGTGGACGCTACCGGCGTCGCGCGCGCAGCAGCGGCGGGCTGCCGGGCGCGTAGTCTCCACACCCACGGCTCACCGTCCTCCCGGAGCGTGCGCGTATCGAGACACCCGGCTCCTCCACGCGACAGCGCTCCAGACGTGACCGCTGGTTGGCGCTGCTGGTTCCGGTGGTGTTGGTGCTGGTCGCAGCGAGCCAGGTGGTGCTCGCCACCACCACCGACCTGACCCCCTGGCGCGGCGGCGGCTTCGGGATGTTCTCCACCACCGACAACCACGATCAGCGGTTCCTGCGGATCACCGCGGTGACCGGTGCCGGCGAAGCGGTCCCGGTGGACGCCCGGGCACTGTTCCAACCCGCCTCACCGGTACGGGAGGAGTTCGTCCGTGCACGGGCACGTCCGACCACCGGCAACCTCGACGCCCTGGCCGCCGCGTTGGCCGGCGCCGACCTGGTGCTGGAGGACGGGACCGCCGTACCCCGCGGCCCGGAGGACACCGATGCCGGGGAGACCGATGCCGGGGAGACCGACACCGGGGAGACCGATCCGTCCTCCGTGGCGGAGGCGCTGGAGCCCATCGAGGTGGTGGACCTCGCGGTCTACCGGGTGTGGTTCGAGCGCGATACCGACACCCTGGTGCCGGAGCTGTTGGTCGAGCATCGGGCGGTCCCATGACCTCCACCGGCGCTGACCGCCACCTCGATGCGGCGATCGACGCGAGCGCCGCCGGCGGCGCCACGGCGTCGCGGCACAGCGGCATCGCGGGCCGGGTCCCATGGTGGCTGCGCTGGGGAGCCGGGCGGTACCTGGACCTGTGGGGTGTGGTGGCCACCATCACGCTGATCACCTCGATCACCAACCCGCCCCGGGGTTCCGGTGTGGAGAGCCAGGTGCTCGCCGGTGTGCTGCTGCTCGCCCTGCCGTGGGTACGGCAGCGGTGGTGGGCGTGGGGGCTGCTGACGGCGGTGACCGCCTGGGGGGTGTTCACCTACGTGCTGGTGGACCTCGACAACCACCACTTCCTGCACGTGTACTGGCTGACCGCCCTCACCGTCGCCTGCCTTGCGAAGGACCCGTCGTGGACGCTGGCGCGGGCAGGCCGGCTCATGGTCGGGTGGCTGTTCCTGTTCGCGACCCTGTGGAAGCTGCTGACACCGGACTTCGCCGACGGGTCCTTCTTCGCCTACCTGTTCTCCGTCGACCGCAACCTCACCCGGGTACCGATCGCGCTGGACTGGGTGGATCCGGACACCACCTCGGAGAACCGGATCGCGGTCACCGCGATGCGCCACGACCCGCAGGTGGAGCCCCACCCCGTCGCCGTCCAGGTTGCACCCACCATGGACCGGCTCTCCGCACCGCTGGCATGGCTGACCATCGTGCTCGAGGGGGCGGTGGCCGCAACCTTCCTCCTCCCGCTCCGGGGCGCGTGGACCCGGTGGCGGGAGGCGAGCCTGTTCGCCTTCGTGCTGGTCACCTACCCGGCGCTGCCGGTGCTGTCCTTCGCGGCACTGCTCATCGCGATGAGCCTGTCGGCCACCACCATGCGCCGACCTCGGGCCGAGATCAGCCACGTCATGGTCATCCTGGCGGTGTGGGGCATGTCCGAGGGACTGCGCGCGTTCGTGGGGTGAGCGCACCTGTCACCACCCCACCTGTCACCGCCAGCCGGAGTCCAGATGACCCCCGAGACCTTCGACGAACGCGCCGCCACCTGGGACGACGAAGCGCACCTCGACCGCGCCAGCCAGGTCGCCGACCTGCTGCGTGAGACGGTGCCCCTCTCCCCCGGCACGCGGCTGCTGGACTACGGCGCGGGCACGGGCCTGCTGTCCCAGCACCTGGTCGGGGATGTCGGCCACCTCGTCGTCGCCGACCCTTCGGAGGGGATGCGGGCCGTAGCCCGCGGCAAGGTGGAGCGGGACGTCCTGCCCGGGGCCGAGGTCATCGATCTGGACCTCGGACGGGATCCCGTCCCCGCGGACCTGGAGGTCGACGTCATCGCCGCGATGATGGCGCTGCACCACGTCCCCGACCTGCCGCCGGTGCTGTCGGCCTTCGCCCGGCTGCTCGCACCCGGAGGCCACCTCGCGATCGTGGACCTGGAGGCCGAGGACGGCTCCTTCCACGGCGACGGCTTCGACGGCCACCTCGGCTTCGATCCCGAGCGGCTGACCGCGTGGCTCATGGATGCGGGCTTCGAGGTGCCACGGATCCAACGGGCGCTGACCATCACCAAGGAGGAACGGGAGTACGGGCTGTTCCTGGCCGTCGCGCGGCTGGCTGTGGCGACGGGTTGACGGTCTGCTGCACGCGGTTCGCGCCCTGGATGGTGGTGGGGCGGCCGCAAGGGCTGCCCCACCACCGCCATGCCCTGCTGGGCTCGGCTCAGAGCAGCCCCATCTCCTCGAGCCACTCGGCCGCCACGTCGTCCGACTCGCGGAACTCCAGATCGGTCTCGACGTTCCAGGCGATCAGGTCCTCGGTGGTGATCATCGCGCTGAGCTCGTTGATGGCGTCCACGAGCGCGTCGCCGTAGGCCTCCACCAGCTCGTCGCTGAGGATCGGGGCGATGTTCTGGGCCGGGAACAGCTCCTGGTCGTCCTCGAGCACCTTGAAGCCGAACTCGTCGATCTGCGGGGCGGTGTCGTTCCAGACCACCGCGTCCACCTCCTCGGCAGCCAGGGCCTCACCGAGCAGCGGACCGAACTCGATGGTCTGGCTGTCGGCGAAGTCGATGCCGTAGATGTCGTCGTCGGTCAGCCCGATGAAGCACTGGGGCCGCTCGAAGCACTGGGCGGAGGCGCCGAAGACCAGGCCCAAGCCGGCGGTGTCGCTGATCGTGTCGGCGTCGAGGTCGCCGCGGACCACGAAGGCGTCACCGTTGACCGCCTCGCTGAACTCCAGCAGCGTGGCGCCGATCTCCTCGTAGGCGGGTCCGACGACCTCCACGACCTCCTCCGGGTCACCGGAGGTGGGCTCGTCGGGCGCCAGCGCGGTCAGCGAGCCGCCGATGTAGTCGACGATCATGTTCAGCTCACCCGTCTCGATGCCCTGGATCGCCTCATCGCGGAAGCCGGCCGGGGTGAGGATGTCCACGTCGTAGCCGAGGGCGGCGAGGTACTGGCCGTAGACCTCGGCGATGGTGACGGACTCGGAGAAGTCCTGGCCGCGGATGACCACCTGCGGGCCGTCAGGGGGCGGCGCAGCCTCCTCGCCGTTCTCCTCCTCCGCGGCGTCGTCCTCCTCGGTGACGTCCTCGTCGGCCGGCTCCTCCTCCTCGTCGACCTCCTCCTCGACGTCGTCGGCCTCCTCACCGTTGTCTTCGATGGCCAACTCCTCGTCACCATCGCCGAGGCCGCCGAAGACGACGAACAGCGCGGCGGCCACGAGCACGGCCAGGGCGATGAGGATGGGGGGCTTCTGGTACCAGGCCTTCTCCGCTCCGTCGGACGTGGCCCCCTCAGCGGTGGTCCCGCCACCCTCCGGGCTGGTCGGTGTCTCGCTCACGGCTGTCTCCTGGGTGCGCGCCGACCCCCGTCGGGCCGACCGATGTGCTGTGCGCTCTGGGTGCTGTGCGATCCGGCGTGTGCCACCGCGGCAGGGCGTACCTGACCCGCGGCGGGGCCACCGTCGCTCGCCCGAGCTACGAGGACGGTAGGGCGCCTGGACGGGTCACGCCACGGCGGGGCCCGGCGCACGGGCCACCGACGCCCGTGCTGTCCGGGACGCCCGAGGAGGGCAGCGAGGGCCGCGTCCCGCCGCAGCCCCTACCCTCCACGTCCAGGGCACAGGCCCGAGGGAGGCATCATGCGAGCCCTGCTCGGCGCGACCAGCATCGCCCTCGGCGGGGTGCTGCTCGCCGCTGTGGTGGTGCTGTACGCGCCACCCTTCGAGGACGTGGGCGGGGCGCCCGGGGCGGCCACCTCGACGCCGGCACCACCCGGGGACCCGGCGTCGTCCGCCGTGCGACCGGACTCTCCCGCGGCGCCGGGCCTGCCGCCCGAGGATGCTGCGGTCACCCGGCCGCCTGCCCCCGGTCGGCCGGACCCCGCTACTGACCCGGCCGACACGCCGGTGCGCTTCGATGCGATGCCCACGCGGATCAGCGTGCCGGCCATCGAGGTCGACCACCCCCTGGTGCCCGTCGGGCTGGAACCCGACGGGGCGATGGAGATCCCCCACGACGTGCAGCAGATCGGGTGGTACTCGGTCCAGGGGGTCCTGCCCGGTGACCCGGGTACCGCGGTCCTCGCCGGGCACGTCGACTCCCGGTCCCAGGGGCCCGGGGCCTTCTACGATCTCCGCCACCTCGACGTCGGGGACGAGGTGGAGATCCGCGACGGTGCGCGCGTACAGGAGTGGGTGGTGACGGCGCGTCGCAGCTACGACAAGGACCTCCTGCCCGTCGACGACATCTTCGTCGTCGACGGCCCGCCACGGCTGGCGCTGATCACCTGCGGGGGCACCTTCGACCGCACGGCCCGCAGCTACCAGGACAACATCGTGGTGTACGCGACGCTGCGGTGAGCCCGGCAAGGGTGGTCGCCACGCGCGCGTGCTCAGTCCGAGACCAGCTGCCTGCGGACCTTGCGCGCGGTGCTCTCGCCACCGGACAACCGACGGACCCCCGGGGGCTTGGCGAGGAACTCGAGCCCCTTGAACAGCACCGCGGTGCCGCCCGCGAGGATCGCGATCAGCAGCGCCCCGCCGAGGGTCAGGGTCGGGTTGTTCTGCCCGATGCCGTCCCGGACGTAGCGCCCGAGCCCATCACCGCCGAGGAAGGCACGGATCGGCTCGGTGGCGACCACCTGGACCGACGCGACCCGGATGCCGGTGAAGATGACCGTCAGGGCCAGCGGGAGCTCCACGGTGAACAGCACGGAGCGCTCGTTGAAGCCCATGGCCCGGGCGGCGTTCACCGCGGCCGGGTCAACCTGCTTGATGGCGGTGTAGGTGGACAGGTACATCGGTGGGACCGTCAGCAGCACCAGGGCGATGAAGATCGGCCACGGCTCGAACCCGTAGCCAGCCCGCAACGAGATCGGCACCAGCAGCCCGGCGATGGCGAAGGTGGGGATCGCCCGCCCGATGTTGACCACCCACGCCGACGCGAGTTCCGCCCGACGCTTGTGGGCGAGGTAGGCGGCCGTCGGCACCGCGAGCAGGATGGAGGTCACGATCACCGCCACCACCAGTACCACGGTGTCGGCCAGGGAGGTCAGGATGCCGGCGCGCCCGGTCCAGGTGTCCGGGTCGAGGAGCCACTGCGCCAGGGTGGTGTCGCGCGGCACAGCGGCCTGGGCGAGCCAGGTCGCGGCCACCTCGATGCTGGTGCCGCCGACCGGTGGGGTCGGGGTGGGCGGTGCAGCCAGATGCACGGCGCTCACAGCGTCTGCTTCCGTTTGGCCCAGGGGGTGAGCTTCGCCCCGAGCAGGAAGAACAGCAGGTCGAACAGCAGCGCCAGCAGGATCGACAGCGACGCCCCGATGGTCAGCGGGGTCCAGAAGGTGCGGCGCAGACCATCGAGGATCAGCCGGCCGAGCCCCCCGTAGCCGATGATGGCGGCGACGGTGACCAGCCCCACGGTGGTCACGGTGGCGATGCGGAGCCCGTTGATCATGTAGGGCACCGCGATCGGGATCTCCACGGTGAACAGGCGCTGGGTGGGGGTCAGCCCCATCCCGTCGGCGGCCTCACGTACCGGCGCCGGCACGGCGTTGAAGCCGTCCAGGATGTTGGTGACCAGGATCAGGATGGTGAAGGCGGTGAGGGGGATCAGCGCGGTCAACAGGCCCAGTCCGAGGTAGTTGACCAGCACCCCGAAGAAGGCCACCGACGGGATCGTGTAGAGGGTGGCGGCGAACAGCGTGATCGGCCCGATGCTCCACCGGTAGCGCAGCCCCAGGAAGGCCAGCCCGGCGGAGATCACGAACCCCGCGGCGACCGCCAGCAGGGTGAGCTGGATGTGCTGGAGCAGGGCCTCCTGGATGCGGTCCCACTGCTCGGTGAAGTAGCTCCACCGGATCAGCGGGTTCGCGGCGCTGGTGGTGAGCGGCACCTTCAGCGCCCGTGACCGGTGGCGGGATCAGCAGCGGCGGTGCCGGCGTTCGCGGCATCCGGGAGTGCGCCCTCCGGTGACGTGGCGTCGTCGGCGGCCGGCGCGGCCAGGGCCCGGCGGATGCGCTCCAGTGTCACGACCCCACCGAAGGCACCGTCGTCGTCGATGACCGCGACGGTGGTCCGCGAGTTGAGGATGACCTCCATCGCGTTGCGCAGGCTCGAGTCCGGGCGGACCTGGGCGGCGGGGAGGAACCGGTGCAGGTCGCCGAGTCGGCGCCCGTCCACCACCTCGGTGCCCTCGACCCAGCCGAGGAAGCACGCGCCGTCGGTCAACCCCAGCCACTCGCTGCCCTCGTCCTCCATCGCGCTGCGGGCCTGCGCCGGGCTCGCCCCCACCTCTACGACCGGGCCGTGGTGGTAGGGCAGATCGGCGACGGTCGACAGGTTGAGGCGCCGCATGCTGCGATCCTCGCCGACGAAGGAGGCCACGAACTCGCTGGCGGGCTGGCGGAGCAACTGATCGGGGCTGGCGTACTGCTCCACCACCCCACCGACGTTGAGCAGGACGATCCTGTCGGCGATCTTGACCGCCTCGTCGAGGTCGTGGGTGACCAGCACGATGGTCTTGTGCACCCGGGACTGCAGTTCCAGCAGCTCGTCCTGCAGGCGGGTTCGCACGATCGGGTCGACCGCCCCGAAGGGCTCGTCCATCAACAGCACCGGGGGATCGGCGGCCAGCGCCCGGGCGACGCCGACGCGCTGCTGCTGACCGCCGGACAGCTCGTCGGGATAGCGGGTGAGCATGTGCCGGTCGATACCGACGACGTCGACGAGCTCCTCGACCCGGGCACGGATGCGGCCCTTGTCCCAACCCAACGTGCGGGGCACGGTGGCGATGTTCGCCTCGATGGTGCGGTGCGGGAACAGCCCGACCTGCTGGATGACGTAGCCGATACCCCGGCGCAGCTGCGTGGTCGGCAGGGCGGCCACGTCCTGCCCCTCGATCTCGATGGTGCCCGATGTCGGCTCGATCAGGCGGTTGATCATCCTGAGCGTCGTGGTCTTGCCGCAACCCGAGGGGCCGACGAGCACCACGATGGAGCCCTGCTCGACGTCGAGGTCGAGGTCGGAGACCGCGTCCTCGGAACTCCCTGGGAACCGCTTGGTCACGCCACGAAGCCGGATCGCCGGGGTACTGGTCGTCACGGTGTATGGCCCTGCGCTCGGGGTCCGGGTGGCCGTGGGAGGTACGGGGTCCGGCGGTGCACGGATGGCGCTGCCCGGATACGCCCGAAGGGCCCCCCAGAAGCGCACACCCGACCACGCGCCTACAACAGGGGGGAAGGCTAGTCGTGGCCCCGGGGAGGCGTGGGGCGTACGACGTTGCTCGCCGGCGATGGGTGCTGCTGTCCGCCAGGCGGAGTTGACGCGCGGCGGTCGTGGCCGTCGTCACGCCGAACGGCCTCGTGAACCTGATAGGCACGGATTCCGGGTGCTGTGCTGGGGCACAACTCCCGGCAGCCCGACCGTCGCGGGCCGCTGCCGAGCCGCGGTTCGCAGCCGGAAGCTGTGCGTCAGCACAGCTTCCGGCCCGTCGGGCGCCGGGGCCCGCCGAGGTGCCCACCCTGTGGCGTCGCGTACACGCCGGTGCGCTGCGGCCTTGGCGGCAAGCAGCGCGCCCGGCGGCGGACGATCAGGCCACGTGGATGTCGCGGACCCCGTCGGCCAGGTCGACGAGCTCCAGGTCGTCGAACCAGGTGACGTCCTCGTCGTAGCGCGCGAAGAACACCCGGCTACCGGCGTCGTGATCGCGGGCCTGCAGCAGCTTGCACGCGAAGTAGCGCTCCCCACCGATCGTCACCACGTCCTCGACCAGCACCTTGCCCGGCGTGGCCGACATCACGGGACCGCGCAGCGTGTGTGCGAGGCCCGAGAGCCCCATCACCGCGTCCCGGTAGATCTGGAGCACCTTGACCAGGGGGGTCTCGAAGTAGTCCTTCGCGCCGGTGTCGCGCTCCACGAACAGGTAGTACGGGATCATGTTGAGCCGGAGCTGGCGCTCCAGCATGTCGTGCCACACCGCGGCGTCGGCGTTGACGTGGCGGATCACCGGGGCCTGGGTGCGGATCACCGCGCCTGCATCCTGGATGCGGCGCACCGCGTCGCGGACCACCGGCGTGGACAGCTCCACCGGCAGGGAGAAGTGCGCCTGGAAGGCCAGCAGCCGGCCGGCCGCGGTCACGTCCTCGAACAGGCGCAGCAGGTCGTCAGCGTCCGGGTCGGTGGTGAACCGGTACGGCCAGTACGCCAGCGCCTTCGAGCCGATCCGCACGTTGATGTGGGCGAACTCCGGCTCGAGCAGCGGGCGGATGTAGCGCTCGAGCACCGGCGTGCGCATCACCATCGGGTCCCCGCCCGTGAACAGCACGTCGGTGACGTGCGGGTGGGCCCGGAGGTAGTCGAGGAGGCCGTCCACCTGGCTGGAGCGGAACTTCAGCCCATCCAGGTTGACGAACTGCGGCCACCGGAAGCAGTAGGCGCAGTAGGCGTGGCAGGTCTGGCCCTGGGAAGGGAAGAACAGCACCGTGTTGCGGTACTTGTGCTGGATCCCCTCCAGCTCCCCGTCGTCGGTCCTGGGGATGTTGAGGGCCTGGCCGCTGGGGTGCGGGTTCAGCTCCAGCTGGATCCGCGCCGCCACCTCGCGGCGCGCCTTCCTGTCGCCAGCACCGCGCAGCAGGTCCATGTGGCGATCCGAGAGCATCCCCGGCTGCGGGAAGGTGAGGTGGAACATGCCGTCATCGGGGTCCGACCAGTCGATCAGCTCATCCACGACGTAGCTGTTGACCTTGAAGGGCAGCACGGAGGCGACGAGCTCCATCTCGCGCAAGCGTTCCGACCCGAGCTGGTCGATACCCGGGATCTCCCGGAGGTTGTGGCTGCTGTAGGTCCGCATCTGCACATAGATCCCTTCCCTCGGTGACGCTGCCAGTGACGCCGGCGGACGGCTGTGGCGGGTGCGATGCGCTGTCGGCGTCGGAGTGAGATGGTCGCGCCGTGTGGACGTGCCCCGCCAGGCCCTCGCCGGAGCCGCACGCTACAGGTTGCCCCGGCGCGCACGGATCGGACCGTGCGGTCCACCGGTTGCGGTGCAGAGCCACCGCACACCGCGGGGCCGTCACGCCGGGTGTCTCCCGGTGCACCGTGCCCGGGCGTGGGAAGTAGGCTCACGCGGGCCGAACACCGAGCTGGAGACCGCCGCGCCGTGCCCACCCTGCCTGCCGTCCACGTGACCACCGACCGGATCGACGACCTGGCGGTGGACGCCCTGGTCGTGCCGGTGTTCCGCGGCGCGATCGAGGGTCCCGGGACCGACGTGGCGCTGCGTGCCCTCGGCCTGACCGAGATGCCGCGTGATGCCGGCTTCCGCGGCAAGCCCGGTGAGGTCCGCCATCTCGCGGCGCCAGATCAGCCCTGGGGTCGGGTCACGCTGGTCGGGCTCGGCCGCCTCGATGAGCTGGACACCGCGATGGTCCGTCGCGCCGCCGGCGCCGCGGTCCGCGCCCTGGCCCCGACGGCCGCGACCGTCGCGACCACGCTGGCGCTGGTGGAGACCTCGGTCGCGTCCGTCCAGGCGGCGGTGGAGGGGGCGCTGCTCGGCGCCTATCGCTACGACGACGCCCGCAGCACCCCCAAGCCCTACCGCCTCACCGACGTGACCCTGGTGGTGCCGTCCTCGCTGTCCGACGCCGCGGCCGCCGCGGTCCGGCGCGCGACCGCCCACGCCCGTGCCCAGTGCGTGGCCCGCGATCTGGTGGCGACACCGCCCAACCGGCTCGGCCCGGAGGAGGTCGCCGAGTGGGCCAGGGACCACCTCGGCGCGGGCGGCGACCGCATCGAGGTGGAGGTCTGGGACGAGGAGCGTCTCGCCGCCGAGGGGTGCGGCGGGCTGCTGGCCGTGGCCGCCGGCTCGGCCCGGCCTCCGCGCCTGGTGCGGCTGCGGTACCGGCCCGCCGACCCCGTCGCACGCGTGGCCCTGGTCGGCAAGGGCATCACCTTCGACTCCGGGGGGATCTCCCTGAAGCGGCCCTCCTCGGCGATGGATGCGATGAAGGGCGACATGGCGGGCGCTGCGGCGGTGCTCGGCGTGTTCAGCGCGCTCGCCGACCTCGAGCTCCCCATCGAGGTCCACGGCGAGCTGTGCCTGGCGGAGAACATGCCCAGCGGCAGCGCCCTGCTGCCCTCCGACGTGGTCCGCTACCGCGACGGCACCACCGTCGAGGTGCGCAACACCGACGCCGAGGGCCGCCTGGTGCTCGCGGACGGCCTGCTGCTGGCGGTCGAGTCCGACGTGGACGCCATCGTGGACGTCGCCACCCTGACCGGCGCGGTCTCGCAGGCCGTCGGCCGTCACGCCGTCGGCGTGTTCGCCAACGATGACGACCTGCTGCGACAGTTGCTCTCCGCCGGGCAGGATGCCGGTGAACCGTCCTGGCACCTGCCGCTGTGGGAGGAGCTGACCGTCGGGCTCGAGTCCGAGGTCGCGGACCTGAACAACATCGGGGACCCGGCGCTCGGCGCCGGCGCATCGGTCGGTGGGTTGTTCCTCCGCCACTTCGTGGACGGCACCCCCTGGGCGCACCTCGACATCGCCGGGCCAGCGTGGCTGGACAGCGACGGGGACCACCTGTCCCGACACGGCACCGGTGTGCCGGTCCGCACGCTGCTGCGGTGGCTCGAGCAGGCGGACTGAACGCCGGCGCTCAGCCAACCCCACCGAGGCTCGCAACCACCGGCCACCGGCTGCGCTGCAGGAGCTGGTGGGTGACATCACCCGGGATACGCCCGTCCCGCTCCCCCACGGGTGCGACGAGCAGCACCGGGGGCGGCAGGGTCTCCGCGTAGGCAAGCAGCGAGGTGGCAACGGTCCCACCGGTCAGGATGGAGGCGGTACCGGCGATGCCGTGCTCGGCCATCTCGCGCACCAGAGGCGCGAGGACAGGATCGTTCTCGCCGGCCGGGAAGCTCGCGATGCCACCGAGGTAGCCCTCGCTCCGCTGCCGCCAGCCCAGGTCGCGCCGGATCCGCGGCTGCGGCGCGCCGTCCGCTGCGGCCGGCGAGAGCACCGTGGCCACGACCACGTCTGCAGCCAACGAGAACGCCCAGCGGGCACACAGCTCGGCACTCCCGAGCGGCAGATGATCGCTGGCAGCGAGCAGGATCGTGGCTGGTGGTCGGGCGAGCTCCTTCTCGCCGCAGCCGGGCCCGACCACCACCATCGGCGCCGCCGCGCTGGCGACGAGGTGGTCGACGAGGTTGCCGCCCAGGCGCCGGTGCAGCCCGCCTCGCGCCCGGGTGGCCATGCACAGCAACGCCCCCGGGTGGGCAGCGAGGTGCGCGGTCAGCGCGGTCCCCACCCCGTCACCGTGCAGGACGTACTCCACCTCCCCATCGGTGTCGACGCGACCGACCGGGTCACCGGGGCCGATCTCCACGGCAACCCGTTGCAGCGGCGCACCGAAGGCGGCGCCGAGCCACCGGGCGACCGGCAGCGCCGTGGTCGCGACGTCGGAGCCGTCCACGGGAACCACGACGGCGGACGGCGCGAGCCCGGCGTGTGTGACGGTGGAGGGTTGGAGGGTCACATCCATGTCGCTGCTCCCGCGGGCACGAGCGTGCGGACCCGCGCGCGGAGGATAAGGGGTGCACTCCGGCGAGGGAAGACCCTGCGCGACCTGAGCCGGGGGCCTGAGCTGTACCGCCCAGCCGCGCGGTGCTGCACGACGGTGGGACACGCCCGGCTCAGGCGGTGGGGCCCGTCAGCCACTCGATGGCCTCCGCCAGGGTCTCCACCGGCACGAGCAACATCCGGCCCGGGTCGAAGCCGGCGAGTTCCGCCCCCTGGCTCGCCGGGTAGAACAGCACGTCAGCGCCGGCCCTCCGCGCAGCGCTCGCCTTGGCCTCCAGCCCACCGATCGGCACCACGGTGCCGTCACCGCGGATCCCGCCGGTCCCGGCAACGTGCCGGCCTGCGGCAAGGTCACCCTCGAACACGTGGGCGTAGGTCGTCAGCGCCACCATCATCCCGTGGGAGCTGCCGAGCGACAGCTCCCGGAACCAGTCCACGGGCAGCAGCTCGGTGGCCTGGAACGCGATCCGGGCGTCGAAGGTCTGGGGGGCGGTGTCCAAGGTGCGCACGACCCGGTAGGGCAGCCCGTCCTCGGTGCGCTCGACCTGGAACGCCCCGGCGCGCGCCGTCTGGAAGCTCAGGTGCTCGGGTGCGGGGGCGGCCAGGCCGTCCTGGTCCCGACCGATCTCGGGCACCTCGAGCACCGAGGCGGCCTCCTCCCAGGCGGCGCGGTCGCTGAGCTGCACGCCCTGGAGGTGGGTGAGGATCGCCCGCTCGGGCAGGCCCTCCACCATCGGGTCGTAGGCCTCCACGAGCAACCCGAGGGGGATGTCGACGCCCGCGTGGCGTAGCCCCACCGCGGCGGCTGCGGGCTCGGCCAGGGCGGGCCGCAGCACCATGGAGTCGCCCCGCATGTCGGTGGGCGGGTCGTCGCTGCCGAACAGCGCGTCGCGGACGACCTCGCCGACCAGCGCGGGCCGGCCGACCGCCAGCCAGGACCAACGGCCGGGCGGGTCGATCGACGCGCCGTTGACCTGCAGCCGGCCGTTGAGCCGCCAGGTCGTGCCCGGCGGGTCCTCGGAGATCACGTGCAGCCACGGCACGGGTACCAGCAGCACCACGATGAGGGCGATCATCCCGCGGATCGCCCACCGTCGGCGTGCAGCACTGGAACGGGTCACGTCATGGCCCTCGGCGCTTCGGGAGCTGGTCGATGCGGCCCACGGCAACCAGGGAGCCGCCGCCTCCCCGTCGGCCGCGCTCCCGGCGAGGATACCGAACGGACAGTGTCCTTTCGGCCACTGCTGCCGGCGGTGCACCGCCGGCCCGGGTCACCGCGTCAAGGTCCGTGCGTCGGCCCTTCGGCGGTGCCCGCCAGCTGTCCCCGCACCGGCGACAGCGTCGCGGAAGCCTGCAGCGAGCCCGACCGCGGGACCCGGCAACGGCACCCATGGCGCCTCGACCGGCCGACCGAGGTGGTAGCCCTGACCGAGGTGGCAGCCGAGCTCCGCGAGCGCCGTGGCCTGCGCGGCCGTCTCGATCCGCTCCGCGAGGACCTGCATCCCGAGCTCCTGGGCGATGGCGCACACCGCTCGCATGATCGCCCGGTCCTGGGGGCTGTCGACCACGTTGGCGGCCAGGGACCCGTCCAGCTTCAGCACATCGAGGGGGAGCTTCCGCAGGTGGCTGATCGAGGAGAAGCCGGCCCCGAAGTCGTCCATCGCGAGCTGCACCCCGAGCTCCGAGAGCGCGGCGGCGTTCTCCACCACCCGGTCGTCCACCACGGCGGTCTCGGACACCTCGAAGCCGATCCGGTCGATGCGGACGCCGTAGGTGTCCAGCAGCTGCCGCACCCGCGGGACCAGACGGGGATCGGAGAGCTGACGGGCGGCGAGGTTGACGAACAGGGTCCACTCCACCGCGTCGTCGAGGTGGTCCTGCCACCTCGACGCGTGCACGAACGCCTGCTCGAGGACCCAGTCCCCGACGAGCAGTATCAGGTCGCTCAGCTCCGCGACCGCCAGGAAGTGCGCCGGTTCGAGCCGTCCCTGGTCCGGGTGCTCCCATCGCAACAGCGCCTCGGCCCCGACGATGCGCCGGCCGTCGAGGGCGAAGAGAGGCTGGAAGACCAGGAGGAGCTCGTCCTCGGTCACGGCGCGCTCGAGCTCGCGCTCCATCAGCCGGCGTCGGGCGTTGGCCGCGCCCAGCGCCCCGTCGAAACTGGCGACCGCGACGCCGGGCTGGCCCTTCGCGACGTACATCGCGCTGTCGGCCTGCGCGAGGGCGTGCTCGGGGTCCGACACGTCCGCGTCGAGCGCGGCGATCCCGATGCTCGCGGCGATACGCACGGTGCAACCGTCCACCTCGATGGGCCGTTGCAGCGCCTCGTTGACGCGGTCGGCGACCGACCGACCCTGGGTCGGGGTGAGCGCGTCGCACACCACGACGAACTCGTCTCCGGCGAGGCGGCCCACGGTGTCCTCTGCACGGACCACCTCCTGGAGCCGGCGGGCCACCCCGATGAGGACCTGGTCTCCGGCGTGGTGCCCGAGGTCGTCGTTGACCCGCTTGAACCCGTCGAGGTCGACGAACAGCACGTGGGTGGCGGTGCCCTCGGGATGGCGGCGCGTGAGCGAGTGGCCGAGCCGCTCCAGCAGCAGGGTGCGGTTGGGGAGCCCGGTCAGGGCGTCGCGCACCGCGGCGTCGTGGAGCATCTGCTGGGTGGCCTGGCGCTCGATGGCCACGCTGATCAGGTTCGCGATGGCGGCCAGGAAGCTGCGGTCCTCACCGCAGAAGGCGGTGTCGCGCTCGGCGATCAGGACACGGCCCCCCTCCTCCACCGGCAGCTGGACGGTGTGGGTGGGCGAGGCCGGGGCGGGAGCCGGACGCCGGTCGGGGTCCACGACCTCACAGGCGGTGGTGTCGAGGTGGTCGGCACAGCGGGCCATCGCCTCGGCGATGAGCGCGGCCACCTCGTTGGTGTGCAACGCCCGCCGCCCGAGCTCGGCGAGGACCTCCTGGCGCTCGGCCCGCCGGCGCAGCTCGGTCCGGCTCTGTTCGCGTGCCAGCGCCAGCCGGCTGAGGCGCCACAGCACCAGCAGGCTCAGGAGCACGGTGGCGATCACGGTGACCAGGAGTTCGCCGTCGACCCCGCGCAGCAGGAGCGTCGTGGGAGCGGCCAGGAGCGACGCGCCGAGCACGATGAGGCGGGCGCTCGTGAATCGGCGGTGGCGGTGCTCCGATGGGGCACTGAGTGCGGTCATCGACGGGTGGAGGGCAGCCAGCCCGATCACGATGTAGGCGAGCAGCACCAGCACGTCGCTGGGCACCCCACGCTCGTAGGTGCCCCCGGACAGCAGCACCGCCCGGGCCGTGTTGCCGAACAGCCCTCCGAACGCCGCCGTGACCAGGCACCACGCGGCCACGTTGCGCAGCGAGCCGACGAACAGCAGCCGGAAGCACGCGGCGGCGATGGCCGCCATCATCAGGGGTGCGACGACGGTGTGGAGCAGCCGGCTGGTCAGCGGTGTCGTGACGTCGGCGAGGGTGTCGGGGTGGTACGCGGTGCCGGCCAGCACGGTGGCCATGGCGATCATCACGATCGCCCCGTCGATGGCGCTGTCCCGGTCGCCACCCGGTATCTGGCTGCGGGTGAGCGCCAGAGCGCCGAGGCCGATCAGCGGGAACGCGAGCATCGACAGGGCGTCGGAGACTGCGGCGCTGCCGCGCGTCGCCCACAACGGATAGTCGACCAGGTTGGCAGCCAACAGGATCACCAGGGCGGCCAGCAGCAGCCACCAGGGACGACGGCGCTCGGGTCGGTGGTGGCGCACGCCCCAGAGCACCGCGGTGCACGAGCCGATCAGCACCAGCCGCCACAGGGTCTCGCGCGCGATGTCGTGGCCGGCGAACGTCAGGTAACCGGCCACGGCCAGCAGACCGAGGGCCGTTCCGAGCTTCCACGGCAACAGGCGCATGCCAGCCCATCGGCCGGAAAGGTCCGCTCTTGAGGCCCCACGGCCGATCAGGCGATGGCGATGCCGGCGTCCAGTGCGATCCGATCGGCGTAGCCGCGGTCCGCGGCCAGCAGCTGCTCGTGGGTGCCCCGTGCCACGATCCGTCCCGCCTCCACCACCACCACCTCGTCCACGACCGGCAGTGCCCGCAGGTCGTGGGTGAGCAACAGCACGCCCCGCTCCCCCGCCGAGCGCAGGGCGTCGGTCAGGAAGCCACGGCCGGTCACCGCGTCCAGATCCGCGGTCGGCTCGTCCAGCACCAGCAGTGGCGCACCCACCAGCAGGGTGCGCGCCAGCGCCAGCCGGTGGCGCTGCCCCCCGGACAGCTGTGCGCCGGCTTCGCCGATGCGGGTGTCCAGCCCCCGGGGCAGCTGCGCCACGAAGGACTGGAGGCGGGCAGCGACCAGCGCGGCTTCCATCGCCGCCTCGTCGGCCTGCGGTGCCGCGAGCTCCAGCTCCATGCGGATCGTCGGTGCGAAGACGTGCGCGTCCTGGGGACTGAGCGCCACCGCGGAGCGCACCCGGTCGCCGAGCAGCGCCGTCAACGGCGTCGCCCCGAGACGCACCTGCCCGGTGTCGGGGTCGAGGAAACGGACGCTCAGCCCGGACAGGGTGGACTTCCCCGCCCCGGAGCGGCCCACCAGGGCGACCCGCCGCCCGGGCGCCAGCGTGAGGGTGACCTCCTGCACCGCCGGCGTGGTGCTGCCGGGGTAGCTGGCGGTGACCGTGTCGAGGTGGAGCGGAGCGGTCCGCGGTGGGGTCAGCTCACCCGTCGTCGGCGGTGAGACCTGCGGGTCCGGCGCCGGCGGCGGTGCGACCTGCGGGTCCGGCGCCGGCGGTGGCGCGTCCAGCACCTCCCGGAGCCGGCCCGCGGCGGTGCCGGCGGTGACCAGCGCCTGGCTCGCCATCGGGAGGGGCCCGACAGCCTCCGCGGCGGCCAGGGCGAGCACCAGCAGCGAGGCCAGCAGCACCCCGTCGAGCTGGCCTGCACCGACCGCGGGCACCCCCGTGAGCACCAGCGCGAACACCGTCGCGCCGAGCACCAGCTGCACCGCGGCATCGCTGGCACCCATGCGGGCAACGCCGGACCGGTCGGCATCGACCACCTCGGCGTCGAGGTGGTCGATACGGCGCTCGGCGGGTTCCAGCTGTCCGAGCAGTCGCAGCTCCGGAGCGGCCTGGAGCAGCTCGACGAGCTCCGCGCTGAGGCTGCCGCGGGCCGTGGCCAGGCGCTGTTCCGGACGGCGTGCCAGACGCCACGCGGCCACGGGAACCACCACGCCGGCCGCGGCGAGGCCGAGGAGCAGGACCGGCCCCGCGACGGGCAGCAGTACGGTGGCGATCGTCACCAACACCACCGCCGCCAGGGCCGCGCCGAGGGTGGGGATGACCCCACGCACCAGGGCCAACTGGAGCCGCTCGACGTCGGCGACCACCCGGGCGAGGACATCGCCGGTACGCCAGCGGGCCAGCCCCGCCGGCGCCTGGGGAAGGAGCCGGGCGAAGGCGTGCTGGCGCAGGTCGACCACGACCCGTAACGCCACATCGTGGCCGGCGAGGCGCTCGAGGTAGCGGGACACCCCCTTGCCCACCGACAGGGCCCGCACGGACACGATCACGATGGTCAGGTCCAGCAGGTTCGGTTGCAGCGCCGTGCGGGAGATGAGGTAGGTGGACACCGCCACCAGCACCACGCCGGCCAGCGGGGTGATCGCGCCCATGCCGACGGCCAGCGCGAGTGGGCGACGGTGGGGGCGGAGCAGCGCGGCGAGCTGACGGAGGTGGGTGCGCCAGGCCCGCTCCCCCGGCCGGGCGGTGACCGCGGCGAGGGGATCGGGTGGTGCGGTGCCGTGCTCTCGCGCCAGCGCATCGGTCGGCGGTGTGGCAGCGGTGCGGTCCGGGGTGGCCGGGTCGTCTCCCTCCACTGGGGTGGTCACGGGGCGGGTGCCACGGTCGGCGCCCGGGCTGTCGGTAAGCGGTGCGACCTCCTCCGTGGTGAGCGGTGCGACCTCCTCCGTGGTGAGCGGCGCGGAGGCCGCCACCAGCTCCACGTAGGCGCCGCGCGCCCGGCGCAGCTGTGCCGGCGAGCCCTGCTCCACCACCCGGCCGGCGTCGAGCACCACCACGCGGTCACAGCTGGCTGCCAGCGCCACGCGGTGGGTCAGCACGACCACGGTCCGTTCGGCGGCGAGGCGGTCGATGGCGTCACGCACAGCCCGCTCGGCCTCCACGTCCAGGTCACCGGTGGGCTCGTCCAGCACGACCAGTCCCCCCGGGCGCAGCAGCGCGCGCGCGATCGCGAGACGCCGCCGCTGGCCCGCCGAGAGCCCACGGCCACCGGTACCGATGACGGTGTCGAGCCCCTCCGGCAGCGCCGCCACCTCGCCGGCCATCCCGACCGCTCGCAGGGCGCGGCCGACCGCCGCGGCGTCCGGCGCCGGCTCGACGCCGAGGGTCACCACCTCCCGCACCGTGCCGCGCAGCGGGGCGGGCGCCTGGGGCACCCAGGCACAGCGGGCGTGCCACGCCGCGTCGGGGAGGTCCGCCAGGTCCGTGACGGCGTCGGCGGGGGTCGTGGCGCCGTCGGCACCGACGGGCGTCGCGCCGGTCCCCTCCTCCCCCAGCAGCACCCGACCCTGGTCGGGGGCACGCAGGCCGAGCAGCACGGCGGCGAGGGTGGTCTTGCCCGCGCCCGAGGCACCGAGCACCGCGAGCCGCTCTCCCGGCGTGATGGTGAGGTCGACCTTCTCCAGCGCGGCGGCGCTGCGGCCCGGGTAGGTGACGCTGACACCGTCGAGGTGGAGGGGCACCCGCGCCGGATCGGGCACCGTGACCGCAGCCGGGTCGCCGGCGCGGTGGTGCGGTCCAGCACCCGCCGCGTCGTCATGCGGTCCCGGACCCGCCATCCGGGCGCGGTCGTCCTCCTCCAGCAGGTCGAGCAGGCGGTCCGCGGCGGCGGCCCCATCCTCGTTGGCGTGGAACTGCTGGCCGACCTGCCGCAGCGGCCAGAAGGCCTCGGGTGCCAGCAGCAGGGCGATCAGCACCGGTTCGAAGCCGATCCCGGTGCCCTCGGCGAGGCGGACGCCGGCGATCACGGCCACGGTTGCGACCCCGAGGGCGGCCAGCAGCTCCAGGGCCAGCGCGGACACGAAGGCGACGCGGAGCGTCTCCAGGGTGGTGCGACGCAACCGCTCGGCGGCCTCGCGCACCGCGTCACCCACCCGGGCGGCGGAGCGGGTGATGCGCACCGTGGTCAGGCCCTGGAGCACGTTCAAGAGCTGGCCGGACAGCGCCGTCAGGGCCCGGAAACGCTTCCGGGTGGCGGCTCGGGCCGCCAGGCCGATCAGCACCATGAACAGCGGGATCAGCGGGAGGGTGATGAGCAGCACCACCGCCGAGGTGAGGTCGATCGTGACGACGTAGGCCACGATCGTGATCGGCACGATGATCCCCGACAAGAGCGCCGGCAGGTAGCCACCGAAGGTGCCGTCGAGGGCGTCGATGCCGTCGGTCAGGGCTGCCGCAAGGGCGCCGGTGTCCTCCTCGGAGGCCCCCGGGGGGCGACGGGCCTGCCGGGCGATCACCTCACGGCGTAGACCGGACTTCACCTGGGCCGAGGTGCGCTGGGCCAGGACCTGGGTGGCCCAGGTCGCGGCGGCACGGACGAGCACCGTGGCCACCAGCCACGCGAGCCAGGTGGTGTGCTCGGCGAGGCGCGCACCCTCCAGGAAGGTGCGGGCCACGATGGTGCCGAGCGCGGTGGCCTGCACGATCAGTGCGCCCGCGGTGACCAGCGCGAGCAGCGCCCCGACCGCCAGCAGCCGCGGTACCGCCGGATCGAAGCGCAGCAGCCGGGGGTCGACGGGCGGCCGGGTCGCCTTGTCCCGGACCCGCTGGTCCGGGATCGCCGACGCCAGCTCGCCGCTGGCGGCGGTCGGCGTCGGCGCGTCGGTGGGGGTGTCGGTGGGTGCGGTCACACGGCGGGAGGGTACGGGCGGTGCCACACCGTCGCGGCCGACGGCTACCGCTGGTCGTGGTCGTCGCCCTCCGCCGGACCGTCCTCGCCACCCTCGTCACGGCCAACGCCGCTCCCGCTCCCGCCCTTGGCGGCCTGCCGTTGGGCGATCCGCCGGTCCACCACCTGCAGGGGGGTCTCCGAGGGTGCGGTGACGGACTCGCGGCTGACCCGGTGCCGGAACACCCAGTAGCTCCACGACTGGTAGGCCAGCACGAAGGGCAGGATCACCAGGGTCGCCCAGCTCATGATCGTCAGGGTCAGGTCGCTGGCCTTGGCGTTGGTGATCGTGATGTCGAAGGCCGGGTCGATCGACGACACCAGCAGGCGGGGGTACAGGTTCAGGAACAGGGTCAGGACCACCAAGGCGATCATCGAGGTGGTGGCGACGAACGCCCAGCCGTGCAGCCGCTCACGGATCAGGATCGGGGCGGCAAGGGCCGCGCCCATGGCCGAGACCGGGATGATGCCGGGTACCACGCCGGTGTCACCCAGCGCCAACGCGTTGAGGTAGGTCCAGCCGAGGAAGGCGATCACGCCCACCGCGACCACCAGCGACAGCCACTGGGCGAGCTGCTCCGCCCGCTGCTGGATCTCGCCGCCGTCCTCGGTCTTCAGCGCCAGGTACATCGCGCCGTGGAGGGTGAACATCAGCAGCGACGCCACCCCGCCGAGCAGGGCGTAGGGCGAGAGCAGGTCGAACAGCGTGCCGACGAACAGCCCGTCCTCCTCGATCGGGATGCCCTGCACGAAGTTGGCGAAGGCCACACCCCACAGCACCGCCGGGAGCAGCGAGCCCCAGAAGATGGCCTGGTCCCACCACCAGCGCCACCGGTCCTCGGTGCGCTTGCCGCGGAACTCGAAGGCCACCCCGCGGACGATCAGCCCGATCAGGATCAGGAACAGCGGCAGGTAGAAGCTGGAGAACACCGTCGCGTACCACAGGGGGAAGGCGGCGAACATCGCCCCGCCCGCGGTGATGACCCACACCTCGTTGCCGTCCCAGACGGGTCCGATGGTGTTGATCATCACCCGGCGGTCGGTGTCATCGGAGGCCAGCACCTTGGTGAGCACGCCCACGCCGAAGTCGAAACCCTCCAGCACGAAGTAGCCGATGAAGAGCACGGCGATGAGGGCGAACCAGAGGGTCTCGAGGTTGAACCAGTCCATCGTGGGGTCCTCCTAGCGCACCGGGCGCGGGTGGGGCTTCGCAGCAGCCATCAGTACGCGCCGCCGAGCGGTGCGAAGGTGCGGTGCTCCTCGTCGACGTCCTCGCCGGTCTCCTCCGGCGCGCCCTTCTCCACCTGGCGCTTGATCAGCCCGACGGTGACCACCATCAACACGCCGTAGACCAGGGTGAAGCCGGACAGGGTGAGGATGACCTCCCACCTCGACACCGACTGCGACACGCCGTCCTCGGTGAGCAGCAGGCCGTACACCACCCAGGGTTGGCGGCCCATCTCGGTGAGGATCCAGCCGGCGGTGTTGGCGATGAAGGGCAGCCCGATCGCCCACGGCATGACCTGCAGCCACAGGCGGTTCCAGCGGCGGTCGGTGTCGGGGAGGCGGCCCTTGAGGGAGTTGAACAGCCCGAACAGCGCCAGGGCGATCATGGCCATCCCGGCACCCACCATGATGCGGAAGGACCAGTAGGTCACGCCGACGGCAGGGATGTAGTTGCCCGGCCCGAACTCCTCCTCGTACTCCGCCTGGATGTCGTTGATACCGCGTACCTCGGCATCGAGGGTGTTGGTGGCCAACAGGGAGAGGCCACGCGGGATGCCGATGTCGACGATGTTCTCGCGCTCCTGCACGTCGCCGACGGCGAACAACGACAGCGCCGCGCCCTCCTCGGTCTCCCACAGTGCCTCCGCCGCGGCGATCTTCATCGGCTGCGCCTCGGTGAGGTGCTGGGCCTGCTCGTGACCGACGAAGGCCACCCCGATCGAGGTGATGACCGCGATGGTGACCGCGGTGCGGGCCGCGGGGGCGAACACCTCGACGTCGCGCTTCTTCAGCAGGAAGATCGCGGAGATGCCGAGCACCACGAAGGCACCGGTGACCCAGGCCGCGAAGATCGTGTGCGCGAACTGGCCGGCGAGGTAGGGGTTGGTCAGCACCTCGAGGAAGTTGTCGAGGCGGGCCTGGCCGGTGTCGGGATCGATGGTGAAGCCGACCGGGTGCTGCATCCAGGAGTTGGCCGCCAGGATGAAGTAGGCGGACAGGTGGGTCCCGATCACCACCAGCCAGATGGTGGCGAGGTGCAGCTTCGGCGAGAGCCGGTCCCAGCCGAAGATCCACAGGCCCAGGAACGTCGACTCGAGGAAGAAAGCGAGCAGGCCCTCGAGCGCCAGCGGGGCGCCGAAGATGTCACCGACGAACCAGGAGTAGCTGGACCAGTTCATCCCGAACTGGAACTCCTGCACGATGCCGGTCACGATCCCCATGGCGAACAGGATGAGGAAGATCTTGCCCCAGAACTTCGCCAGGCGGCGGTAGCGCTCCTCACCCGTACGGACGTATTGGGTGTGGAAGATCGCCACCAGTGGGGCCAGGCCGATCGAGATCGGCACGAAGAAGAAGTGGTAGATCGTGGTCGAGCCGAACTGGATGCGGGCGAACTCGAGCGCTTCCACGGGCGTGTGCTCCTCCTCGACCACGGCGCGTCGGCCGTCCGGGTCGTTGTCCGGACAACCTGAGGCTGCGGCCGAAGTGCGGCGGGTGCGTTGTGGAGACGCCCCCTCCGCGGGGCACCTCAGACCTGCACGGTGGTCTCGCGCGCGCGGACGCTGTAGGGCCGGCTAGGCAGGAAGATTGTGACCTTCGGCCTGTGCGGCGAGCGCACGATCACGGTGTGCGGGGAGGCCACCAGCCCCGGCGACGCGTGCAGGGCGACGCTGCGGACGAGAAGGAGATGTCCGGACGTTGCGATGACGTGTGCTGGTCGGCACCGCCCGGCGGCGTGTGCGCGGTCCCCGGCCGACGGCAGCTGCGCGGTCCCCGGCCGACTGGAAGTGCGCGATCGCCGGCTGACTGGAGGTGCGCGATCGCCGGCGCAGCGCGGCTGCTGGTGCGTGATCGCCGGCTCGGCCCAGCGCGTCAGTCCCCCTGTGGAGGGGTGACCGGCAACGCGACGAGGCGGTCGCCACCGGTGGCTTTGGCGCTGTACATCGCGGCGTCCACCGCATCGAGGTCGAGGGCATCGGCCGCGAAGACGCCGACGCCTGCCGACGCGGTCAGCACGGACCCGTCAGCAGGCGCCGGCAGGCGCTGCGCGCTCCAGGCCTCCAGGATCTCCTGCGTCCGCGTGACCGCGGTCTGCTGGCCCGCCCCCGGCAAGAGCAGCAGCCACTCGTCGCCGCCGTAACGCACGAGCAGATCGTTCTCCCGCACGTGCGACCGCACGGTGCCGGCGAACAGCCGCAGGGCGGCGTCGCCCACGCTGTGCCCGAAGGCGTCGTTGATCCGCTTGAAGCCGTCGATATCGAACAGCACCACCGCCAACTGCGGCGCTCGGCTGCCGACCCGCGAGAGGAAGCGATCGAGGAAGCGGCGGTTCCACGCCCCGGTGAGCGCGTCAGAGAGCGCCAGCCGCTCGACGTCACCGAGCTGGGCCGCGTAGGTCAGCGTGCGCCACCAGCCGGCCTCCAACTCCTCGCGCAGCACCTGCTCGCCGCGGTTCGCGACACGTTGGACGGCGGTCCGACCCGGGGCGAGAGCCGCCACAGCGAGCTCCGCATCGGCGTGCTCGAGGATCCGAGCCGCCTCCTCGACCGCCCAGGATGGCTCCGTGCCGACCGTCGGTGAGAACAGGCGCCCGCGTTCCAACGACCGTGCGGCCACGACGCTGGCCAGGTCGGTGGCGACCAAGCCCGCCGTGACCGGCTCGGACAACAGCAGCACGTTCCACTCGTCGCTGATCGGGTCGTCGTGGTCCAGGATGAGGTGGTGGACGGACGACGGCACCCGGGCGGCGGCGATCTCCTCCTCGGTGCCGGCGAAGCCGACGATCACGGTGCCAACCTCGGCGAGCCGGGCGTAGCGCTCCCGCTCGTGAGCGAAGTAGGTCGCGTGCTCGAACAGCGACACGATGGTGAACTCGTCCCCGTTGTCCGCAAGTTGGCCGGCCAACGCCTCGAGGGAGCGCGACACCTGGAGCAGCGCCCGCTTGGTGGCGCTGCTGCGCCCATCGGCAGCGCGCCGACCGACGCCTCCGGCGAGGAGTTCCTCTATCCGCATGTGTCCGCCTCGTTCCTACTCAGCGGCGCTTCGTGGCCGCTTAGCTCGCTGGTTCACCGCGTCGCCTGCCGGGAGGCGGAAGGCGAACTCCGTGGCCTCGTCTCGACGGCGGTAGCTGATGCTCCCGCCGTTGCCCTCCACGAGCGAGCGCACTATCGACAGACCGAGACCAAGTCCCGCCGCCGTCCGGCGGTCGCCTACCGACGACTGCGTCAGCGGCTCGAAGAGGCGCTCGACGAACGCGTCCGGCACCCCGGAGCCGGTGTCGCTCACCACGACCTCGACGTGGTCACCTCTCGGGGTCGCCCAGACCATGACCGGCGACTGGCCGTAGCTGACGGCGTTGGTCAGCAGGTTGATGAGGATCTGCTGGAGGTGATCGGCGTCGGCTTCGACGACCAGGTCACCGACGTCGACGGTGACGGGGCCGGACAGCAGATCACGGACCACCTGCATCGCCTCGTCGATCGCTGGTGAGAGGGCGAGCTGCTCCGGCTGCGGTTCGGCACGGTCACGCTCGATCCGTGCCGACCACAGCAGCGTCGAAACCAGCCGGTGCAGCCGCCGTGCCTGCCGCTCGATGACCTCCAGGTAGTGACGACGTTGCTCGCGAGTGATCTCGGCCTCGCGCACCTGCAGGGTCTCGACGAAGCCTTCGATGGAGGTGAGCGGTGTGCGCAGCTCGTGCGACACCCGCGCCACAAGGTTGCGTCGCAGCTGATCCGCCTCCCAGCTGGCGGTGACGTCGATCAGCAACACCACCGTCCCGGTGCGGGTACCGAGCTGGTCGAACAGCCCGGTGACCGCCAGAGTGAACACCCTGTCCTCGACCAGGAGGTTCAGCGCGGCGTCGGGCGCGGCCGGAGTCAGATCGTCGAGCAGCTTCGCGACGGCATCGGCAGCGCTGGCCGTGTCCGCCGAGCCGTCGTTCTCACGCGCTGCGACGGCGTCCGCATCATCTCGTGTGACGGCCGGATCGAACCGCCAATCCTGCAGGAAGCCGACCAGCGGCCTGCCGACCACGTCTTCTTCGGTGCGAGGTAGCCGGGCACTGAAGGCGGGGTTCGCGAGCTCGACGCAGCCTGCAGCGTCCAGCAGGGCGATGCCGTCCTTGGCCCCCTGCACCGTCCGGGTGAGACGATCGCGCTCTGCGACGTCTTCCCGTATGCGTGCGGCGCGCTCGACGAGCGCGCGCTGCGCGATCCACACCGGCAGTACAAGAGCCGGCAACGCAAGAGGTGAGGCGGACAGCAGCACAGCCGCGATGATGCCCAGCGAGCTGGACAGCAGCAGGGTCAGCACACCGCCGAGGAGCATGCTGCGCGCCACAAGGTCGAGAGCGCCAGCTTCGAGCTGCGTCAGCAGCATGCCGGCCGCAACCAGATTGATGGCACCGTAGGCGAGAACGCCAAGGACGACGGCAAGCAGGCCTACCGGTGTCAGGATGTCGGCCGGAGCGGCCGCGAAAGGGCCTCCATCTAGGAAGGACCCCACGACCAGCGCGGCGACCGACGAGCCCGCTGCTGCCACAGCAGTGTTGAACGTCAGCTGCAACCAGGTCTCTCGCAGCAATACGCTTGCCACCAGGACCCCAATGACAACCGGAAGCACAACCATCGACGGCGGAAGAAGGACGAGCGCCAGGACGACACCGACCTCGGTCAAGTCCATGCCGAGCGTTCTGGCAGCGAGTGGAAGCTGAATCCGGAGCGAGTCTCCGGTCAGCACGAGCGTGGCGACAAGGATCGGTAGCCAGAAAGGGACGTCCGCAACGACGTCGCGCTCCACGGCCCCCACTAGGAGGTAGACGAGCCCCAGGGCGCCGATGAGCAGCAATGAGATGACGAGGGCAGCGAGCCCTCCCTGGTTGCCATGGACTGTCTCTGGCTCAGGCGGTGGAGCGCTCTCCTGACCGACTGACACCATGTCGCCCTCTCGCCTGGGGAGGGCATCTTTGCAGGTAGTCGCTGTAGGCGCCGGCATCGGGTGACGACGCAACTGAGCAGTGGTGACCTCGATCCAAGCTCATGACCCGTACTGATCGCGCCGCCACCCAGGGTGATGGCTCGTTTGCCTACAACAGCATCGCATCGTCTCGTAGCCCTGTTCACCGAATCCACTTGATGCCACCGACGCTGGTGATGCGCTCCCAGAGGCTGTTCGTGCCGGACTCGGCGGCAGCGTTCGCCGCCATCGGCTCGCCGGCCAGGGTGAAGGTCATCGCCAGCAGCAGGAGGGCCGAGATCGCCAGAACGGCGGGCCAGGTGCGCACGTTGGCGGGGGCAGCGGTGACGTTGATCATGGTGTGCTCCTAGGGGGTGTAGGTGGTTACACATGACGGTGTCGGACACCGCGATACCGACCTGAACCCCCTTTCGAGAAAATCCTCATCCATAGGTTCCCCGTTCGCCAAGCGACGCCATTCTCAACACTCTCAGTGACAACCGGCCAACTCCGTGCGTGGCGATCGGCGTGCAGTCGAAGGACCCTCTGGGGGGCACATCGCTGCAAACCCTCCGCGCAATCCGACCACTAACAGTAGTTTCGTCTGCGATCCCCGCATCTTGCTTTCAGTCGGCTCATGGACCACTTTCCTGCCCCGTCGTCACGCAGCCTGCACCCTAAATGCCACTCTGAGTGACCACGCCGAGCTGGATCATGTACGCGTATCGGTGTGCAGCCGAACGACCATCCGACGGTCACATCGCTGCGAACCCTCCACCACTCTCACCACGCTGAGTTACTACGCTGAAACCTGACGTGTACCCGTATGGGACTGCAGCCGAATGACCATGGGACGGTCACATGGCTGCAAACCTTGCTCCCCGCCGCCCCGCCGCACGGCGCAAGGACCCCACCCCGCCGCACCGCAGACACACGGCGGGTGCGCCCCGCCGCACGGCGCAAGGACCCCACCCCGCCGCACCGCGCAAGGACGCCGCGGACACACGCCGTGCGTGCCGCGGAGGTAGGACCCGTCGTCCGCACTGCGGCGCCGCAAGCGGGCGTGCCGGCGCGGGCGTGACTCAGGCGAAGGCGCTCGGCGGCGGGCAGGCGCAGACCAGGTTCCGATCGCCGTGTGCCTGGTCGATCCGGCTCACCGGTGGCCAGTACTTGTCGCGCCGCACGCTCGGCAGCGGGTAGGCCCCGACGTCGCGGGGGTAGGGACGCTCCCAGGTGCCAGCCAGCAGGTCCTCGGCGACGTGAGGGGCGTTGACCAGCGGGTTGTCGTCGCGCGGCCAGGTGCCGTCGGCGATCAGCTCGATCTCCTCCGCGATGGCCAGCATCGCGTCGGCGAAGCGGTCGAGCTCCACGCGGGACTCGGACTCCGTCGGCTCGATCATCAGGGTGCCGGCCACGGGCCAGGACATCGTGGGTGCGTGGAAGCCGTGGTCGACCAGGCGCTTGGCGACGTCCTCGTTGGTGATGCCGGTGCGGGTGTGGGCGCCGCGCACGTCGATGATGGCCTCATGGGCGACCAGCCCCTGCGCACCGGTGTAGAGCACCGGGAACCCCTCACCGAGCCGGGCGGCGAGGTAGTTGGCGTTCAGGATCGCCGTCACCGTCGCAGCTGTCAGCCCGCTACCGCCCATCAACCGGACGTAGGCCCAGCTGATCTGCAGGATGCCGGCGGAGCCCAGCGGCGCACCGCTGATGGGACCGGTCCGCAGCTCCGGCGCCAGCTCGGCGGTCGCGGGGTGCCAGCTGGTCGGATCCATCGGGTGGGCCGGCAGGAAGGGCGCGAGGTGGGCGCGGCAGGCCACGGGCCCGACCCCGGGGCCGCCACCACCGTGGGGGATGCAGAAGGTCTTGTGCAGGTTGAGATGGCTGACATCGGCCCCGAACCGCCCTGGCTTGGCCACCCCCACCAGGGCGTTGAGGTTGGCGCCGTCGAGGTAGACCTGTCCCCCGTGGTCGTGGACCAGGGCGCACAGCTCGCCGATGGTGGTCTCGAAGACCCCGTGGGTGGAGGGGTAGGTCACCATCAGGGCGCCGAGGTGGTCGGCGTGCTCGGTGACCAGCCGCTTGAGATCGTCCACATCGACGTTGCCCTGGTCGTCGCACGCGACCACGACCACCCGCATCCCGGCCATCACCGCGGAGGCCGCGTTGGTCCCGTGGGCCGAGGAGGGGATCAGGCACACGTCCCGGTGCTCCTCGCCCCGCGCCCGGTGGTACCCGCGGATGGCGTTCAGGCCCGCGAGCTCTCCCTGGGCACCGGAGTTCGGCTGCAGGCTGACGGCGTCGTAGCCGGTCACCTCGGCGAGCCAGGCCTCGAGGTCGGCGACGATGCGGCGGGTGCCGGCCTGGCGGTCGACCGGAGAGAAGGGGTGGACCTCGGCGAAGGCCGGCCAGGTCACCGCTTCCATCTCCACCGCGGCGTTCAGCTTCATGGTGCAGGAGCCCAGGGGGATCATCGACCGGTCGAGGGCGATGTCCTTGGCCTTGAGCTGCCGCAGCCAGCGGACCAGGGCGGTCTCCGAGCGGTAGTTGTGGAACCGCGGGTCGGTCAGGAACGCCGAGCTGCGGGTGAGGCGGGCGGGCACACCATCGGTGGCCTCCCCGCGAGGCCCGACGGCGGCGGCGATGCGCTCTTCGACCCGCTCCCCCGCCACCTCGGTGCCGGTGACCGCGGACAACACCGCGGCGACGTCGTCGACGGTGGTGGCCTCGTCCAGGGCGATGCGGACGTGGTCGGGGTCGCCGGGGTCCAGGGTGCCATCGGCGCCCGGCCGCAGCCCGAGGTCGTAGCCCGCCGCGGCGGCGGTTGCGACCAGCTCCCGGGCCCGCCCCGGCACCCGCAGGGTGAGGGTGTCGAACCAGGCGTCGCCGACCACCTCGACACCGCGGTCCACCAGCTCCCCGCGCAGCGCGCTGGCCAGACCGTGGGTACGCCGGGCGATCCGCGTCAGGCCCTCGGGACCGTGATGGACGGCGTACATCGCCGCGACCACGGCCAGCAGGACCTGGGCGGTGCAGATGTTGGAGGTGGCCTTCTCGCGGCGGATGTGCTGCTCGCGGGTCTGCAGGGTGAGCCGGTAGGCCTCGCGGCCCTCGGTGTCGCGGCTGACCCCCACCAGGCGGCCCGGCAGCTGACGGGCGTAGCGCTGGTGGGTCGCGAGGAACGCGGCGTGGGGACCGCCGGCGAGCAGCGGCACCCCGAACCGCTGCGAGGAGCCGACCACCGCGTCCGCCCCCTGCTCCCCCGGCGGGACGACCAGGGTGCAGGCCAGCAGGTCGGTGGCCACGCCGACGAGGACGTCCTGCCCCTGCAGGTGGGCGATCAGCGCGGCGTCGTCGTGCAGCACCCCGTCGGTGTCGGGCGACTGGAGCAGCGCGACGGTGACCGCGGTCAGCGGGATGCGGCGTCCCTCGCCCACGTCGAGGTGGTCCGCGCCGTCCTGTAGCGCGGCGCGCACGTCGGCGACCACCACCTCGGCACCGAGTGGCGCCGCCCGCGAAGCGACCACCGCCAGGGTCTGTGGGTGGCACCCGTGGTCGACGAGCACCACCTCGGTGCCGGCGTCGGCGTCGGCAGCACCCTCCGTGGCAGCGGGCCAGCTCGGCTGCTTCCGGCTGACACGGCGCAGCAGCTGCACGGCCTCCGCGGCGGCGGTGGCCTCGTCGAGCAGCGACGCGCCCGCCAGCTCCAACCCCGTGAGGTCGGCCACCATGGTCTGGAAGACCAGCAGCGCCTCCAGACGGCCCTGGCTGATCTCGGGCTGGTAGGGGGTGTAGGCCGTGTACCACCCGGGGTCCTCGAGGATGTTGCGCCGGAGCACCGCGGGGGTGATGGTCGCGTGGTAGCCGAGCCCGATCAGCGGGGTGCGCGGGTCGTTCTGCGCCGCGATGGCCCGGAGATCGTCCAGCACGTCCTGTTCGGGTGCGGGATCTGGGAGGTCGAGGGGCGCCGTGTCCCGGATCGCAGCGGGGACGGCAGCGTCCAGCAGGTCCGCGACGTGGGTGAACCCCAGCCGCTCGAGCATGGCCGCGCGGTCGGCCCCGTCGATGCCGAGGTGGCGCCGGTGGAACCCCGCGCGGTCCTCGAGCACGGAGACGACGGCGGTGGACGGCTTGGACACGGTGGCACCTCGCTGGTCGCTGCGAGGGAAGCAGGCGGCGGGCGGAGCGGCGAGCAGGCGAGCCACGGGGACGTCGAGGTGGACGGTGCCCGCACAGGCGGATGCGCCCGACCGACGGCCACGCCACCGCGTGGTCGCGCGTCGGCATTCGCAGGCGCGGCCGGCGCCGGGGATCCCGGCCAGGTCCCAGTAGCCTCCGCGTCGTGAGCCGGGGCGAGCGACCCCGCACCGGAGCCTGTGACCATGCTGCTCGGCGCCCACGTGCCCACCGCAGCACCCCTCGCTGCGGCGCAGGAGCGCGACGCCGAGGTGGTCCAGGTCTTCCTCTCCTCGCCGCGGCGCTGGGCGGGCCCGAGCGGTCGACGCAGCGACGCCGACGAGCTGCGGGCCAGCGACCTCCCGCTCTACGTCCACAGCCCCTACCTGCTCAACCTCGCTTCCCCCGATCCGACGGTGCGCTCGCGCTCACGGGAGCTGCTCGCCAGCACCTGCGCTGCCGCGGAGGTGGTGGACGCACGCGGGGTCGTCGTCCACGGTGGCCAGCTCGGCAAGGGCGAGGACCCGACGTTGGGTCCCCTCCGGTGGCGCGAGGCGCTCACCGGGCTCGAGACGCACGTGCCGGTCCTGATCGAGGACACCGCCGGTGGCCCGCACGCCGTGGCGAGCAGCCTCGAGCGCATCGAGCGGTTGTGGACCGCACTGCAGGGTGCGGCGGAGGTCACCGCGCCCCTGGGGTTCTGCCTCGACACCTGTCACCTCTTCGCTGCCGGCGAGGACCTGGTCGCGGGCACCACCCGCCTCGTGGAGGTGCTCGGCAGCATCGACCTGGTCCACGTCAACGACGCGAAGGACCCACACGGATCGGGACGTGACCGGCACCAGAACCTGGGCGCCGGCACCGTGGACGCGGACGCGCTGGTGGCGTGCGTGCGCGCGGCGGGAGCTCCGGCGGTGGTGGAGACGCCGGGCGGCGCCGAGCAGCAGGGCGCGGACATCGCCTGGCTGCGGGCGCGACTCTGACGACGCGCGACAGCAGGTGCCGCGCGACCGGGCGCAGCAGCCGCCGCGGCGACGCACGTCAGCGGGAGACCAGGTGCAGCCAGGGACGGCGGGCCGCTGGCGGGGACGCTCAGCCGGAGACGGCCGGGTCCGTGGCGGGCACCACCGTGACGGGCTGCTCGTCGGTCTCCGGCTCCGTCGCCGTGACCCGCTCGGTCGGGAAGGCGGTCACCTCACCCTTCAGTTCCTCGACGACCGGGTCGATCGCCAGGGCGAACACCGCCTGCCCCTTCCGCAGCAGATCCAGGAGCTGCGCGTCGTCGTCGAGGGCGTAGACGCTGCTGCCGTCGGAGATGAGCGTGGACTCCGCCAACGAGCCGCCGGACCTGCGCAGCTCGTCGACGGCCAGGCGGACCTTCTGGAGGGACACGCCGGTGTCCAGCAGACGCTTGACCACCTTGATGCGCACGACGTCGTCGAAGGAGTAGAGGCGCTGGGTCCCCGAACCTTCGGCCCGACGGTAGGAAGGCTCGACCAGACCGGTGCGCGCCCAGTAATCGAGCTGCCGGTAGGAGATGCCCACGATCTTGCACACCGTGGGTCCACGGAAGCCCTCCGCCTCGTCGCCGACGTCGAGCCGTAGCTGCCCCACATCCTGCTGCGCCATCGTCACCGCTCCTGCGTCGCTGCGTCGCCGCCGGTCCTCTGGTGACCGGTGGGGTCCTCGCTCTTCCGTCCGAGCCCCGGCTGCGGGGTGCTCCCTCCGTGCGGTGGAGCAGGGAAACGTCTCGGCCTCCACCCCTGCCCGCGCACCTGGACGGTGGAGCGCACCGGCCTCGCCTGCTCCACCCTGCGTGCTCGAAGAAGCACATTGGTGAAACTTCCCCGGTGACCGTACGCCCGGTGCCGATCGACCGTCAACGCACGATCGAGGCAGGGACGCACCTCCACCTCAACTCAACCCTCAGGTATCCCGTCCAGCGGCGGGTCCTGCAGGTGCATCGAAAGATACGAGATTGCAGCAAGATGTGCGTCAGCAAGCGCCCGCACCACGCTGCGTGACAGCTCCCCACCGACCTACGTTCGGTACAACGAACGCGCGTGCCACGCACGGTGACGGTGCACGGTCGCGCCCCCCAGGACGCCACGTCCGGTATCCCGGACGCGCGCATGAACCGCCGGGCGGTGCGTGTCGCCCGGCGGATCGCCCGCGGCTACCCCGACCGCCGCACCACGGGCACGATCACGTGGTGGCCGGCCCACGGCCGCGCGCGTGGTGCCCCGACCCCGATCAGCAGGCCGCCAGCCTCACTGCTCCTTGAAGTCCTCCGGGGTGACCTCGTCGAGGAAGGCCCTGAACTGGCGGACCTCCTCCTCGTCGTCGCCGCCGCCGGAGGAGCCCCCCTCCTCGTCCTCCTCGATCTCCAGACCGGCCTCCTCGATGACCTCCTCGGCGGAGAGGATGGGAACCTCGCCGAGGCGTGACGCCAACGCGATGGCGTCCGAGGGGCGGGCGGAGACCGTGTGCGGCTCGCCGTCACGCAGCAGCTTCAGTTCCGCGTAGAAGGTCCCGTCCCTAAGCGCGGTGACGTGGACCGCGACCAGTTCCACCGACAGCTCGCCGAGCACGTCGACGAACAGATCGTGGGTCAGGGGTCGTGGGGTCTCGACCCCCTGCAGTGCGAAGGCGATGGCGGTCGCCTCGACCGCACCGATCCAGATGGGCAGGTAGCGGGTGCCCTCGCGCTCCTTGAGCAGCACGATCGGCTGGTTGGCCGGCAGCTCGACCCGCACGCCGACCAGCTCCATCTCGATCACGGGATGCTCCTCGGTGAAGGGTCTCGCCGTCGCTGACGACGTTGCGCCCAGCCACCTCGATGCGGCGCTGGAGGCTGTGGCGACGGCAGGGCCCGAGGCTAGCTAGCCGAGCTCCTGGCTCGCAGCACGCGCGCGCAGGACCGCGTAGGCCCCATCCACCGCGGCGCGACCGAGCTGGGCGGCCGGGTCGTCGGTCGGCGCAGGCTGTCGGCTGCGGTCCAACACCGCGGGCAGCCGGCCGACCTCCTCGCCGTCGGAGACCACGGGCACCTGGGCGTCCCCCTCGGGCGGCCGGGCGGCGATCGGCAGCTCCAGCACGGCCTCATCGGCGGCCGGGAGGACCAGGTCGGTCTCGGCCACCTCGAGCACCAGCGCTCCCCCGGCCACGCTGAACCCCAGCGACGCCGACAGGCTCCGCACCGTGTAGGCGTCGAACCCGAGATCCAGCAGGCGGCGGGCGGCGTCGAAGCGGGCCGGGTCATCGCCGGCGTCGAGGATCACGGTGACGAGCTCGCGTTCCCCGCGGGCGGCACTGCCGATCAGGGAGTTCCCCGCGGCGGCCGTGAACCCCGTCTTCACCCCGGTGGCATCGGCGTAGCTTCCGAGGAGGAGGTTGCGGCTGTCGACGGTGCCCTCACCGGGCAGGGTGACCTCCCGGCGGGCGAGCACCGGAGCGAGCTCCTCGTGCGCGAGCGCCGCCTGCGACAGCATCGCGAGATCCTGCGCCGACAGCAGGTTGTCGTCGTCCAGACCGGACACGCTCACCAGCTCCAGACCGCGCACGCCGATCGCTGCCGCATCGGCCTCCATCAGCCGCAGGAACTCCTCGACCGAGCCGGCGACGTGGACGGCCAGCGCTTCCGCGGCCTCGTTGCCGGACCGCGCGATGATCCCGTCGATCAACTGCTCCACGGTCCAGGTATCCCCCGGCTGCAGACCGACACCCGAGCCCGGGACGTCGAGGACCTCGTCACCCACGGTCACCTCCTCGTCGAGGTCGACACGCTCGAGGGCCGTCAGGGCCGTGAGCACCTTGACCGTCGAGGCCACGGGCCGGCGTTCGTCGGCGTTACGGGCCGCCAACACCTGCCCCGAGGTGGTGTCGAGGAGGACGTAGGCCGCGGCCTCCATCCCGATGGGACGCGGCCAGCTCGGCAGCGGCTCCTCGATCAGCGGCGTGGGGCCCGGCTCGAGGGCTTGGGCCGGCGGGCTCGCCGCCGGGATGCTCGTCCAGACAGCAGCGAGCAGCGCCAGCCACCACACCGCGCGGTGAGGTCCCACTGCCCCGGTCTGGCGGGTCATGCTGCGTCGTGCGCTCACGGGCGCAGCAGGGACCGCAGTCGCTGGACGAGCAGGGCGCGGTGCAGTGACGCGCCGGCGGTGGCCAGCAGATCCGCCTGCTCGCCGGCCGCCCGGCGGCTGTCGGGGTTGCGCTGTCGCAGCAGCGGGGTGACCATCTGTTCTGCTAGGGCCAGCTCACGTTCGGCGAACTGGCGGTACATGCGCAGGTGCCGGGCCTCCAGCCCTCCACCGAGCAGCTGCCCCGCGAGACGGGCGATCTCCACGGCCTCCGCGTCGTAGGGCGGCGCCGGCAACAGGCCGTGCTCCACAAGGCCCGCAACGTCGGCCACCTCGACACCCGCGGCGGCCGCGAGCTGCTCGGTGTCGAGGACCGGCCCCTCTGGCACCGGCCGCGAGGGCAGTGGCTCCTCACCTCGGCCGGCGGCGCTCGATGCGGAGGTCTCCGGCGCTCCATCCGGCGTGCGACCGGCCGGTGCGGCGCCGTGCCCCTCCTGCAGCCCGACGACCGGGGGCGGTGCTGCCGCGGCGTCGTCAGGCGACCCGGGACCCGGTGCAGCGCCACCGTGGTCGCGTCGCTCGAGCTCTCACGGATCACCTTGAGCGGGAGGTAGCGGTCGCGCTGTGCACGTAGCACGTAGCGCAGCCGGTCCACGTCACCGGGGGTGAACTTGCGGTACCCCGACTCCGTGCGATCCGGGCTGATCAACCCCTCGGACTCCAGGAAGCGGATCTTCGAGATGGTGATGTCATCGAACTCGTCACGCAGCTGGTTGAGGACCTCACCGATGGTGTGGGTGGTCACGTCAGCTCCCCCAGGGCGGCTCCGGGGTCGCCGACGTAGAGGACCTTGAAACGGCCGATCTGGAGTTCATCCCCGGTGGCCAGCTGGCGCTGTTCCACACGGTCGCCGTTGACGTACGTGCCGTTGAGGCTGCCGTTGTCCTCGACCTGCATCCCGTCGGGTCCGTGACTCACGATCGCGTGACGCCGTGAGACGGTGACGTCGTCGAGGAAGATGTCGGAGTCGGGGTGCCGTCCGATGCTGGTGCGGTCCCGATCGAGCAGGAACCGTGAACCGGCGTTCGGACCGCGGACCACCACCAGCATGCCGGTCCCGGGCTCGAGCTCCGGCAGGTCCGACACCTCGTGCTGCGGGTCCAGGGCGCCGAGCTCCAGGGAGGAGGTGGTGTCGTCGGTGCCGCCCTCCGGCGCGGCGGACGCGGCCACGGGCGCACCGCAGGCCGGGCAGAAGTTGGCGCGTTCAGGGACCTGCTGGCCGCACTGGCTACAGAACATCCCGTCTCCTCACCTGCGTAGGTGCCCTCGGGGCCGTCGTACGGTTGGGCCTCACGTCCACCCTCGGCGGCCGCGACCGGGTCGCGGTGTCACGGTCGACGCCGGCACCCTCTCCCTCGAGGTGGACCAGAGGTGGAGGTCCGCACGCCGCACGCCGCGCTCGGGTGTCGGGGCGAGCCTAGACCACGGACGACCGCCGCCGCGCGCGGTTCCCACAGCCGTCGGCGGGCACGGACCCGTCAGGAGCGGGGGTGCGCTACGCAACCCGGGCGAGGTGTCGCCCCGCGGCTACTGCCCGATGTGCGTGGCGTAACCCTGAGCGTCGAGCAGACCTTCCAGTTCGCTGCGGTCGCGCGGGCGCAGCGTGATGAGCCAGCCTGCGCCGTAGGGGTCCTCGGAGACCAGCTCCGGACGTTCGTCGAGCGCATCGTTGCGGGCCTCGATCGTCCCCGCCACCGGGGCGTAGAGGTCGGAGACCGACTTGGTGGACTCGACCTCCCCGAAGGCCTGCCCCTGCTCCACCTCGGCACCGGGACCGGGGAGGTCGACGTAGACCACGTCGCCGAGTTGGTCCTGCGCGTACGCGGTGATGCCGACCGTGCACACCTCCCCGTCGTCCCGGATCCACTCGTGCTGCTCGCTGTAGCGCAGTTCGCTCGGGATGTCCTCGGACACGACCGCATCTCCTCGCTGTATCGCGGTGCGCCGGAGGCGGAGCAGCCACCGACGCGCGGCACATCGACCTTAGCGCGGGCGGCCCAGGACCTCGACGGCGTACTGCACCGCGGAGGCGTAGTACAGCACGATGCTGACGCTGTAGAACAGCCACGCGATGATCTCGAGCGCCTGCTGTGGCTCGGCGGCGCCGTCGCCGACCGCAGCGGCGAGGAGCCACGTCGGGAACGCCCACATGAGACCGAAGGTGGCGGCCTTGCCGATCCGTGTCACGGCCGGCGGTCGTGCCCCCTTGGCGAGCAGCAGACCCCCAACCGCCAGCACGGCGACATCCCGTGCCACGACGACGAGCAGCGCCCACAGCGGCAACAGCTCCGCGAGCACGAACCCGAGACCAACCACCAGGAAGAGGGCACGATCGGAGATCGGGTCGAGGAGGGTGCCGAAGCGGGTGATCTGGTCGAGGCGGCGGGCGAGGTAGCCGTCGAGCCAGTCCGTGGCGGCGAAGATCACCAGCAGCACGAAGGCGCGGACGAAACGGCCGTCCACCAGGTCGAGGTAGATGAAGGGCAGGACGAGCAACCGGGCCAACGACAGCGCGTTGGGGACGGTGACGATGCGGTCAGTGGCCTCCTGGGGCGTGTCCCTGGCGCCGATGTCGAAGACCCGCATGCCTCATCCTGATCGCGCGGCTGGCTGAGGGTTGCGCGTGCAACGTAGCGAGCCGGCCAGGGGAGATACAGGAGCGCTCCGGACGTCACCGCCCGGAGCATCCCTGGTCGGGCTGGCCGGACTTGAACCGGCGACCCCTCGCCCCCCAGACGAGTGCGCTACCTGACTGCGCCACAGCCCGTCGCGGCGAACCGACCGGTGCTGGGACCGATCCACCCGCGCGGCCCGCACGCTACCGGCTGCGCACGCGCGCGGCCAACCGTCCGGCGCCACCCACCCGCACGTCCTGCTGGACGGGCACGACTCAGCGGCGCCGCTGACCACCCCGCCCCCGCCCACGGCCCTGTCGGCGCCGTGCCGCCGGGGTCGGCGGCCGGTCGTCGAGGTGCAGCGGCACGCCCGCGAAGTCGTACCGCTCGCGCAGGTTGCGCTCGAGGTACCGGCGGTAGCCGTCGGGCAGTCGGCCGTTGGTGAACAGCACGACCCGGGGTGGCGCCGTCTCCGCCTGGGTCGCGTAGCGCAGCTTCAGTTGGCGGTTGGCCCGACGTGGCAGTGGGTGGTGCGCGACGGCGTCGGAGAGCACCGCGTTCAACTCCCGCGTGGGGATCCGTCGCTGGTAGTTGTCCCACACCGTCTGCAGCTGGGGCAGCAGGCGACGCACGCCCCGACCGGAGACCGCGGAGACGTTCACCCGCGGTGCCCAGGCGGCGAAGGACAGCAGCCGGTCGAGCTCACGCTCCAGGTCCCCCCGCCGCTGCTCGTCGACCAGGTCCCACTTGTTGCACACCAGCACCACACCGCGCCCGGCATCACGCAGCAGTGCGGCGAGGCGCTGGTCCTGCTCGCCGAGGGGTTCCGAGGCATCGATCACGAACAGGACGAGGTCGGCCCCCTCCACCGCCTGACGCGTGCGGTCCACGGAGTACAGCTCGGTGTCCTCACCGCGGCG
Source organism: Nitriliruptoraceae bacterium (assembly GCA_003565155.1). Taxonomy (GTDB): domain Bacteria; phylum Actinomycetota; class Nitriliruptoria; order Nitriliruptorales; family Nitriliruptoraceae; genus T1Sed10-7. The sequence goes on along the minus strand of PXDB01000040.1, from coordinate 22,710 downwards.
GTAGTGACGTCGCATCCCGGCGGTGTCCACGAACACCCACGGAGCGCCGTCGAGCTCCACCATGGTGTCCACGGCGTCCCGGGTGGTGTGGGGTACGGCATCGACGATCGAGCGCTCCTCGCCGAGCACCCGGTTGAACAGCGACGACTTGCCCACGTTGGGCTTGCCCACGATCGCCACCCGCGGCACCGCGGACTCGTCGGGCACCGTCACCGGGCGGTCGGGAAGACCACCGACCAGCTCGTCCAGGAGATCCCCGACCCCCCGGCCATGCCGCGCGGACACCGCCTGCGGGGTGCCGAGCCCGAGCCCGTACAGCTCGTGGATCAACGGCTCCTGCTTGTCGCCGTCGATCTTGTTGGCCACCAGCAGGGTCGGGACCCCGCTGCGGCGCAGCAGCTTCGCGTACCGCTCGTCGTCCTCCAGCGCGCCGACGGTGCCGTCCACGACGAACAGCACCAGGTCGGCGGCGGCCACGGCCGCCTCCGCCTGCGCGACGATGCGGGCGGCCATCCCCTCGGCCCGGTGCTCCCACCCGCCGGTGTCCACCACCACGAAGGGGCGGCCGATCCACTCGGCGAGGTGCTCGGTGCGGTCGCGGGTGACCCCCGGGCGCTCCTCCACGATGGCGACCCGCCCACCAATGATGCGGTTGACCAGGGTGGACTTCCCGACGTTGGGCCGGCCCACCACCGCGACACGTGGCAGCTGCTGGCGGGCCTCCAGTGGGTCGTGCGGCATGCTCGGGTCGTCGTGGTCGACCCCGGCGAGCACCTCGTGGATCCGTGCCACCACCGTTGCCACCACGTCATCGAGCTCCGCACCCGTGGTGTCGAGGACCCAGGCATCCTCAGCGGGCTCCATCGGTGCCACGGCGCGGGATCCGTCGCGGGCGTCACGCTCCGCGATCTGGGCGGCCAGCACGTCGACGTCCTCGCGGCCCAGCTGGCCTGCCCGCCGACGGGCCCGTTCCTCCACGCTCGCGGTCAGGAAGACCTTGAGGTCGGCGCCCGGTGCGACGACGGTGCCGATGTCGCGGCCCTCCATGACCCCACCCCTGGCCAGCTGCTCGCGCTGGGCGACCAGCAGCTGTGCCCGGACCTCCGGGTGGGCCGACACCGAGGACACGGCGGCGGTGACGGCATCCCCACGGATCTCCTCCTCGACGTCGACATCGTCGAGGTAGGTGCGGTCGCCACGCCGCTCGATGCGTGCCGCTTCCACGGCGGCGGCGCAGCCGGGACCGTCGTCCAGGGGCAGCTGGGCGCGCAGGCACGCCAGGGCTGCGGCCCGGTACAGGGCCCCGGTGTCCACGTGTCGCAGCCCCACGCGCTCTGAGACCAGGCGGGCCACCGAGGACTTCCCGGAACCCGCCGGACCGTCGATCGCGACGACCAGTTCGTCGTAGATCGCACCCTCATCCCAGAGCTGGGAGCCGTCCACCTCGTCGACCGCGCCGTCGTCGGCGCCTGCGGGGGTGCCGACGCCGAGGGCTCCGTCACCGTTGGTGGAGACGTCGTCGCCACCGCCGACGTCACCGGCGCCCGCAGCGACGGGGTCGTCGTGCGCCGTGCTGCGGGCGCGCACGGCGCGCTCGTCTCCTCGACGGTGACTGCGGTCCGACACGGGTACTCCAGGGCTCCGGGCCCGATCGTGGCGGCGGCGCGGTCAGGGGCGACCGCGTCGTCCTCCGGGCGCGGTGAGCCTACCGAGGGGTTGCTCCGCGCTGGCCACCGCTGGGCCGGGCGCCGGTTCAGCGTCGCAGACGGTCCAACACCTCGAAGTAGCCCGGGAAGGTCTTGGCCACGCAGCCCGGATCGGCGATGCGGATGCCGGGGACCCGCAGCCCGAGCAGGGCGAAGCTCATCGCCATCCGGTGATCGTCGTAGGTGGCCACGGTCCCCGGCTGCGGTGTACCCGGGTGGATCAGCACCCCGTCCGACTCCTCGCGGGCGTCGATCCCGAGGCGTCGCAGCTCGGTCACCACCGCGGCGATGCGGTCGGTCTCCTTGGCGCGGATGAACCCGATGCCCGTGATGCGCGTGGGGCGGTCGGCGAACACCGCGACGGCCGCCAGGGTCTGCGCGGTGTCCGACATCGTCCCGAGGTCCACATCGATGCCGCGCAGCACGCCGGTGCCCCGGACCTCCGTGCCCTGGCCGTCCACCACCACCTCGGCGCCCATCCGGGCGAGGACCTCGGCGAAGGCGGCGTCGCCCTGGACGCTGCCACGGGTCAGTCCCGACACCCGCACCCGGCCGCCGGTGATGGCGGCCGCCGCGAGGAGGTAGCTGGCGGCGGAGGCGTCCGGTTCGACCGCGAACCCCCCACCCTGGTAGCCCGTCCCGGCCACGACGAAGGTGCGCGGGTCGGGCCGTTCGATCGTCGCACCGAAACGCGCGAGCACGTGGGCCGTCATGTCCACGTAGGGCTCGGACACCAGCGAGGTGGTGAGCCGGACCGCGAGCCCCTCGGGGAAGGCCGGCCCGGCGAGCAGCAGGCCGGACAGGAACTGGCTGCTGACCTCGCCGGCCACCTCCACCGCTCCCCCGGCGACGGGTCCGCCGCCGACCCGGATCGGCAGATGCCCCGCGTCACCGTCCTCGGTGACCGTGCACCCCAGCGCACGCAGCGCGGCGATGGCCGGGCCCATCGGCCGACGACGGAACGCCGGTGCCGCATCGAGGACGGCGGGGCCCGGCAACAGCGCCAGTACCGGCGCCAGGAAGCGGGCGGTGGTCCCGGAGAGGCGGACGTCGAGGTGGGGAGCGGCGACCGGCGGCGCACCGCCGGCACCGGTGACCGTGAGCGTGGTGTCGTCCTCCCACGAGGCCGCCACGCCGAGGGCGGCCAACCCGCCGAGCATCGCCCGGGTGTCGTCAGCGTCCAGCACCCCGGACAGCGTCGAGACGCCCCGTGCCAGCCCCGCCGCCACCAGCGCGCGGTTGGTCAGGCTCTTCGAGCCCGGCACCTCGACGGTGGCCTCGGGCGGCACCGCCAAGGGCTCCATCACGCGCACCGCGGCCGCATCGGCCCGCCTCATGGGGTGTCCGATCCGCCGGGCGGGCGATCGCCCGTGGCCGGGTCGCCGGTGTGCGGGGCACCGGCGGTGTCGTCGATGCCACCCGACGCGTCCGGCGCCGGCGCGGCCCCGGACGGATCGTCAGCCTCCACGTGCACCCCCAGACCCGCGTCGGTGAGCACCTCCGCCGCCGCGTCCAGGTCGTCGGCCGCGACGCGCAGCAGCAGCGCACCCCGTCCTCCCACGGGGGCGTGGCGCATGGTCAGGTCCTCGACGTTGATGCCGGCGGCGCCGAGCGCCGTGGTGGCGGTCGCCAGCTGCCCCGGACGGTCGTCCATCGGCACCACAAGGTCGGCGACGGCGGACGGAACCGGCTTCGGTACCAGGCGTTGCCGGGCGTCACTCGCCCGGACCAGCAGCGCGTGGACCTCCTGCCACTCCTCGGCCGCCACCGCAGCCCGCAGGCGGCCCAACGCTGCGCCGTAGGCGTCGAACGCCTCGAGCACGGCGGTCCGGTTGCCGCGCAGGATCGGGACCCACAGGCTCGGGTCGCTGGCCGCGATGCGCGTGGTGTCGCGGAACCCACCTCCGGCTACCGACAGCACCGCATCCCCCGCGCGGTCCACCGCGTCCGCGGCAACGGCCGCCAGGCTGGAAGCCACGACCTGCGGCAGGTGGCTGACGATCGCCACCAGCTCGTCGTGGCGCCGGGGCGACAGGGCCACCACGCGGGCGCCCAGACGTCGGACCAGGGCGGACAGCCGGGTCAGGCTGTCGTCGGCAGTGGCATCGGTCGGGGTGAGCACCCAGCTCGCGCCCTGGAACAGGCGCGGGTCGGCGGCCTCCGGGCCGCTGCGTTCGCTGCCGGCCATGGGGTGACCGCCGACGAACCGCTCGGGGCCGAGCCCGCCAGACCTCAACCTCGACGTGACATCTAGCGTTAAGTCCAACTTTAGGCTTGCAGCGTCGGAGAGCAGCGCGGTACGTGGCGCGCCGGCCGCGACCTCCAGGAGCACCTCGGGGACCACCGCAGCAGGCACGGCGGCGATCACCACGGTCGCGGAGCGCACCGCCGCAGCCAGGTCCTCGGTGACCTCCTCGGCGAGGTGCAACCGGCGGGCGCGGTCGGCCCCCTCCCGGTCGACCTCGACCAGACGCACGCCTTGCAGGCCGGCAGCCTGGGCGGCCAGCGCGATCGAACCGCCCACGAGTCCGGCGCCGACCACCACGAGCCGTTCGTCGACCTGGCTCATGGCAGCGGGACCTCCCCCACCTCGGCGCCACCGCGCACCGGTCCGCGGCTCATTCCGGCAGGTCGGTGCGGAGCTGGCGAGCCGCGTGGAGGTAGACGTGACGCAGTTCGCGGGCGCCGCGACGGGTGTAGGCGTGCACCAGCACTCGTATACACCGCGCTATCCCACCCTCGATGTCCAACTCCCGTGTGCACAGCAGCGGCACGTGGGTGATGCCGGCCTGGCGCGCCGCCTCGGCGGGGAACGCGCTGTGCACGTCGTCGGTGGCGGTGAACACGATGGAGATGAGGTCGTCCTCCGTCAGCGCGTTGCGTTCGAGGACGGCGTCGACCAGTTCCTGGGTACGTGCGAAGAGGTGCTCGCGCTCGTCGACCTCCAGCGTCGTCGCACCCCGGAGCGCACGCACACGTTCGGGCGCCTGGTCCTGTGGCTGGGATCGGGTCTGTTGCGTCACGATCGTCCTCCTCCGGGGCGGCGTGGCCGCGGCTCGCGGCCGCCCCCGACGGCGGCGTGCAGCTGGGCGACCTCCGGCTGTCGCAGGAAGCGCCACTTCCCCTGGCGGAGGTCACCGAGTTCGACCCCGCCGTAGTTCACGCGTGCGAGGCGTTCCACATGGAGCCCGAGGGCGCCGAGCATCCGACGCACCTCACGCTTGCGCCCCTCGGTCATCACCACCTCGAGCAGCGCCTTGCTCCGCTGGGTCTCCAGCACCCGGGCACGTACGGGCGTCGCGCGGCCGTCGTCGAGTTCGACCCCCTCACGGAGCTGGCCGAGGGTGCGACCACGCACCGGCCCCGGAACCAGCGCCACGTAGGTGCGCTCCACACCATAGGAGGGGTGCGTCAGCGCGTTGGTCAGCTCACCGTCGTTGGTGAGCAACAGCAGCCCCTCGGTGTCCTGGTCCAGCCGGCCCACGGGGAACAGCCGCTGCGGCAGGTTGATGAGGTCCATCACCGTGGGACGGCCCTCCGGGTCGTCGAGGGTGGTCACCACCCCCTGGGGCTTGTTCAGCATGACGTAGACGCGCTCGGGGTCGATGTTGATCCGCTCCCCGTCCACGGTGACCACGTCGACCTCCGGATCGACCTTCCGGCCGAGCTCCGCGATCTCGCCGTTGACCTCCACACGGCCCTGGACGATCAGCTCCTCGCTGGCCCGGCGGGAGGCGATGCCGGCGGCGGCAAGCACCTTCTGCAACCGCTGCTCAGCCATCTGTGTGCTCCTGGTCGTGGTCGAGCCCGGGACCTGCCCCGTCGTCTTCCGCGGCGGCGTGCTGCTCCTCGGCAGCGGCGGACACCGCCGCCCGCAGCCGCCCCATCGCGCTGCGCGCGACGTCCTCGAGCCGGTCGGTGAGCTGATCGATCTCCGCATCCCCGTCCGCGCCGCGTCGCGGTCCGCTCGGCGCCGGCATGGCGTCCTCCGTCTCCTCCGCCGCGTCATCGGCGCTGCCGGTGTTGGTCTGCGCGGCGGAGCGGCCACCGAGGCTCGGGAGGTCCTCCCCGGCGGCAAGGCGGCGTCGCACGTCCTTGAGCCGGTCGAGAGCGGGCTCGTCCGGGGCGGGTGCCTCGGGCAGGAAGGCGGTCAGGGGCGGCAGCTCGTCCAGTGCGTCCAGGCCGAGCCGCTCCAACAGCGTCGAGGTGGTGCCGTACAGCACAGCCTGCCCCGGACCGGTGGTGCGGTCGACCTCGGTCACGAACCCACGGGCGACGAGGCTGCGGACGGCCGCGTCCGCGTTCACCCCGCGGATGTCGGAGATCGCCTGCCGGGTGATCGGCTGCTTGTAGACGATCACCGCGAGGGTCTCTAGCGCCGCCTGGGTGAGCCGGCCGGTCCGCCCGAGCAGCGCGAACCGGCGCACCACCGGACCAGCCACCGCAGCGGTGTACAGCCGCCATCCTCCGGCCGCACGGCGCACCTCGAGACCGCTGCCGGCGGCCTCGTACGCGGCGCTGAGCGCGGTCAGTTCCGCCTCGACCTCCGCAGGCGTGGCATCGACGAGGTCCGCGAGGACCCCCGTCTCCAGCGGCTCATCGGTGAGGAACAGCACGGCCTCGAGGCCAGGCCGACGGGCACCCGGTGGCACTGGCTCGTCGTGGCCCTCCCCCTCGAGGTCGAGTTGGACCTCGACGCCCGAGCGCTGCGGGGGCTGGTCGGCGGGCTCGCTCACGACGACGTCCCCTGCCGGTGCGTGGACGACGGGACGGGATCTGCGGCGACACCGACGACCGCTGTCGCAGCGTCCTCGTCGACCGCGGCGGTGACATCCTGGCCCCCGCCCTCCTCGACCGTCGTCCCGTTCCCAGGATCCGCCGCCTCGACCTGGTCCACGATCGACTGCAGGTCGGTCCCGCCGGAGCGCCGCGCGATCCGGAGCGGGCCCCGATGGTCGGGTTGGTCCAGGTCGACGTGCCCGAGCTTGAACAGCTCCAACAGTGCCAGGAACAGCACCACCCGGTCTCCCCGTTCGCGGTCCGCCGACAGTTCCGCGAAGACGGCCCGGGCACCCGGGTCGACGAGCCGCCCGAGGACCTCGATGGCGGCTTCACGGATCGTGAGGTAGCTGCGACGGATGTGGCTGATATCAACCTCAGGTTCAGGTGCAGGCGTGAGTGCGGCGGCGGCCAGGACCGCGAGACCCTCCGCATCGACGGGCAGGGGTGTCGGGGGCACCAGGCGCTGCAACCAGCCATCGAGCGGCACCTCACGGCCGATCATCGTCTCGTGATGGCGCAGACGGTGGTCGAGGATGCGGGAGACATCACGGAAGGCGCGGTACTCGAGCAGACGGGCGTAGAGGCGGTCACGGGCGTCACCGAGGAGGTCCTCGAGCTCCTCCCGTTCCTCCGCCGGCAACAGCCGCGCAGCCTTCAGCTCCACGAGGGTCGCAGCGACCACGAGGAACCGGGTTGCGCTGTCGAGGTCGAGCTCCTCGAGTCCCTCGCCGAGGTGCGACACGAAGTCCGCGGTGATCTCCGCGAGATCGATCTCCGTGACGTCGACCTGCCGCCGCGAGATCAGGTGCAGCAGCAGGTCGAAAGGCCCCTCGAAGACCTCGAGCTTGACCTGGTACGGCATCGGGCAGACATCCCATCCGGTGCGGCTGCGGACCGCTGGAGCCTAGCGTCCGGGGTCATCCGGCCTTCGTCAGCCCCGAGGCGCGAGCACGGATCGGCGGCACCATCCGCCGGGTCATCACCACGCGCACGACCACCGGCGGTTCGACGAGCCGAGCGGCGCGCGAGGTCGAACGGGGGTCAACCGGGGGCCTGGAACCCGGTTCGCGACCCTGCCTCCTCCGCCGAGGGAGGGCGCGGAGGAGTGCCCGACGACAGCGGCGCGGCCGGAGCCGACGGCGGCGCGGCCGGATCCGACGGCGGCGCGGCCGGAGCCTTCGGCGGCGCGGCCGGAGGCGACGGCGGCGTGGCCGCAGCGGTGGGCGCGCCCGGACCCCCGGTTCGCCAGGCGGCGCTGCGCTGCTGCACCGCGGCGGCGATCGCCTGGAGGAACGCGGTCTGGTGCGTCCCGGCCGGCGGCTGCGGCGCCACCAGCGGCGCGACGGCGGTGGCCACTTCGGCGGCGAGCTGGTCGTGCGCTGCGCTGCGCATCGTCGGGCGTCGTCGCAGGGTCGCCCGGATCAGCCCGTAGGTCGCGGTGTCGATGCGGCTGACGTCCACTTGGGCGACGTAGGCCTCCGCCCCAGCCGGAGGCTGGAAGGTCTCCGCAGCTGGCTCCGCGGCGACGCGCCGGTCCCGCACCACCAGGCTGCCGGCGGCCATGTCGCCGAGCCGCTGGGCCCGACGGCTGAGGAAGGAGGACAGGCTCGCGAGCAGCCCCGTGGTGAGCAGCAGTTCGACGGGCGCGGTGACCGCCCGGATGGTGGCGTGGCGCACCCCGACGGGGGCCCCCTCGACGGTGACCACCCGCAGCCCGACAGCGGCCTTGCCGAGGGTGCGGCCGTTCCACAGCGTCTCGAAACCGATCGGGTAGCCGAACTGCCACGCGAAGGCGAGCACGAGGGAGATCGACACCCCGAGCCCGCTCTGGAACCACTCTCCGCCGAGCAGCGCGAGTTGGATGAGGCTCAGCACCAGCGCGACGAGCCCGAACAGCGCGAGATCGAGCAGGTACGCGATGCCCCGGGAGCCGACCGTGGCGACCTCGAGGTCGAGAGCGACGGCGTCGGGCGTGACGTAGCCGTGCTCGTGGCCACGTGCCGGTGCGCTGGTGCTCACAGGGACCGCCTCGACCTCGGAACCTCCGGGTGGGGCAGCGTACGCTGTGTCCCCCCGCCGTCCAGCGCACCTCGGAGGCCAGCCATCACCACCAACCTCGACGCCTTCATCGCCGCCAACCGGGCGCGCTGGGAGCGTCTGGACGACCTCGCGGGACAGGCCAGGAGCAACCCCCGCCACCTCTCCCCCGCCGATCTCGACGAACTGGTCGAGCTCCACCTCACGGTCAGCTCCCAGCTGTCCTTCGCGCGCACCCACCTCGGCGACGAGGAGCTGACGGACGCCCTGTCACGACGGGTTGCCCGGTCCGCAGCCGTGGTGCACGGCACGCGCCCACGGACCTGGCGCACGGTCGTCCATGGCTTCACCCGCACCTTCCCCGCGGCGGTGTGGCACGCACGGTTGCCGATCGCGGTGTCCACCCTGGTGTTCGTGGCCAGCTTCGCGGCGATGGGGGTCTGGCTGGCCTCCTCGCCCGAGGCTGTCGCCGCCTCTGCCCCGGAGGAGGTCCGCCAGGCCTATCTCGAGGAGGACTTCGAGGCCTACTACTCCTCGGAGCCCGGCACCGCCTTCGCCGCCCGGGTGTTCACCAACAACGCCGCGGTCGGCGCGATGGCCTTCGGCATGGGGGTGGCGTGGGGGCTGCCCACCATCTACGTCCTGGTGCTCAACGGCGTCAACGTCGGGCTCGCCGCCGGACTGTTCCACGCGGCCGGCGACGCCGTCACCTTCTGGACCCTGATCCTGCCCCACGGGATGCTGGAGCTCACCGCGGTGTTCATCGCTGGTGGGGCGGGGCTCCGGCTCGGTTGGGCGGCGCTGGCGCCTGGGGACCGCACCCGGCTGGAGGCCCTGGCCGAGGAGGGCCGCCGGGCGGTGGTGATCGTGCTGGGGCTCGTGGTGGTGTTCTTCGTCGCCGGCCTGCTGGAGGGCTACGTCACGGCGGCACCCTGGCCGACCTGGGCGCGGGTGGGCACCGGTGCGGTGGTGTGGGCGGCCTTCACCGGCTGGATCGTCGTGGCGGGACGCCGCGCCGCCGCTGACGGCCTCACCGGCGCGCTGGGCGAGCGCCCTGCCTGAACCGCACGCCGGGGGCGTGGCACCGGACGCCGGCACAGCGACCGCGCGCGCCGCTCACCAGCCGCCGCGCACCTTGACATCGAGGTAGGTGTCGCACAACCGGGCCGCGAGCTCCCCCGGTGCCGCGTCCACCACCCGGACCCCAGCGGCGCGCAGACGGGTCGCGACCCGGGCCCGGCCAGCCAGTACCTCGCTGGCGGCCGCGGCCGCGTAGGCGTCCTCGACGCTCTCGGGGACGCGGTCGCGTAGGTCGGTGAGCGCCGGATCCCGGACGGCCGCCACGACCACGGCGTGCTCGCGCGTGAGCAGCGGCAGCGCCGGCAGCAGGGTCTCGTCCACCGCCCCGGGCGCCAGCTCCGTCAGGATCACCAGCAGCGCCCGCCGCCGGAACCGCGCCAGGGTGCTGGCGAAGGCGGCCCGGTAGCCCGCCTCCGAGAGCTCCGGTTCCAGGGTGTGCATCGCCCCGGCGAGACGTCGCGGCTGCCCGCTGTCCCGTCGAGGTGGCACCAGGGTGTGCACCCCCGCCCCGAACCCGAGCAGCCCCGTCCGGTCGCCGAGGTGGGTCGCGACCGTCGCCAGGGCGAGCGTCGCATCCATCGCGTGGTCGAGTCGCGGCACGTCATCGACCAGTCCCGCGGTGGTGCGGCCGGTATCGAGCAGTACCAGCACGGTCTGGTTCCGCTCGGCCCGGAACGTGCGCACGATCGGGGTGCCCCGACGGGCGGTGGCGGCCCAGTCGAGGTGGCGGAACTCGTCACCCTCCACGTACTCGCGCAGCATCTCGAACTCCGTCCCGCCGCCTCTGCCACGCACCGAGCGCAACCCCTCCTCGAGGATGCGGGCGCGGCGGATCCTGAGCTCCGCGGCGTCCCGGGAGCGGAAGCTCGGGTGGACCTCGATGCGGCCAGGTAACGCACGGCGGGCCTGTCGCGTGGCCAACCCGGCGGGACCCGCGACACGCACCGTCACCCCCTCCGGGGTGAAGGTGCCCCGCCGTGTCGGTGACAACGTCGAGGTGGCACGGGTGCGGGCGTGGGCGGGAAGCCGCGCACGCACCCGACGGGCACCGGCGCCCAGCGAGGGCGCGAGCTCGTCGGTGACACCGGCGGTCAGGGGCCGACCCTGCGGGTTGTGGAGCTGCCAGGCCAGCTCGCCGGTCCGCCCGAGCGGCAGGACGGGGGGCAGCTCCCGCGCGACCCCCACGCGCCAGGGCGCCGGCGCCAGCCACGCGTCCACCGCACCGGCCACCAGCAGTACCGACGCCAGTGCCACCGCGGCCAGCGGCGGCAGGACCAGGGCCGCCAGCGCCGCGACCGCCAGCAACCCCGCCAACCGGCCGCTGGGCACCGGGACGGTGCCGGCCCACCAGGTACGCGACCACCTCGGCGGCGGCGCGGCCGGCTCCGGATGGACCGGCTCCCCCGCCACCTCGGCCCTGTCGCCGGCCCTGTCGCCGGCCCGATCGCCGGCCCTGTCGCCGGCCCTGTCGCCGGCCCGATCGACGTCCTGATCGCCGGCCCGATCGACGCCGGCCACCGCAGCGCCGACCTCCGGCGTGCGCCCACCCGTGCCGGGATGCTCCCCGCCGACGGCTGTGGTGCCGTCCGCACGGGCGCCGATCCCACCACCGTCAGGGGTGAACGACTCCGGGCCCCCGGCGGCACTCACCGGGGGACCGCAACGCTCGCGAGCAGGCCGTCGAGCACCCCGTCGGCATCGGCGCCCTCGAGCTCCAGCTCCGGACGCAGCACCAGCCGGTGACGCAGGGTGGGCTTGCTCACGGCCTTCACCTCGTCGGGGGTGACGTAGGCGCGACCGGCCAGCCACGCCCACGCCTTCGCGGCGTGCAGGAGCATCGTGGCGCCACGCGGGCTGACCCCGAGCTCCACCGCCGGGGCCTCCCGGGTCGCCCGGACGAGGTCCACCAGGTAGCCGCGCACCTCCTCGCTGACGGTCACCGCGCGCACGGCGGCCCGCGCCGCGGCCAGCTCGTCCGGGCCGGCCACGGGTGCCACCTCGGTGTCGGAGGGACCACCGGCGTCGCTGCCCGCGGTGTGGCGGGCCACGATCTCCAGCTCCTGCTCCCGGGAGGGGTAGGGCACCTGCAGCTTGAACAGGAAGCGGTCGAGCTGGGCCTCCGGCAGCGGGTAGGTGCCCTCGTGCTCCACCGGGTTCTGGGTGGCGACCACCAGGAAGGGCTCCGGCAACGGTCGCGCCTGGCCGTCGACGGAGACCTGGCGTTCCTGCATCGCCTCCAGTAGCGCCGCCTGGGTGCGGGGCGGGGTGCGGTTGATCTCGTCCGCCAGCAGCAGGTTGGTGAACACCGGACCCTCGCGGAACCGGAAGCCGTCCCCTCCGCGGTCGAGGATCGTCTGCCCGGTCACGTCGGCGGGCATCAGGTCCGGGGTGAACTGCACCCGGGTGGCGTCGAGGTGGAGGCTGCGCGCCAGGGTGGTGACCAGCAGGGTCTTGGCGACACCCGGTACACCCTCCAGCAGCACGTGACCGCGCACCAGCAGGGCGGTCACCAGGCCGGTGATCACGCCCTCCTGGCCCACGATGACCGTGCCGATGGCGTCACGCACCTCATCGAGCGCCGCTCGGGCCTGCTCGGGGTCGCCAGAACGGGTGCCTGCAGGGGCGATGCCGGGTGGGGTGGGCGGGTCGGTCGGGCTCATCGGTACCTCGTCGGATCGTCGGAGGTGGGTGTCGGACCACCGTGCGGTGCTGGGTCCTCGGGCGGTGCCGGGTCCTCGGCCGGTGCCGGGCCCTCGGCCGGGGGCGGGTCCTCGGCCGGGGGCGGGTCCTCGGCCGGGGGCGGGTGGCGGAGGTCTCGACGGAGGCGGCGGGTGGCGTCGGCGACCGCCACCAGCGCCGGGTCGTCGGCGACCGGTGCCGTGCCCAGTGCCGCCTCGGCGTCCGAGGTGGCGACGGCGGTGCGCTCGGTCACGACACGGGCCAGCACCTCCGTCGAGGTGTCCGGCGGCAGCCCCAGCACCCGGGCGACCTCGCGGCGGGTCCCACGACGCAGCCGCTCCGCTCCGTCATCACGGTCGCCCGAACGCTGCAGCAGGCCGGCGACGGAGCGTGCCAGCTCGGCACTGGGCAGCACGGGTGGGAGGCGCTCGTGCACCACGGGGCCGTCCCGGCGGCCCTGCCACAGCACCGCGAGGAGCAGCGCCGCCACGGCCAGGGCCAGCGCGGTCCACAACCGGCTGTCGATCAGGGCCAGCAACCCGTCCGCCGCGTCCGCGGCCGTGGCGTCCCGCGGCACGACCACCGCCTGCCCACCGGGCTCGGGGCCGAGCAGGGCGGCCGCGAGCACGGCGTTGTCCGCCTCGCCGAGCAGGGCGTTGGTGAAGACCTCCGCGCTGCCGAGGGTCACGAGCGTGCCCTCACCCTTCGGTTCAGCCACCAGCCAGGCCCCCGCTCCTCCGCTGATCGGGAAGCAGCTGTCCGCAGCATCGGGGACCTCGAGTCCCTGCCACGCGCCCTGGAGGACGGTGTCAACCTCTGGTAGAAGGTCACACTCGGGTGGACGGGCCTCGCGACCGAGGAACCGGTCATCCCCCACGGGCAGCAGCGTCGACAGCGGCGACTGTGGATCGAGCAGGACCAGGGTGCCCCCCTCCCCCACCCACTCCTCCCAGGCGTCCCGGTCCTCGGCGGACAGGGCATCGACGGGGAGCAGCGCCCGCGCCGAGGTGTCGGTCGGCGGCTCGATGCGCACGCGCACCTCGACGTCGAGGCCCTCGAGGGTGTCGACCAGCGCACCGAGGCCCTGCGGGCCGACCCCGTCCGGGGCCAGAGGAAGCTCGCTGGTCGGTGGACCCACCACCAGCACGCTGGCCACCAACGCGACCAGGGCCGCGGCCACGAGGAGGACCTGCCGTGTCCGGCTCTGCACGCGCGCGCGGCTGGACCCGCTCACGCCCGGTCCCCGACCTCGACCACGGGACGATGCGCGGCTGCGGCGCGCAACGCCACCGCCGCCACGTCCAGGTCGGCGGCTTCGGCGGGCAGGTCGCCGAAGACCACGGCCTCGACCCGGTCGCCGACGTGCGCCATCTCGCCACCGACGGTGGGCGCGCGTCGCGCCAGCTCGCGGTCGAGCTCCCGGATGGTCCGCCCCGGGACCTCCTCGATGACCCCCTGCTCGATGAGGGTGACCACCGCAGCGACGTAGCGGGCCCGCAGGGCCGCCTCGAGGTCCCCGGCGGCGGCGAGACGATCGGCGTCGGCGGCCCAGGCGGCCGCGGCACGCTCGCTCGCTGCCGGCGGGACCGCCACGTCCTGTCCACGACCCAACGTGGCCCCCCGCGTGGCACGCCACACGACCAGGCCCAGCAGGAGCAGGCCCAGCCCCGCGATCAGCCAGGCCACACCCGGGACGCTGGCCACGGCACCCAGAGCGTTGCCGAGCACATCGCCGATCGCGTCCAGCACCTGCTGGAGGGCGCGCCGAAGCGGGCCGGGCTCCAGGTCGGCGTAGGGGCGCTCGGACAGGATGCTGCGGGCCAGGTCGCGCACCTGCCCGGGCTCGTGGACCAGTCCGTTCCCGTCGCCGTTCACCGTGACCCCGGCACGGCCGTTCCGCCCTGCTGGAGGTCACGCGCACGTACCCGCAGGTCGAGCCCCTCGACCCGCACCCGCACGTCGAGGTAGACGAGCAGCGCCGCGGCGGCGGAGACCGGGACGCTGAGCAGCTGCCCCGCAACCTCACCGACCGACTCGATCGCCCAGCCCGCGGTGGCCACCACCTCGGAGACCAGCAGGGTGGGCAGCTGGATCGCCACCGACAGGATGGCGACCACCACCGCAACGAGCAGGCTGATCCACACGATGCGCACCGGCGCGCGGGAGAACACCCACAGGGCGCGGGACAGGGTGGCGATCGGGCCCGTGCGCTCGACGACGGCGACAGGCACCACCAGGGACAGCAGCCCGAGGAAGCCGGCGGTGGCGGCGACCAGGAGCAGGAGGACGACCACGAACAGGATCGCCCCGAGGATCGGTACGACCAGCAGGATCACGCTGGCGATGACGACACCGATGAACAGCGCGACACCGAGGATGGTCAGAAGGATGGAAGCGACCAGCACGCTGAACAGCACCCGTATCCCGGTGCGCACCGAGGCTCCGAGCCCCGCGTCCTCCCCCCGGTCGACCGCGAGCACCATCGCGGTGACGGCGGCGGCAGCGATCAGGGAGAGCACGGTCCCGAGCAGGCCGCTGGCCAGGGTGGTGCCGAGCAACGCCACCTCGGAACCCGCGGCGGCCGTGGGATCGACGTCGATCAGACCGGTGATGCCACCGCCGACCACGCCGGGAGCGACCCGGTCGAGGATCAGGTTCGTGAGCAGCAGCAGCGGGCCCATGATCACCAGCACCAGCACCACCGCCGGGCCGAGGACCGCGCGGAACAGGCGGTAGGCGCCATCCAGCACATCGGCGACCGTCAGGCGTCGCAGCGGCAGGAGCCGCCCACCGAAGGGCATCGGCGCCGCACCGGGCGCCGAACGCGCCGGCGTGCCGGCCGTGGGTGTCTGGGCCACCGGGGCTCCTCAGGCTGCGGGCTGTTGGGACGATGGTGCCGGCGTCGACCGGTCGCAGGGTGGTGCTGGGTAGTGTCGCGGGGGCGCGAGACGGCACCGGCGCCAACGACGGCCGTCGGGAGGGGGCCGTTCCGGCTCCCCGCACGGGCGACGCACCGGGCGGCGCCCGGGCTGGACCCCGCTCAGGAGCCGAGCCGGCCCGACGAAGGACGGACGGTAGCGAGGACGCGCGCGTCCGGAGCGGCGGTCCGCCCTGCTGCCGGCCCCCAACGTGTCCGTGGTCGCGGCGGGTCCGGCCCGGCGGGCCCCGGTCGTGCGCCGCGGAGCCGTGCGCCGCCGCTGACCCCGGACCCGGCCCGGCGGCCGGGCAGGCGCGCGACCAGGCCGTGCAGCCGAGCGACCTCCCCACGGTCGCTTCGCTGCAAACCTTCGCGCACGGCCAGGCAGCCGGGCGGCCGGGCAGGCGCACTGCCAGGCGGTGCAGCCGAGCGACCTCCCCACGGTCGCTTCGCTGCAAACCTTCGCGCACGGCCAGGCAGCCGGGCGGCCGGGCATGCGCACGGCCAGGCGGCCCGGCCAGGCGCACGGCCAGGCAGCCAGGCAGCCGGGCAGGCGATGCGGCCAGGCAGCCAGGCGGCCGGGAGCCCGCGCGGCAGCGCGCGTCGGGTGGTCCCGGCCCGCCCCGTCACCCGGTCAACCGAGCCCAACACGGCCGTGTTCCAGCCGTGGGGCCGCGACCGGCTCCGACCCCACGGACACCACCCCAGCGAGCTCGGCGAGCACCGCGTCGGCCGCGTCCTGGCTGCGCGCGTGGACCCGCGCGGCCACCTCGCCGTCCGCGACCTCGTCGCCGGTGCGCACCAGCAACTCCAGCCCGACCGCCAGGTCCAGGGCGTCCCCCGCCCGGGAACGGCCCGCGCCCAGGCGCCCGGCCAGCTCTCCGAGGCGCTGGCACCCGGTCACGGTCACGTGCCCCGGGCCGGGCCGCCACTCGGCCACCACCGGCGCCCGCGGTAGCAGCCCCCAGGGGTCGTCCACGACCCGGGGATCCCCGCCCTGTGCGATCACGAGGGCACGGAAGCGTTCCAGCGCCGCACCGCTGTCGAGCACCTGCGCCGAGGCAGCGGCCGCCGCGGCCGGGGACCGGCCTGTCAGCTCCAGGGCTGCGGCGGTGAGCTGCAGGCTGAGCTCGCGCAGGCGACCACCACGCGTGCCGGCCAGTACCTCGATCGCGGCACCGACCTCCAGCGCGTTGCCGATGGCATCGCTGAGCGGCTGGGACATGTCCGTGACCAGCGCTGCCGTGCGCCGCCCACGGGCTGTCCCGATGCGCACACACAGCTCGGCCAGGGCGTGCGCCTCCTGCGGTGCCCGCAGGAAGGCACCGTCACCGACCTTGACGTCGAGCAGCACGTGGTGCGCGCCGCCCGCCAGCTTCTTGCTCATCACGCTGGACGCGATCAGTGCCGTGGAGGCCACGGTGGCGGTGACGTCGCGCAGGGCGTACAGCCGCTTGTCGGCGGGCACGAGATCACCGGTCGCGGCGGCGATCGCCAACCCGACCTCGGCCACCTGATCGGTCAGCTCCTGGGCAGTGAGGTCGACCCGGAACCCGGGGATGGCCTCCAGCTTGTCGAGGGTGCCGCCGGTGTGGCCGAGCCCGCGACCGGACAGCTTGGCGAGCTGGCAGCCGGCGGCCGCCAGCATCGGTGCGACGATCAGGGTGGTGGTGTCCCCCACCCCGCCCGTGGAGTGCTTGTCGACCGTCGGGCCGGGCAGGGCGGAGAGGTCGACGACCTCCCCGGACGCCAGCAGGACGTCGGTCAGCGCGATGGCCTCCTCGTCGGTGAAGCCCCGGAGCACCCCGGCCATCAGCAGCGCCGCCATCTGCGCGTCGTCCACCTCGCCGTCGAGGTAGGCGTCCATCAGCTCACGCAGCTCGTCGGCGGACAACGCACCACCGTCGCGCTTGCGGGCGATGAGCACGGGGACCTCGAGCGGCCGCTGGCGCGCCGATGTCCCCGTCGCCGCCCCGTCCCCCTGCGCCACCGTCATCACCACTCCCGCTGTCGTGTCCCGCCGCCCGAGGCTCATGCCCCTGATCGCGGGTGCGTGCGACGGTACACCTCGGCCAACGCCTGACGGCTGACCAGGGTGTAGACCTGCGTGGTCGTGACGCTGGCGTGTCCCAGCAGCTCCTGCACCACCCGCACGTCCGCGCCACCGTCGAGCAGATGGGTGGCGAAGCTGTGCCGCAGGGTGTGGGGCGAGACGCGCTCTCCGAGCTCGACACGCTGCGCGTGGGCCCTGATCAGCTTCCACGCGCCCTGCCGGGTCAACCGACCGCCACGGGCGTTCAAGAACACCGCCGGCCCCTGTGCGTGCAGTCCTGGCCGTCCCTGGACCAGCCAGGCATCCAGCGCCTCGGCCGCCGGCTCGCCGAAGGGCACGAGCCGCTGCACGTCGCCTTTGCCCCGGACCCGGACCAGCCGCTCGACCGCGTCGAGGTCGTCGACGTCGAGGCCCACCAGCTCGGAGATCCGCAGCCCCGCGCTGTACAACAGCTCGAGGAGCGCCCGGTCCCGGCGCACCAGAGGTCCGTCACCGGTGGGGGAGGTCAGCAGCCGCTCCACCTCGGCGACCGACAACGCCTTGGGCAGGGGACGCGCGGTCCGCGGGGTAGGCAGCTGCGCGCTCGGGTCATCGGTGGCGAGACCGTCGTTGCGCAGGAACCGGTGGTAGCCGCGCACGGCGACCACGAGCCGGGCAAGGCTGCTGGGCGCGTAGGGTCGGTCCCCCCGACCGGTGCGCTGCTCCCGCAACCACACGAGGTAGGCGTCGAGGTCCTCGGGCGCGACCTCGGTGGGGTCGGTGATGCCGACCGCATCGAGGTAGCGGGCGTAGACCGCCAGGTCACGGGCGTAGGCGCGCAGGGTGTTGTCCGCGAGACCCCGTTCGACGGCGAGGTGGGCGAGGTAGGCAGCACGGTGCGGCAGCTCCGGCTCCGGCGTGGCGTGACCGTCGCCGTCCACCTCGGCGTCGCCGCTCACCCCTGCAGGTGGCGGTGGGCGAGCAGCAGGCCGACCACGGTCTTGGCGTCGGTGATCTCCCCGTCGCGGACCGCGGCCACCGCATCCTCCAGCAGCAGGGAGACCACCTCGAGGTGCGCCTCCTCGGCCTTGGCGACGAACCCTTCGGGCGCGTCAGCCGGTTGCAACTCCCGGCCGAGGTAGAGGTGGGTCACCTCGTCGGTCCAGCCGGCGGAGTTCCAGAACCGCGTCAGCGCGGTCAGGGAGCCGGCCTTCATGCCGAGCTCCTCGATCAGCTCGCGCTGGGCGGTGTCGGCAGGGTCGTCCTCGCCCGCGACGTCCATCAGCCCGGCGGGCAGCTCGATCAGCGGCCGGCCGACCGGCTGGCGGTACTGGTGCAGCAGGAGGACGCGGTCGTCAGGGGCGATCGGGACCACCGCGACGGCGGCGGGCCGCTCCACCACCTCGCGTTCGACCTCGTCCCCGTCGGGCGTACGGACCCGGTCGACGCGGACCGAGGAGAAGCCCCGATAGGCCTGGCGGCTGTCGACGGTCTCGAACCAGGCGGCGCTCATGCCTGACCTCCCAGGGGGGCGCGGGTGGCGTCGGCGGCGACCCCGTCCGGCACCTCGACGAGGGTGGCGGCGTCCAGCTCACCGGCGGTCGGCTCGTCGAGCTCCACGGGCAGCCGACCCGACGCCTCACGCTGGTGTTGCAGGGCCGCGCGGACGAAGCCCAGGAACAGCGGGTGCGGCCGGTTCGGCCGGGACTTGAGCTCCGGGTGGGCCTGGGTCGCGACGAAGAAGGGGTGGTCGGGGAGCTCGATGAACTCGACCAGGCGCTCGTCGGGTGACAGCCCCGGGAACCGGAGCCCCGCCGCCTCCAGCTGGCCGCGGTAGCGGTTGCTCACCTCGTAGCGGTGCCGGTGCCGTTCGGTGACGACCGGCTCGTCGCCGTACAGCCTGCGGACGACCGAGCCCTCCGCGAGCCGGGCCGCGTAGGTGCCGAGCCGCATCGTCCCACCCTTGCTCGTGACGTCGCGCTGATCCGGCATCAGGTCGATCACCGGGTGGGCGCACCCCTCGTCGAACTCCGCGGAGTGGGCACCCTCGAGCTCGGCTTCCGCCCGGGCGTACTCGATCACCGCGGACTGCAACCCCAGGCACAGACCGAGGAAGGGCACCTGGTGGCGGCGTGCCCAGCGGATCGCCGCGATCTTTCCCTCCACCCCGCGGATACCGAACCCGCCGGGGACCAGCACCCCGTCGACGCCGGACAGCAGCCGCTGCACGCGGTCCTCCACCTCGGCCGCGGTGGCGTGCTCCGGCCCGGCGAGGTCGTCGGAGGCGATCCAGCGCAGGCCCACGTCGATGCCGGCGTCGAGGCCGCCGTGGCGCAGCGCCTCCACCACCGACAGGTAGGCGTCGGGCAGATCCACGTACTTGCCGACGATGGCGACGGTGACCCGGTCACGGGCGGCGTGGACCCGCTCCACCAGCCGCTCCCACTCCGAGAGGTCGGGCTCCACCTCCGGGAGGCGTAGCCGGCGCACGACCACCGCGTCGAGGCCCTCGTCGCGCAGCAGCAGGGGCACCTGGTAGAGCGAGGGGGCGTCCACCGCGGCGATCACGGCCTCGAGGTCGACGTCGCACTGCATCGCGACCTTGCGGCGCAGCTCCTCATCCAGCGGCCGGTCGCTGCGCAGCACCAGCACATCGGGCTGGATACCGATGGAGCGCAGCTCCCGTACGGAGTGCTGGGCGGGCTTGGTCTTCAGCTCCCCCGAGGCGGCGATGAAGGGCACGAGGGCGCAGTGGACGTAGAGCAGGTTGTCGCGGCCCACCTCGGCGCGGAACTGGCGGATCGCCTCGAGGAAGGGCAGACCCTCGATATCACCCACCGTGCCGCCGACCTCGACGATGACCACGTCGGCGTCGGCGTCGTGGGCGACGGCGCGGACGCGGTCCTTGATCTCGTCGGTGATGTGCGGGATCACCTGGACGGTCTTGCCCAGGTAGTCGCCGCGCCGCTCCTTGTCGATCACCGACTGCCAGATCTGGCCCGAGGACACGCTGGAGCCGCGGTGCAGGTTCTCGTCGATGAACCGCTCGTAGTGCCCCAGGTCGAGGTCGGTCTCCCCACCGTCCTCGGTGACGAACACCTCCCCGTGCTCGAAGGGGTTCATCGTGCCCGGGTCGACGTTGAGGTAGGGGTCGAGCTTCTGCAGGGTCACCTTGAGGCCCCGGGCCTTCAGCAGCCGGCCGAGCGAGGCGGCGGTGATCCCCTTGCCGAGCGCGGAGGACACCCCCCCGGTGACGAAGATGTAGCGGACTCGCCGTTCCTCCGACACGAACGCTCCTTCGCGGGTACGCGACTGGGCAGGAGCGGGCCACGATCCCTGGAGCGACCTCCGGGTCGGTCCCCTCCGGCACGGACCGCCGTGTGCGGTCCGCCCGACCGTAGCGTCCCCGTGTGCCGCGACCAACGTCCCGCTACGGGGTCGGCCCCTGACGCGACGACGGCACCTTCGCCGCCCCGGCTGGAGCAGCGTCTCAGCCGGCGCGGCGCTGCTGTGCCGTGGTCAGCAGCTCCCGGGCGTGCTCGCGTCCGGCGTCAGCGGTGGCATCACCGCCGAGCATCCGCGCCAGCTCCCCGACGCGGTCGTCCTCGGCGACGCGGCGGGACGTGGTGACCGTGCGCCCACCGGACACCCCCTTCTCCACCACGTGGTGGACGTCGGCGAACGCCGCGAGCTGGGCGAGGTGGGTGACGCACAGCACCTGCCGGTCACGTTCCCCCGCGGCGAGCCGTGCGAGCTTCTCCCCCACCTGCAGCGCTGTGGCGCCGCCGATGCCGGCGTCCACCTCGTCGAAGACCAGCACGCTGGCGTCATCGACATCGGCCAGGGCCACCTCGATCGCGAGGGAGACCCTCGAGCGTTCGCCCCCGGACGCCGCCTGGGCGAGGGGGCGGGGCGGCTCGCCGGGGTTGGCGGCGAGCACGTAGGTGATCCTGTCCGTGCCGTGCGCCGCCGGTGGCTGGTCGGTGAGCCGCTCGACCTCCACGGCGAAGCGGGCGTGGGGCATCCCGAGGTCGGCGAGGTGGGCGTCCACCACCTCGGCGAGCCGCTCGGCGGCGGTGGTGCGCCCACGGTGCACGTCGCCGGCCGCTGCGCGCAGGGCCTGCTCGGCCTCCTGCACCTGCTGCGCGAGGGTCCCGGCGTCAGCCTCGTCTGCCTCAAGCTCGGTCAGGCGGGCGCGGGCCTCGTCGGCGTAGGCGAGCACGTCGGCCACGTGCGAGCCGTACTTGCGTTGCAGCGTGGCGAGCAGGTGCTGGCGTTCCTGGAGCTCCGCGAGGGCCGCGGGGTCGGCGTCGATCGCCTCGCCGAGGTCGCGGACATCGGCGCTCAGCGCCCGGAGCTCCTCCGCGAGGGCCACCGCCCGGTCGGTCAGCGCGGTGAGCTCCGCGTCCTCCACCTCGATGCGGCGCAGCGCGGCCACGGCGACCCCGACCGCCTCACCCGCGTGGTCGCTGGACAGCGCGACGCTGGCCTCCACGGCGGCCTGCTGGATCGCCTCCGCGTGGGCGAGGCGGTCGATGGCCGCCGGCAGGTGCGCGTCGGCCTCCACGTCGAGCGCGGCGGCGTCGATCTCCTCCACCTCGAACCGCAGCCGATCGAGCTCGCGGGCCCGTTCCCGGGCGTCCTCCTGCAACCGGGTGTGGCGCGCGGACAGCTCCCGCCACCGCTCGTAGGCCGCGCGGTAGGCCTCCAGGGACCGGGCGTGCGGGTCACCGGCGTAGCGGTCGAGGAGGTGGCGCTGCACCTCGGGACGTGACAGGCGGACGTGCTCGTGCTGGGCGTGGACCTCCACGTGGGGGCCGAGCACCTCCGCCAGGGCCGACACCGGCACGGGACGCCCGTCGAGCCGGGCCCGCGAACGGCCGTCGGCGGGCAGCTCGCGCGCCACGATCAACGGCTCCACGGCGGCACCGAGGTGGTCGTCGGCCTCCGGCGGCCGGGGCATCACCACCGCGTCCACGCTGGCGGCCGGCGCGCCGGTGCGGACCAGGGAGCTGTCAGCCCGGGCGCCGAGGAGCAGCTGCAGGGCGGTGACCAGCATCGTCTTGCCCGCGCCGGTCTCCCCCGTGACCACCGTGAGGCCGGGGGCGAGGCTGAGGCGGGCGTCCTCGATGACGCCCAGGCCGCGGATGTGCAGTTCCTCGATCACGGCGGGGAGCCTACCGCCGGGGACGTGCCGGTCCCCGAGCGGGCGCCGGCCTGTGGACGCGCCGGTCACCGGCCCACGGGCCACCGCGCCACGCGTCGCGCCCACCCGCCACCGGCCCACGGGCCACCGCGCCGCGCGTCATGCCCACCCGCCACCCGCCACCCGCCCACGGGCCACCGCGCCGCGAGTTGTGGCACGGCACAACTCGGGGCACGGGAGCCGGGTATCCACCCCTGCTCGTCTCGCCACCGCGCCGCGAGTTGTGGCACGGCACAACTCGGGGCACGGGAGCCGGGTATCCACCCCTGCT
>PXDB01000093.1 GCA_003565155.1 Nitriliruptoraceae bacterium | reverse complement strand
GTGTGCAGCGAAGCGACCGTTTCCCCGTCGGAAGGCTGCAGACCCTGCGCAGCCGGTCCTGCGGGTCCCGCCGGTCCCGTCGGTCGGCCCCGAGGTGTGCAGCGAAGCGACCGTTTCCCCGTCGGAAGGCTGCAGACCCTGCGCAGCCGGTCCTGCGGGTCCCGCCGGTCCCGTGGGTCGGGCCGGTGCTGTCCACCCGGCGGAGCGGTGCCGTGGGACGGGTTACGCTGCGCTGCCCACACGCCGTCCGCTGCCGGAGGTGGTGGCCGCCGGAGGTCGTGGATGCTGGAGGGGCTGCTGCCGCTGAGCGATCCTGGCGCGGTCTTCGCGGTGCTGTTCCTGCTCGTCCTCCTCGGACCGTTGCTGGCCGAGCGGTTCCGTCTGCCGGGCATCATCGGCCTGGTGGTCGGTGGCATGGTCATCGGCCCCAACGTCACCGGTGTCCTCGACCAGAACACCTTCATCGAGACGATCGGGTTCGTCGGCCTGCTCTACCTGCTCTTCCAGGGCGGCCTCGACCTTGATCTGCGCGGCTTCATCACCCGCCGCCGGGAGTCGCTGGTGTTCGGCGTCGCCACGTTCGTGCTGCCGATGGTGGTGGTGACCGGCGTGTCGGTGGCGCTGGGGCTGGGGTGGTTGGCGTCGGTCATCATCGCCTCGGCCTTCACCAGCCACACGCTGCTCAGCTACCCGTCCGTGGAGCGGTTCGACCTGACCCGCAACCGGGCGGTGACGGCCACCCTCGGTGCGACCCTGCTCTCCACGGTGGCGGCGCTGCTGGTCCTCGCGGTGGCGGCCGCGGGCGCCCGGGGGCAGACCGGCGTCGGCTACTGGCTGCTGTTCAGCCTCGGCCTGGTCGCCTACCTCGCCCTGATGCTGCTGTGGGTGCCTCGCATCACCCGATGGTTCTTCACCGGGCTGGGTCAGGACCGCCAGATCCGGCTCACCTACCTGCTGTCGGGGATGGGGGTCGCCGCGGTGCTCGCCGGCGTGATCGGGATCGAACCGATCGTCGGCGCCTTCCTCGCCGGGCTGGCCTTCAACCCCTTCGTGCCCGCCGGCACCGTGATCGAGGACCGGGTCCGGGTGCTCGGTCAGAGCGTGTTCATCCCCGCCTTCCTCATCTCCACGGGGATGCTGCTGGACCCGGTGGCGCTGTTCACCGATCCCCGGACCCTGGCGCTCGGTGGCGCCTTCGTAGCCGCAGAGGTGGGTGCGAAGTGGCTGGCCGCGGAGGGCTCGGGGCGCCTGTTGGGCTTCGCCGGCCCCGAGCGGGGGATGATGTTCTCCCTCTCGGTCGGCCAGGCGGCCGGCGCTCTGGCCGCGGTGATCGTGGCTGACGAGTTGGGCCTGGTCGGGCCCGAGGTCGTCAACGCCGTGGTGTTGGTCATCCTGGTCACCGCGCTGCTCGCGGGGGTCACGGGCGACCGCTACGCACCGCAGGTGGAGATGCCCGAGCGTACGGACGCGCTGCTCGGCCACCGGGTCGTGGTGCCGGTCTCCAACCCCCGTAGCGTCGCCCAGCTGGTCCGGGTCGGCGCGCAGGTCGCCGCGGCCGACTCCGGCGCGGTGGTGGCGGTGAACGTCCTGCCCTTCGACGCGCGCCCCGATCAGCTCCGGGCGCACCGTGAGCTGGCCGCCAAGGCGGAGGCCACGGCGCTGAAGGCCGGCTCGGAGGTGACCACCTCGGTCCGGATCGATGCGACCACCGTCGCGGGGGTGCTCCACACCGTCGTCGAGCAGTCCGGGACCTGCCTGGTGATGGGGTGGAAGGGCTACGCCAACCGTCGCGAGGGGCTGTTCGGTGCCACCATCGACCAGATCGTGTCCCAGAGCCCGGTGCCGGTGATGGTGTGCCGCCCGGGCGACGACGACGCGACCCGCCGCATCGTGGTGGTGGTCACCGAGGAGGACCTCGATCCCACCGGGTTCCGCGGCACGGTGCTCGCCTTCGAGGTGGGGCACCGCATGGCGCGCCAGGCGGAGGTCGAACTCATCATCATCACCGAGGTGGGTGCCGAGCAGGTGCAGCCGCAGCTCGCCGGTTGGGGAGTGGATCCGGAGGTGGAGCTGGTCACCGTGGAGGGGGTCATCGGCCGCCTCAACCGGTTGCTGCAGCCCGGGGACGTGGTGCTCACCGGTGTGCCCCCGGTGCAGAGCCGGCTGGGGAAGGGCGCACGGCGGCTCGCCCGGGCGGCGGCCGGCCGCACCGTCATCGTCACGGTGCCCCGCTGACGCTGCTCAGCGGCACTCGCTGCACCGGCCGGTGACGGTGAGCTCCACCTCGTCGACCGCGAAGCCGTGTCCCGCATCGAGGTGGTCGCGGACCTGCGCGACCAGCGACCCGATGTGGTGGTCGACCCGGCCGCAGCTGGTGCACACCAGGTGGAAGTGCTCATCCGGATGGGCGACCTCCCACCGGCTGGCGTCGCTGTCGCCGAGCCGGCTGGAGCGGGCCAGCCCGAGCTCCTCGAGCAGGTCGAGGGTCCGGTAGACGGATGCGGTGTCGACGTCGTGGCCGGCGTCGCGGATCCGTGCGCACACCTGCTCGACGGTCAGGTGGTCCTCGGCGGCGGACAGTGCCTCCCACACCGCCCGTCGGGGCCGTGTGACGCGGTAGCCACGCTCGCGCAGCAGGGCGGTGAGGTCGGCGTCCACGAGGCTGTCCATGCCGCACAGCCTACGTCCACGGGCCTCACCGGGGGACGGTGATGATCCCGGAACGCAGCTTCGGGCGCAGGTACGTGCTCTTGTGGGGAAGCACATCACCGGCGCCGGTGACCTCCAGGACCTGCGCGAGCGTCGGCGGGACCAGGGCGACGCCGACGCTGCCGGGCCGCTCGAGGAGCGCCAGCCCGGCCGGCGCGGGGACGGGAACCACCTCGGGTGGCTCGGGGGCGGTCCCGAGCGTGCGGAGCGGCGCGAGCACCTGTTGCTCCGCGCGGGCGGCGTCGAGCTGCGCCCGTGCCGAGCAACTGGCCGGCGGGCCGAGCGTGACCGCCAGCCACCGTCCCTCGACGGCGAGGTGGACGGTCCCGGCTACCACGGGCGGCGCCGGACCCGGCAGGTCCTCGGCGGTCAGGTCCACCTCGGCGAGCACCCGACGCACCTCCTTCACCGTGACCGCACCCAGGCCGTCGACGCGGCGGTGGAAGGCCGCGATCTCCAGCTCGTCGCCAGCCACCAGCGCGGTGAGCACCAGACGGTGCTGCTCGGCCGGGCGCGGGCCCGCCACCCCCGGCTGGTGGGCCCGGTGGACCGCGTCGGGTCCAACCCGCCGGGCGACCGCCGCGGCACGGTGGTGGCCGTCGGCCACCGTGGCGTCCTCCACCTCGGCGGCAGCTGCGAGCAGTCGCCGACGCAGTGCCGGTTCGGTCACGGCCCAGGCGCGCACGTGGCCCGTCGGGCCGAGGGAAGCGTCCAGATCGGGTCCTACCCGGCGCACCTCCGCGACCACACGGTCGAGGTCCGGGTGCCGCCGGTGGAGCACGCACACCGGGCTGGAGGCGATCCTGACCTTGCTGAGCTCGTCAGCCAGTTCCGCCACCCGCTCCGGACGGACGTGCTCGTGGGGCCGGATGCGCCCGTCGAGGTAGGCCTCCACGTCCACGTCGGCGACCACCGCGGTCAGGGTGGCATCCCCCTCGGTGAGCTCCAGGATGACCGCCGCCGGTCGGGGCAGGGGGTGGAAGCGGCCGCGGCGTCGCAGCTCGTCCAGCGCGCGCCGGTACGCCGGGAAGCGCGGCGGTCCGTCGCCGCCCGTCGGCAGCACCCGGAGGAAGGTGTCGGGGTGGGTGGCGATGTGGGCGCGGCGCTCGGCCGGCTCCAGGGCGTCGTAGGCCGGTGCGATGACCTCGGCAGCGTGCTCGCCGGCGACGAGGCAGGCGTCCACGAGGCCGTGCAGCGGGAGCACCTCAGACCCGGTCGATCCAGCGGTCCGCGATGCGGCGGCGCTGCTCGAGCTGTGCGAGGCTCGCGTCCCCGATCGCCGGGATGCCGACCTCCTGGTTGAGCCGGGCGTTGACCACCTCGGGAGTGAGGCCCGTGAGGTGGATCAGCATGCGCACCCGATCGGTGTTCTCCCGGCGCAGTTCGCGCTTGCGCTGGGTACGGGGCACGGTGGTGAGCGCACCGGCCAGCTCCCCGGCACCGGCGATCGGCGGCGGTGCCGCCAGTTCGATCTCCATGGTCAGACCGACCACGTCATCGACGATCAGGTCCTCGGGATGGCGGTCGTCGAACACGCTGCTGGGATCGCCGACGGGGGTCGCCGAGATGGCCTGGAACAGCGACAGCTGGTCCTCCCCCTCCGGCGGGAGCTCGTCGAGCTCCACCGAGGGCTGCTCCCCCTCCTCCTCGCGGCGCTTGAGGGAGTGGGTGCGGGCCTGCGCGAGCTGGGCCGCGAAGGTGCGCAGCCGCACGTCGTCGGGCAGGAACAGGAAGGCCTTCTGGCGGCGCATGTGGGCCTGCCACCGCACCAGACGGCCCACGGCCTGGCGGAAGAACAGCTCGGTCACCGTGGTGGTGGCGTACACCCCGACCCGCAGCCGTGGGATGTCCACGCCCTCGGAGACCATCCGCACCGCCACGATCCAGGGTGCACGGCCCTGGGCGAAGGCGGCGATGCGTTCGCTGGCGTCGGGATCGTCGGAGGTGACCACCACGGCATCGACGCCGTGCCGGCTCCGGAGCAGCCGTGCCACCGCCCGGGCGTGCTCCACGTCGATGGTGATGGCCAACGCGCCCGCGTCGGGCTGGTCTTCGCGCAGCCGCAGCAGCTGCTCGTGGGCCTGGTCGAGGACCGCGGGCAGCCACTCGCCCGCAGGCGAGAGCGCCGTACGCAGTCGCTGGGACGCACCGGTGCGGTCGAGGTCGTCATCGAAGGTGGCGGCCATGGCGGTGCCGTCCGGCGCGGTCCACTCCATCTCTCCACCGATGCGGGGGAAGAACACCGGCCGTACCACACCGCCGTCGCGCAGGGCGTCGTCGTAGCCGTAGACGTGATCGGCGACGGCCTCGTCGGCCTCCGCCCACGGGTCGGCGTCGGTCGGGCCGTAGGTGACGAAGGGGATCGGGTTCCGGTCGCTGCGGAAGGGGGTGCCCGAGAGCGACAGGCGCCGGGCCGCCAGCTCGAAGGCGTGGGCCACACCGTCGCCCCATGCCCGCTCCGCGCCGGCGTGGTGGATCTCGTCGAGGATGACGAAGGCGTCGTCGCTGGGGCCGCGCAGGGCAGCGGCGCTGGTGGACACCTGCTGGTAGGTGACCGCAACCCCGTGCATGTCGGCCGGGAACGCCTCAGTGGAGGACCAGCTGGACTCGAGGTGGAGGCCGAAGTCCGCAGCCGCCTCGGTCCACTGGTGCTTGAGGTGCTGGGTCGGGGTGACCACCAGCAGACGGCGGTGCGGATGGCGGGCCAGATCCCGCAGGCCCGCGGTCAACGCGAAGGTGGTCTTGCCCGCCCCGGGGGTGGCGACGGTGAGGAAGTCCCGCCCGCTGCGGGCTTCGAAGGCGTCGAGCGCGTCCTTCTGCCAGCGGCGCAGGCGGAGACGACGGTGCACGGAGGATCCCCCTGGGAGGCGTGGTGGGACGGCGTGTCGGCCAGGCGTTGCCGCACAGCGTCGCTGTGGGGCGGGAGCGGGCAGCCGGTGGGCGTGGTGGGACGCCCGGTCCTGGCGGGGCGTGACCCTATCCGCACCCTGGGACCCCGCCGGCGGGCCGGTCAGGGGTCAGGCGTGGTCTCCGAAGCCGTCACGAGCTCGAGGAGCTCGTCGCCGTACCGCTCGAGCTTCGCCGGGCCCACGCCGGGACACGCGGCGAGCTCCCGCAGTGTGCGCGGCCGCCGCCCGGCGATCACCTGCAGGTGCCGGTCGTGGAAGACCAGGTAGGCGGGGACACCGTTGTCGCGTGCCACCTTCGACCGCCACGCCTTGAGCTCGGAGAACAGCGCGTCGTCCACGGGGTCGGTGTCCTCTCCGACGTCGAGTCGACCGGGCTGGCCGTCGTGGCCGGACCCACCCCGTCCTGCACCAGAACGGGACGCGCCCGCCGCAGCGCGCGGTCCGGTCAGGGTCCGGCCCTCGCCGTCGACCCGGATCCGGGTGCCGTGCGGGACGCGGACCTGCACGGGGCCGGCTCCCGCGGCAGTCAGATCCGCATCCTCCACCTCGACGACCACGTGGTGGCGGCCCAGGGTGGTGATGCGACCCTGCAGCCCGCCGGCCAGGGTGAGCTCGAGGCCCCGGGCGGCGTGCAGCTGGCCCGAAGGGTCGAAGGTGGGCTCGGCAGAGGATGCAGGTGCGGTTGCGGGTCCGCGCGCATCGGATCGGTCACTCTGCCGAGGTGGTGTGGTGAGCTCATCGAGGAAGGGCGAGGCCCGCTCGGCATCCGCGATCACGTGGACCTGTTCCTGGCAGCGGGTGATGGCCACGTGGAAGACCCGCCGCTCCTCCTCGACGTCGTCAGCGAGGCGGTGCGGGAACAGCCCCTGGTTCGCGGCGAACACCACCACCTGCGGCCACTCCATGCCCTTGACGCGGTGCACGGTCGACAGCGTCACCCCGTCCGGCTGGCCGGGCACCCGCAGCCGCTCGGTCAGCCAGGTCTCGAACAGGGCGGGATCGGGCTGCAGCGCGGCCAGCTGTTCGAGGGCGTCGAGGTCGTCACCGTGGCTGGAGCCCTCGGGCCGGCGGCGGGAGGCGTCCAGGGCGTCCATGGCCTCCCCCAACCCGATGCGACGGCGGATCACGTCCAGGGCCCGGGCGGTGTCGCCGCCGTTGGTGAGCACACCTGCCAGGTCGAGGAGGTCGCCGAGGTAGTCACCGAAGCGGTCGCGGTGGGTCTCCGAGAGCTGGTCGCCCACCTGCTCGAGGGCGCCGATGGACCACGGCGAGCGGCGGGGCAGCAGCGGCGTGACCGCCGACTTCACCTTGCGGGCGGGACGGTTCAGGGTGTCCAGGACGTCCGCCCGCGCCATCCCGTCCGTGTCCAGACCGAGGCGCAGGTAGGCGAGCGCGGTGCGGATCCCGGTGCGCTGCAGCACAGCGGTGTCCAGGGGCGCGGTGTGGGGGATACCGGCGGCCGTCAGCGCGACCTGCACGGGCAGCAGGGCGCTGTTGACGCGGGCGAGCACCGCGAGCTGAGGTGGCGCTGCACCCTCGGCCAGCGCAGTGCTGAGCAGGGCCACGGCCCGCTCCGCCATGGCGCCGCCACCGACCCGGTGCAGGGCGAGCCCACCGTCGGCACTCACGCGCGCTCCGGCGCCGTGGTAGCGGAGGCGCGCACGTGGCGCGTAGCGGCGGTGTCGGACGGTTCGTGCGCGTGTATCCGCTTGTCCACCCGGTGACGGTTGTGCGCGAGCAGCGTCGACGCGGCCGCGACCACGGGGGGCGGGCAGCGGTAGTTGACCTCCAGCGCGTGGAAGGAAGCCCCGGGGAACCAGCGCTGGAAGGCGGTCAGGTGCTCCGGGGTCGCGCCGGCGTAGCTGTAGATCGTCTGGTCGTCGTCGCCGACGGCGAACACCTGGAGCGAGGGCCCGGCAACCAGCCGGATCAGGAGCAGGAACGCGGGCGTGAGGTCCTGGAACTCGTCGACCAGCAGGTGCGTGCCCCACCGTTGCACCTGCGCGCGCAGGTCCGGGCGCTGCAGCAGGAGCTCCACCGCCCGGTAGATCTGCTCGTCGAAGTCGAGGAGCCCCTCGTCGGCGAGCACGGTGCGGTACCGGTCGAACACCTCCGCGAAGCCGTCGACATCCCCACGTTGTGCTTCCACCTCGGCGGGGTCGACGAGGGCGAGCCGTACCTCGGCAAGGGCGTCGAGGTAGGGCTGGAAGGGGTCCTGGTTGGGGATCCGCGCGGTGCGGACCAGGCGGTCCAGGATGCGTCGCACCTCGGGCTCACCGATCACCTGCCGGCGCTGGTCGAGGCTGCAGATCCGCAGGGCGAGGGAGTGCAGCGTGCGGATCGACACGTCGAGGTCGCTGGTGCGCTGGCGCATCTCCTGTGCCGCACGCGTGTTGTAGGCCAGTGCCGTGACCAGCTCCGGCTCCACGCCGCGGTCGGTGAGCAGGTGGCGGAGCCGGGCGGTCAGCACCCGCGTCTTGCCGGATCCGGCCGGCGCGATCACCCGCGCCGGGCCGTGCCCGTGGGTGACCGCCGCGAGCTGATCGGGCGCGAGCGCCGCGGTGGGCGCCGAGGTGCCCTGCACCGTCAGCCGGCCGAGGGCCACCGACTCCCGGTGCACGACCGGCCTCGTCGCTGCACCGGGGATGGGGCCCCTGGGGCCACCGTCGACCAGGGCGTGGCGCCCGTCAGGCAGCCGGATGTCGGCCACCTCGCTGTCGCCGGCGCCGGCGTGGCGTTGGGCCAGCACGCCGTGCCACCAACGAGGATCGCTGCCCCGCAGGTCGTAGCTGTTGGCCCAGGTGAGGAAGTGCAGGGGCTCACGGTGGAACGCATGGTCCCGCGGCAGCGCGTAGGGCGGTTCGGTGGTGGACTCGCGCTCGCGGGCCTGCTCGTTGGTGACGCGCAGCTCTATGACGGTCCGTTGCCGCGACAGCCAGCGCGAACGCAGCAGCGCGGCGGTCGGTCCCGGGTCAGCGAGCACCTCGTCGTCGAGCACCAGGCGCCGCGCCTCCCCGTAGCCGTCGGGCGTTGCGGCGTTCGGTCCGACGACGACGTTGCGACCCAGGGCATCGGGCCCGGGGAAGGTGGTCGCGATCGGTGGGGAGGATGCCATGGGAGGGGCAGGCTACGCGCCGTGGGCACCTCGGTCGCCGCGGCGCTCGCCACCCTGTGGAACCTCTCACCCCTGCTCGTGCCAGCCCCGGTCCAACAGCCAGGTGAGTGCCCAGGCCATCCCCGCGTCGCCGGTAGTGAGCCGCAGCTGCTCGAGCAGGTCCTCCGCGCTCGGCAGCGTGGTGTCGAGCACCTGCGCCAGGCCATCGACGTCCAGCCAGGCGGCGTGTGAGGGCCGGACGGTGAAGGGGCCGAGTTCCAGCCGACCGGCGGCTGCGTGGGCGTGCACCTGCTCCCAGGAAGGCAGGGAGCTGTCGGGCTCCGTCAGGCCACCCAGCAGGGGAGCGTTCGCGGCGGGCACGAGCTCCTCCACCTCGACGTCGCGGACCCCATCGGGGCTGTCGAAGCGCCGCAGGGCCTCTCCGGCGACGGCGACCAACCACGCCCTGCCCATGAGGCCCGCGACGCTCGGGCGCGTGCCGATGGCGGAGGGCAGTCCGAAGGCGCGGCGCGCGGTGTTGGCAGCGACGTCGTGGGGCCGCAGATCCTCGGCGGCGTCGGTCGCGTCGCGGTCGGTGCGCCACACCCGCGCCTGCTCGGCGCCCTCGGCGCGGCTGATCCCCACCTCGGTTCCGTCCGGCAGGACGCACATCAGCTGGGTCAGCGACACGATGTCCTCGCCATCACCGACGTCCTCCGAGGTCACCACGATGAGAGCGTCGGCGCCGGCCGGATCAAGGGTGCCGTCGGCGGCGAGATCGACGTCGATCAGTTCCACGTGCCCGTTGCTGACCGCGTGCAGCCCGACGATGGCGCGTTGGCCGTCGAGGACCCCCTGCAACTGCGCTTCGAGCTGCCGGAGTACGTCGAGCGCGCGCTCGGGAGCCAGCGCAGCATCCATCACGTCAGTCATCTAGAGCCTCCTGGACAGGGAAGGGAAGCACCCATCGCGCAGCGAGCGCCCTGTGGTTCGGAGCGGTGTGCGCCCAGGACCGTCGGCAGTGCGCTGGGTGTCAGGACCGCGGGCCTCGAGGTGGTTGTCCACGCGCGGGGGCCGCTCGCCCGGACGTGCTCACCTGCTCAGACCGTGGCCACGTCGTAGCCGGCCTCCTCGATGGCGGCGTGGATCGTCGCATCGCTGGCGTCGCCTTCGACGGTGACGGTCTTCGCCTCGATGTCGACGGTGACCGTGGCGACCTCTGCGAGTGCGCCGACCTCTCCCTCGATGGCGCTCTTGCAGTGACCGCAGGAGATCTCGGGCACGGAGTAGGTGCGGGTGGACATGCGCGTTCCTCAGGTCTGGGTGTCGCGATCGGTTGCTGGGGGTCCAGGGTCGCTCAACGCTTGATGAGGCGGTGCACGACCTCGAGCGCCTCCTCGACCTTCTCGTCCGCTGACGCGGCTCCCTGGTCGATGGCGTCGCGCACGCAGTGCCGGACGTGATCGTCCAGCATGGTGGTGGCAACGCCCTGCAGCGCTTTGGTCGTGGAGGAGATCTGCGTGAGGACGTCGATGCAGTACCGGTCCTCCTCGATCATGCGTTGCAGGCCACGGACCTGACCCTCGATACGTCGCAGGCGGGCCTGCAACTCATCGCTGCGGGCGGCGTAGCCGTGCATGGCTGCTTCCTCGGACCGTGGTCGTCATGTTCACTCTGGAACCGTGCCCGTCAGGGTATCGCACTATGCCCTAGGGGGGTACCGGTCACCGTGGGTCCGAACGCCCACCAGTGCACCGCGGGGAACGCCCATCCCGCCGCGGCCCCGCGGTGCAACAGGGCAGGATCCGGGTCGCTTCCAGCCACGCGCCACGCGAGACTGCCGACAGGTCCAGGCAGCGGGCGGGACACGGCCCTGCGGTGCTCCCGGCACCACCTGGACGCGATGGGCTGGGCAGTGGAGGTGAATCATGGAGGTCCGGACCGCCCGTGAGGCGTCGTGGCTGCGCGACTACGAGCGCATCGCGGACGCCATCGCGTGGCTCGACGCCCACCAGCACACGCAGCCCCGGATGGAGGAGGTGGCTGCCGGGCTCCACCTCTCCACCGGCCACCTGCAGCGCACCTTCGTGCGGTTCGCCGGCGTCAGCCCGCACCGGTTCCTCTCGTGGCTAACACTTGGCGCAGCCAAAGTGTTCTTGCGCGACCGTGCGACGGTGCTGGAGACCGCGGCGGCGGTCGGCCTCTCCTCGCCGGGGCGTCTCCACGACCTCACGGTGCGGCTGGAAGCCGTCACGCCCGGGGAACTCGGCCGGCACGGCGACGGCCTGACGGTCAGGTACGGCGTACACGCCACGCCCTTCGGACCTGCGCTGATCGCGGTGACGGACCGCGGCGTGCTGCAGTTGCGCTTCCTCGACCGCGCGGACGACGCCCGGCAGGCGGTCGCGGACCTGCACGCTGAGTGGCCCCGAGCGGACGTGATCGACGACGTGGACGCGACCCGGGTGGTGGTCGATCACCTCAAGCGACGATGGCCGGTGGGTGCGCCGCCGTCCGAACGCGAGGCTGCCGAGACCACCCCGCTGGGGTTCGCGCTGGTGGGCGTCGGGACCAACCTGCAGTTGCGCGTCTGGGAGGCGTTGCTGCGGATACCCGAGGATCGTGTGGTGACCTACGCCGAGGTCGCTCGTGCCGTCGGGAACCCGGGTGCCGCTCGGGCGGTGGCGAACGCCGTCGGTCGCAACCCGGTGGGTGCGCTCATCCCCTGCCATCGGGTGCTGCGGTCCACGGGGGAGCTGGGTGGCTACCGCTGGGGCACCGCGCGCAAACGGGCCTTGTTGGCACGTGAGGCCGCCCTGGCTGCAGCCACCTAGCCTGTCGTTCATGTTGCGTCCTGGAAGTTGCGTCGTGCCCGCGGGTGGAAGTCCCGACCGGGTAGACACCGGAGTGCCCGGCAGCAGGCCCCAGTCCGTCGTCGAGAGGCGGCGGGCCGAGCGGGGTGT
>PXDB01000022.1 GCA_003565155.1 Nitriliruptoraceae bacterium | reverse complement strand
TCGAGCATGTACCCGGACCTCAGACGTGTGCGGTGGTCGACCGGTGCACCCCGGGAGCGGATCTCTCCCCGCTCGGGTTCCGGGACGCCGAGCACCAGCCGCATGGTGGTGGTCTTGCCGGCGCCGTTACGGCCGAGGAACCCAACGATGCGCCCCTCGGGGACGTCGAAGGAGACGTCGTCGACCGCTAGCACGTCGCCGAAGCGTCGCACCAGGTGCCTGAGGCTCAGCATCCTGCGCCTCCCGTGGACCGCAACGGGCAGCCGTGCACTTGCCCGGTTGTGGGGGTCCGGGAGACTAGGCAATCGGCGCATCGCCGTCGGGGCTCGGTCCGGTCCTTCTGGTCGCACTCCTCGACCGCTGCGCACCCTGGGCAACCGGCCGATCTTCGGTTACTTTGGTCGGTCGGGCAGCGTCGTTGACGCGTCTGGGAGGACGACAGCGGTCGCCATGCCCGATCGCGGCGGTGCGTGGCGCGCACGGCGGCAGGTGGTGGTGTTGCCGACGACGGGGCGATGTGGAGATCCGGCTCCTCGGATCGGTCCAGCTGGTGGCGTCGCACGACGGCCCCGTGCAGCTGGCCCGCCGACAACGTGCCCTGCTTGCCGCACTGGCCGTGGAGCCCGGTCACGTGGTCGGCGCCGACCGACTGGTGGACGTCGCGTGGGGCGACGATCTGCCTGCGGATCCGGCGAACGCGCTGCAGGGTCGCATCAGCCAGCTCCGCAAGGCCTTCGATGGTGGCGGGATCTCACGTGAGGGCAACGGCTACCGACTGTGCATCGCACCGGAGGCGGTCGATGCCGTGCGGTTCACCGACCTCGCGGACCGGGGTCGCACGGCCCTGACCGACGGCGCGCCGACCACGGCCGAGCAGCACCTGGCGGCCGGTCTACAGCTGTGGCGCGGCCGACCGTTGGACGAGGTCGCCGACCAGGCGTGGGCGGCCGCGGAAGCCGCCCGACTGGAGGAACGGCGCCTCGGGGCGCTCGAGGATCTCGTCGACGCACGCCTGGCCCAGGGCAAGGAACGGCAGCTGCTGGCCGAGCTGGAGGGACACGTCGCGCAGCACCCGCTGCGCGAACGACTGCGGGGCCAGTTGATGCTGGCCCTCTACCGGGCCGGTCAGCAGGCGGCGGCGCTCGAGACCTACCGCCGCTGCTGCGAGGTGCTCAGGGACGAGCTGGGTACGGATCCCGGCAGCGCCCTGAGCGAGCTGCACCAGCGCATCCTGCAGCGTGACCCCGCACTCGCCGCGCCCCGGCCGACCGAGCCCCCGCCCGCCTCCACCCCGGTGACCCCGATCATCGGCGAGGCATGGTCCGCCCCGCCGGCTGTGGTCGGACGCGAGGTCGCGTTCGGCTCCGTGGCTGCGGGCTGGCAGCGGGCCGTATCCGGGCGTGGCGAGCTGCTGTTCGTGACCGGCGACGCCGGGATCGGCAAGAGCCTGCTGGTCAGCTCCCTGACCAAGCGCGTGCTCGAGACGGGCGCCTCGGCCGTCGTGGGTCGCTGCTCGGAGACCGCCGGCGCGCCGGCCTTCTGGCCGTGGGTCCAGGTCCTGCGCGGCATCCTCGACGAGGTAGCGGACGACGACCTGGCGGCGCTGCTCGGCCCGCAGGCGCCGATCCTGGCGACCCTGGTGCCGGAGCTGGGCGAGCGCTGGCCGGACCTGCCGACCCCACGGCTCGGTGATGCCGCAACGGCACGCTTCCAGCTCCATGACGCCATCGGACGTGTCCTGCAGCGGCTCGGACGCGATGCGCCGCGATTGGTCGTCATCGAGGACGCGCACGTGGCCGATGACCCCACGATCGAGCTCCTCGGGCTCCTACCGACCTACCTGGAGGACACCGGGGTCCTCGTGGTGGTCAGCCTCCGCGACCGGGAGGCGAACGCGAAGCTGACCGACGTCCTCGCGGACCTCGCCGGACACCCCGGCGTCGAACGCCTGGAGTTGCAGGGGCTTGCACGCGATGAAGTGGCGCGCCTGGTCACGACCCTGACCCAGCTGCCGCCCTCCGAGGAGCTCGTCACGGCCGTCCACGACCGGACCGGTGGCAACCCGTTGTTCGTCCGGGAGATGCTCCGGCTGCTGAGCGCGACCACCAGCGATCCGCAGCAGGCCATCGATGCCGCCCAGGCGGAGATCCCGCCGACCGTCGCCGACGTGATCACGCGCCGGGTGCGACTGCTGCCGGAGGCGACCGTTGCGGTCCTGGAGGCTGCCGCCATCCTGGGACGCGACCCGACCACCGCCGCCATCGCCGGCCTCAGCGGCCTCACGCGGGCCGAGGTCCTCGACCGTCTCGAGCCGGCTGCGAACGCCGGCCTGATCACCGCGGCCGGGCCCCACACGGCGGAGCACCGCTTCGTCCACGTCCTTGTCCGGGACACGATCGAAGCGACACTCTCGCCGCGCCGACGGGCCTCGCTGCACGACCGCGCGGCCCGTGCCTTCGCCGCCCGCAGCGACCCCGCCGGCACCTACGCGGTCGCGCACCACCGCCTCCACTCTCTGCCGGTGGGAGAGCTCCGGGAGGCGGTCGCGGCGACGATCGCCGCCGCCGAGCACGCGCGCAGGAGCCTCGCGCTCGAACACGGCGACCAACTGCTGGAGCGCGCGGTCGAGGCGATCCACCGCTTCGGACCCGACGAGCAGCTGGAGCGTGACGTCCTGGCGCGCCGCGCACTGCTGATCGTGGAAGCAGACGGCTTCTCCAGCCAACGGATCCCCGCCGTCGTCGCCCGGGCCCGGACCCTGGGTGCACGCGTCGGCGACACCCCCGACATGCTGGGGGCGCTCTACGCCCTGTGGGCCTTCGAGATGAACCAGGCGCGCTACCGGCAGGCGCTGGAGTTGGCCGACGAGGTGCTGTGGGACGCGGAGCTCAGTGATGACCCGGCGGCCTCCTGCCAGGGGCTCTTCACTCGCGGGGCGGCCAGCTTCCAGCTCGGTCGCGTCCGCGAGGGTGTCGACAGCCTGCGACGTGCCCGACAGCTGGCTGACACCCTGCCGGACGAGGAGGCCCGGCGGCGTGGGATCGGCCACCTCCTACTCGACTGCTCGGTGGCCGTGCCGCACGCCTTCTGGCTCGTCGACGAGGGGCAGGACAACGCCGCGCAACTGCGGGCCACCGTGGAGCGACTGGACGCGGACCAGGCCCACTACGCGCGCACCCACGCCCGGATGTGGTGGTGCTTCCTCCCGGCGGTCAGCCGAGACGTGCCCGCCTGTAGACGCATCGCCGAGGAGGCGGTCACGCTCGCTGAGCAGCACGACCTCGACTACCTGCGCGCGATGTCGGCGATCTTCCGCGGGTGGGCCACCGCCGTCTCCCGGGACCCGACAGCGGGGGTGGCCGAGATGGAGGACGCCATCACCACACTCGAGCGGTTCGGCTCCTTCATGTTCCGCACCGTGCACCTCGATCTCCTCGCCCAGGGGTTGGAGGCGGCCGACCGCCTCCGCGACGCCGAGGAGACGCTGGAGCGCGCCTTCGAGGTGGTGGAGCGCACCGGGGAGGCGGATCACCTGGCCGAACTGCAGCGGCGTCGGGCCGAGCAGCGCCGAGCTGCCGGCGCCGCGGACGACGCGCTGCGGTGGGCGCTGCGGGCCGTCGACACCGCCCAGGAGCAGCAGGTACCCGCGCTGCTGCGACGGGCGAACGACACCCTCGATCGGCTCCGGAACGGCTGCGGTCCCCTCGGCGCCTGAAACCGGTTTCGCGGACGCGGCCTCCAGCCGTGACGACCGCGGCAGCCGGTTCGGCTGCGTGTCGGCTACTCCTCGGGAGTCGCGCCCGACTGGCGGGTCGCGGTCTGCTGCGCGACGATGAAGAGACAGATCGCGATGACGAACAGGGCACCGCTGCCGGTGACGTTGGGATCGTCCGAGCCGAGCAGGTCGGAGGCACCGTACCCGACGAGCAACCCACCCATCAGGAAGAGCACGTGGGACACGTCGATCGATGGACCGTCCTTCGAAGCGATGGAAGCCTCCGGGGTGGGGTTCGCAGGGCGCGCCCGTGACGGGCATGCCCTCGGTGGGCGGGACGAGGACCGTGCACCCGGTGCCGCTCGGTGTCAACCGTCGCGGGAGGCGAGCCCCCGCTCGGCCAGCGCCTCCTCCAGGAGCCGCACCGCCCTCGGACCGACCCCGTGGATGGCCAGCAACTCCTTGCGGCGGTAGCTGGCGACCCGTACGGCCTGAGCGCAGGCCGGTGGCTCAGCCCGGCGGCGTCGTGTAGAAGCCGACCGTGCGGTCGGCCGCGGCACGCGCGGCCGGCACGTCATCGCCGTCGGCGACCGCTGCGTCCGCCCAGCCCGTCGCCGCCGATCGCACGAAGGCGACCCCGGCGGGCGACAGCGTCCACGCCTCGGCCCCGGCTGGGTCGACCGACTCCCCGCTGTCGAGGTGGAGTCCCAGCCCCAGCAGCGCCAGGTCCCAGCCGACCCCGGCCGCGCCCGGCCCGAACTCCGCCCAGAACCCGGGACCGAGGGGCGCCTCATGCACCAGTTCCAGGCTCGTGGCCGCCTCTCGCTGCCCCAGGGTGACGGCCAGCCAGGACACCTGCTCACCGAACTCCCAGGTCACCGCAAGGTGGCGCGGCGGCTCGCAGGCCTCAATGGTGCCCCCTGCGTTGCCCTCGAGCTGGTACCGACCCCCGACGCGGAGATCACCGGTGACGGGAAGGAACCAGCGAGGGAGTCGCTCCGGGTCGGTGATGGCGTGCCAGAGCACACCCTGCCCTTCGTCGAAACGGCGCCGTGCCACCACGCTCCGGGTCGCTTCCCCGCCCCGCTCCCCTGCCCTGACCTGCCGCGTGACGAGGCTGGCGCTGTGCTCCGGATCGACGTCCACGGGCCACTCCTAACGACTCGACGTCCACGGGACGCGGATGATGCCCGGCCACCATGGCAGAAGCTGACCTTCGGCGCCACGGGGATCGGCAGGGTCGTGCCGTACGGCGGTGACCGGCCGGATCACAGCCACCCGTGCTCGCGCGCGATGTAGGCCGCGCGCGACCGGTTCTCGGCCCCGAGCTTGGCCATCGCGGTGGAGAGGTAGTTGCGGACCGTGCCCTCGGCCAGGTGCAGCCGTTCGGCGATGCGGGCGTTCGGCAGGCCCTCCTCCGCCAGGCGCAGGACGTCGCGTTCGCGCTCGGTGAGCGGATCACTGCTCCCCCACGCCTCGGCAGCGAGCTGCGGGTCGATCACCCGACCGCCCGCGTGCACCTGGCGGATGACCTCGGCCAGCTCCTCGACCGGTGCGTCCTTGAGCACGTAGGCGTGCACGCCCGCCTCCAGTGCCCTGCGCAGGTAGCCGCCGCGGGCGAAGGTCGTGACGATCACCACCCGCGTGGCGCCACCATCGGCCTGCAACCGGGCGGCCGCGTCCAGTCCGCTCACGCGCGGCATCTCGATGTCGGTCAGCAGGATGTCGGGGCGGTGCTCCGCCACCAGCTCGAGCGCACGCTGGCCGTCGGGTGTGGTGCCGACCACCTCGAGGTCCGCCTCGAGGGTGAGCAGGGTCGCGAAGGCGCTGCGCACCATCGTCTGGTCCTCGGCCAGGACGAGACGGATCATGCCGGCACCCCCGCAGGCACCCGGACCCGCACCGAGACACCGTCGCTGTCGGTGATGGTCAGCTCCCCGCCGAGCGCGAGGACGCGTTCACGCATCCCGAGCAGTCCGGAGGACTCCTCCTCGATGCCGCCATGGCCGTCGTCGGTGACCTCGATGACGTCGGTGCTGCCCTCGCGCCGCAGCACGATGGCGCAGCGGGCAGCATCGGCGTGACGGATGACGTTCGTGACGGCCTCGCGCACGACCAGCGCCAGGGCGGTCTCCGCGGTCACGGCGCGCTCGCCGTCAGCACCGACCAGGCGGCGGGCGAGCTGGGCGCGCACGATGATCTCGGTCAACGACTGCCCCAGCACGTCGTGCAGGTCCCGGGCGATGCGCTCGCGCTCCGCCGCCGTGGCGAGCTGGCCGATGCGGGCGTTGTCGACGCGCAGGCGCTGTGCCTCCCGCTCTCGCTCGGCCTCCTCGATGGCCGACATCCCGACCAACCAGATGAACACGACCGGTACCGCGAACACGGCAAGGGCGAAGGGCAGCGGGAGCGGGGCCATCACCCCCATCGCCACCACCAGCAGCGACAGCCCCACGAACCAGCGCATCGCGGTGCGTCGCGGCTCGTAG
The DNA here is from genome assembly GCA_003565155.1 of Nitriliruptoraceae bacterium. Taxonomy (GTDB): domain Bacteria; phylum Actinomycetota; class Nitriliruptoria; order Nitriliruptorales; family Nitriliruptoraceae; genus T1Sed10-7. The sequence continues at coordinate 31,830 of PXDB01000022.1, read as the reverse complement.
AACCCGACGAAGGACGCGGCGTAGATCAGCAGCACGGTTGCACCGCCGTTGAACCAGAACACCGCCACTGCCAACAGCACCGACAGCGGCGCACCGAGCCGCCGCAGCGGACCCGGCCGGGCGTGGACCGCGACGTAGAGCGGCACGAAGGCCAGCACCGCCGCCCCCGTGACCACCCACTCCACGGCCCCCGCCGCCGGATCGAACGCCGGCTGTACCACCAGGATGCTCAGGAACCCGAGGTACCACAGCTCGGCGCTCTGGCGCGACGGCGCGGCGGTGGCGCCAGCGTGCCTCGGTGCAGGGGTGGTGGTCATCGTGCGTGACGGTAGGCCACGGTCGCCGCGCCGGCGGCGAGCGCCGCGAAGGCGAGCAGTGCCGCGGCGTGCTCGAGGCCCAGCCGACCGTCCATCTGCGCGAGCGCGAGCTGCGCGAGGTGGTAGGTCGGCAGCCACGGCGCCACCTGCTGTACCCCGGCTGGCAGCATCTCGAGCGGCATCCACAGCCCCGACGCGACCGCGGAGGGGATGAAGACCGCCATCAGCACCGCCGTGGCCCCGTTCGGTGACGCGAGGAAGCCCACGGCGATCCCGAGCAGGGCGAAGGGCAGACCACCGACCACCAGCGCGGCGACGAGCCGGATCCACGACACCGTGTCGAGGTGGAGCGTGCCGGTCACGGCGCTGATCGCGGTCATGGCGAGCAGGACCGCGCACGCGTGCGGGACCGCAGCGAAGACCTTGGCGGCAAGGGTGATCGGCAGCGGTGTCGCCGACACCCGCTTGACCCGCAGCCACCCACGCTCACGGTCCTCCGCGATACCGATGCCCGGGGTCAGCAGGCACACGCCGACCACCCCGAAGGCGCCGAAGGTGGCGAGCATCGCGGTGCCGACGGTGGTGACACCGTCGGTCTCCGCCCCCCACAGTCCCACGAACAGCGCGAAGAACCCGACCGGCATCGCGGCGGAGAAGAACAGCGTCGTCGGTTCCCGCAGGACCGCCCGCAGCTCCTCGGTGACCTCGTTGCGGAGCACCCGGCGCGTGCGCCAGTCCGTGCCGCCAGTGGTGGTGCGCGCCTCGGGCTCTGCGATCGGTGCGGTCATCGTGCGACCTCCATCATCGTCATCTCCTGCGGTGGTGCGGTGAGCTGTCCGCTGAGTGCCAGCACCGCCTGCTCCAGGCCGGCGGACTCGATCCGGAGGTCGTCGAGCTCGGGATCGGCGGCCAGGAGCGCGCGCACCAGCGTCTCCGGCTGCGTGGTCGTCACGACCAGGCGCCCATCGGCGTCCTGTCGGACAGCGACCGTCCCGTCGATCGTGATGGCATCCGCCGGCGCGTAGCCGGTGCGTGCCGAGACGACCCGGTCGGGCAGCCGTGCCACGAGGCCGGCCGGCGTGTCGGCAGCCACGACCCGACCGTGCGCGAGGACCACGACCCGGTCGGCGACCGCGGCTGCCTCGTCCAACTGGTGGGTCGTCAGCAGCACGCCCGCGCCCCGATCACGGCGTGCGGCCAGACGCTCCCAGAAGTCGCGCCGTGCGGCCGCATCGAGCCCGGTGGTGGGCTCGTCGAGCACCAGCAGCGACGGGTCGTTGACCAGCGCCATCGCCAGCTGCAGCCGCTGCTGCTGGCCACCGGACAACAGCGTCACCCGACGGCGGGCGAGCTGGGTCAGGCCGACCTCGGCCAGCACCGGACCGACCGCACCTCGCGGCGCGCCCGCCCGGATCGCGGCACCTCGTACCACCTCCTCGACCTGCAACGCGCGCGGCACGCCGCTGTGTTGCTGCACGACACCCAGCGCCCGCCGGGTCGCGGCGCGCACCGGATCGCCGCCCGTGACCGCGACCGTTCCCTGCTGGCAGCGCCGGAGCCCGGTGACGATGTCCACCAGCGTGGTCTTGCCGGCGCCGTTCGGGCCGAGCAACGCGACACACTCACCCGCACCGAGCTGCAGGTCGACGCTGTCCAGCGCGACCGTCGACCCGTAGCGATGGTGCACCGCCGCGACCTTCAGCACCGTGTCCATGTGCCACCTCCTGGTCCGCGTCCTCGCGGTACGGGGGATGTGAGACCCCAGCATCCGTCGACACGTGCATCCGCGGTAGTGCGGCGACGCACCTCACGGACCTGACATCTGTCACGACCCCGCGATCGGCACTTGCACTCCGCGAGCCACTATGGTTCATTACATAACTAATGAACCAATGAGCCTGGACGGTCCGGGCGGGAGGTGGCGGGTGTTCGACGAGCGCAGCCCGATCTACCGGCAGATCGCCGGCCGGATCCGCAGCGAGGTCCTCAGCGGTGCGCTCGAGGAGGACGAGCAGGTGATGTCGACCACGCAGTACGCCACCCACTTCCGCATCAACCCCGCCACGGCCGCCAAGGCCTTCGCCGAACTCGTGGACGAGGGCGTGCTCTACAAGCGACGGGGGGTCGGCATGTTCGTCGCGCCCGGGGCACGAGAGGTCCTGCGCGCGGCGCACCGGGCGCGGTTCTTCGACGAGGTGGTCGAGCCCATGATCGACCAGGCCGTGGCGATCGGTGTCGACCTCGATGAGGTGGTCGACCGGATCCGCGCCCGCCAGGCCTCCGCCCAGAACGCTTCCCAGGAGGAGGTCGGAGGATGACGGGAGAGCTCGAACTGCAGGACGTGACCGTGCGCTACGGCGACACGGTGGCCGTCGACGGGCTGACCGCCACCCTCGGTGACGGCCAGATCCACGGGCTGCTCGGCCGCAACGGCTCGGGCAAGACCAGCCTGCTGTCGGTCGCCGCGGGGTTCCGACGCGCCAGCGGTGGCGAGGTGCTCCTGGACGGCCAGCAGGTGTTCGAGAACCCGGGCGCGGTGCGGCGCATGTGCTGCATCCGCGGCGCCGGGGACACCGTCGAGCACGACTGGCCGGGCGACAAGGTCACCCACGCCCTGGAGCTCGCCGCGACCCTGCGTCCCCGCTGGGACCGCGGGTGGGCGGACCGACTGACGCAGCGGTTCAACCTGCCGCTGCGCACCCGACTCGGTGAGCTGTCCCGGGGCCAGCGCGCAGCGCTCGGTGTGGTCCTGGGGCTGGCCAGCCGTGCACCGGTCACCATCTTCGATGAGACCTACCTCGGTATGGACGCGCCCTCGCGGTACGCCTTCTACGAGGAGCTGCTGGCCGACCAGGTCGAGCACCCACGCACCTTCATCCTCTCGACCCACCACATCGAGGAGGTCGCGTCGTTGTTCGAGACGGTGCTCATCATCGACGATGGCCGACTGATGGTGCACGAGGAGGCCGACGCCCTGCGGGCCCGCGGCGCCGCCGTGACCGGCCCAGCCGAGGCCGTCGACGCCTTCACTGCCGACCTCGACGTCCTGGCGACCACGCGACTGGGTCCGACCCGCAGTGACACGGTGTACGGCGAGCTCGACGATCACCATCGGCGTGACGCCCGTGAGCGAGGGCTCCAGCTCGACCCGGTGCCGCTCCAGGACCTCTTCGTCCACCTGACCGAGGCGACCGACCGCGCACACACCCACTCCGCGACCGCACCAGGAGGCCGGCCATGAACGCCGCTCCACAGACCGCCGACCGCTGGGTGCTGGCCCGGCACCGGCTCCGCGACGACGCCCTCGGGATCCTGCTGCTGTGGTCAGGCTTCGCGGCGTTCGTGTTCGCCCTGGTGTTCGCCGTCGCAGCGTTCCGGCCCATCGAGCTATCCGGCTGGGAGACCGCCAGCCAGATCCCCCGTTGGTTCGCCGGCGGGATGGGCATCTATATGACCGCCGTCTACCTGCCGCTGTACATCGCGCACGGCTTCACCCGTCGAGAGAGCATGCGGCAGCTCACGGTCGCCACCGCCGGCAGCATCACGCTCCTCGCCGTGCTCATGACCCTGGGCTACGCCATCGAGCGCGGCATCTACGCCGTCGCCGGCTGGCCCCAGGAGCTGGTCCAGTCCCATCTGTTCGACCACGCCAGCAACTACCCGTTGATCCTGCTGGAGTTCCTGCTGTTGTTCACCGTGTGGGCCGCCGCCGGCGCCTTCGCCGGCAGCGCGATCTACCGCAACCCCGCCTACGGGCTGTTCGCCGTCCCGGTCGGGCTCGCGATGGTCGTGGTGTCGGAGGCGGCGCTGAACCCCGGCTTCCTCGAGTTCGTGACCGCGATCGGCGGCTGGCTCGGCGTCGAGGCCGATGGCGTGTCCGTCACCGCATCCCTGGTCATCACCCTCGGGTGCCTGGCCCTGGCGACACCCGCCACGTGGCTGCTGGTACGCGACCTGCCCCTGCGCAACCAGCAGGCCTGAGAGGAGCGATGCTGTCGGTCATCGAGGTGGACACGCTGGTCACGCGCGACGGCGACCAGGTCAAGCAGCACATCCACGGCAGCATCAGGATCGGCCAGCCGCCCGACCCGAGCCCGTGAAGCACGGCGCTCCGGAGCAGGGGAACAAGGCGGTGGTCAGTGCCAGCGCGCCGGACAGGGCGGCGGTCAGGTTGATGTCCATGCCGAGCAGCCAGTTGCCGACGGCCACGATGGACAGGGGCTGGATTACGGCGAGCGCGGCGATGACGATGAGTTGTCCGCCCGGGAAGCCGGCTGGGGCGCTGTCCTTGCGGTGCAGTCCTCGCCACCTCGCCAGGGTTGCGATCAGCGAGCCGATCCACAGCATCGCGACGAGCACGCGCGGTGTTTGGACGTCGGCAGCATCGGTGGACGCGTTGACGGGGACGGTCTCGACCTGGGTCGGTTCGGCGAGCACCGCCTCTAGATCGATCACCAGCCCCGTGTCGAGATCGGCGGGGAGTTCACCCTGGACCTTGGCACGAGCGAACACCTGGCCGAAGGCCTTCCGGCGCTGCGCGACAGCATGCCGCCAGTACACCTCGGCGAACTCCGAGCCGTGCGCGTTGGCCACCAGCAGCCTCGCCATGAAGTGCGACGCGAGCGGATGGTCGAGGGCAGCGGCACGTGGCAGCAGTTCGGCCGGGAGATCGCCGCACAGCGACCCGGTGTCGGGTGCCGGTAATGCGCAACGTCTCCCCCGAGGCGGCTACCAGCGCCTCCTTGGAGGGGTAGCGGCGGTAGACCGTCGGGCGGCCCACTCCACCGCGCTCGGCGATCTCGGTCATGGTCAGATGCTCGAAGCCGACCTCGGTCAACAGCTGACGGGTCGCCGCCAGGATGGCATCGTCCGCACGGGGGGCGCGAGGCCGCCCAGCACCGTGGCTCAGCGCACCCCCGCCAGGCGGCGGGAGCGACGCTGCAGACGACTTCGCAGCGGCCGGAGGCGGTACTCCGGGCGCGGCGGGATCGTTGCCACCACCAGCGCGGGCACGGCGCTGACCACCAGCGCCACGTCGATGCCGAACCGGGTCGCGACGAAGCCGAACAGGGTGGGGCCGACGATGAAGCCCGCCGCGATGAACACGATGGCCAGGGTGAACCCGGTTGCGGGGCGGTCCCGGTACACGTTCTGGCTCCACATGACCAGCAGGGCGAACCCGGTGGTGAACCCGACGCCGAACACCGCTGCCGACAGCAGTGCGGCGGGTGCGGATCCCGGCCACAGCAACAGCAGCAGGAAGGCGCCAGCGATCAGCACCAGCATGACCGCCAGGGGCTGACGCACACCGAAGCGGTTGGCGATGCTGCCACCGAAGGCACCGACGCTGGCGCCGGCCACGCCGAGGCACACCCACATGACCGGCCCGATCCAGCCATCCAGCCCGGCGTCCTGTGCGGTCACCGGGGCGTAGGCGAAGTAGGCCCCGCAGGTGATCGAGATGCCGTGCGCTACGGTCAGCATCCGCAAGGACCGAGGGTTGAGGAACCAGCGGATGCTCGGCCGCCGGCTCTCCGGGTACTCCTGGAACTCCCCTTCCGGCGTGAGCACCCGCCAGGCGACCACCGCAGCGCCGAGCCCGACGAGGGCGAACCCCCACCAGACGATGCGCCAGCTGTCGCCGGCGAACAGCAGCATCACGCTGGCCACCACGAGCCCAACCGGCGAGCCGGCGTTGACCAGCGCCAGCGCCCGACGGGTCTGCTCGGTCGGGACCTTGTAGGCGACGGCGTCGGAGTAGGGCGCCCATGCGCCACCGGCGCTGGTGCCGGCAGCGATCACCCCGACCGCCAACACCAGCGGACCCGGCGCCGCCGCCATCGTGGCGGCGCCGACCGCCAGCAGCACGCAGCCAGCCACCACCGGGACGCGTGGGCCGTAGCGGGCGACCAGCACCCCGGTGGCCACGGTGGCCACGAGGTAGCCGGCCTGGGCGGCGCTCGCGTAGTAGCCGAGGACGTCGAGGGAGAGGTCGAACTCGTCCCGGAACCGCGGCACGAACAGCCCGAAGGCCTGCCGGCCGATGGCGTAGGTCGCGACCAACGCGAGCATGCCGGACAGGCCGACACGGGCACCCTGGGTCAGTTGCATGGTGGTCCTTACCCGGCCCGGGAGGAGGTCCGGCCACGGCGGGTTCGCAACCGCGGGACACAACTCCTGGCTGTTCACAGAAAGAGAGGCGAACGCCTCATGACGCTGGACGGTCCCGCATCGGGAAGGGGTCTGTGACGAAGGGGTCGGGGCCGCCGTTCCGAGAGTGGATCCGCTCAGGAGGTGGCCTGCTCATCGCGTGCGACGAGCGACCGTCGGCCGTGCGGTGTGCGTGCGCACTGCCGAGGGCGTCGGGGCCCGCCACTCGGCCGCCCCGACGCCGCAGCCAAGGTCAGCAGCGCAGCTCGAACTCCAAGGTGCCGCTCAGGGTTGACCTCGTCCGCTCGAGCGGCGGCGTCCTCCTCGTCGGCGTCGACATCATCGTCGGCGTCGACCTCCTCGACAGCCTCGTCGACTTCATCGGCGGTCGTGTCGTCACTCTCCCCCGCGCGCCGTGAGGAGCAGTGCCGCGCCGAGCGCGACGGCGGTCATCCGACCCCGGCGGTGGTCACTTCCGAGCACACGCATATTGGAACCCTTCCCCGTTGGCCATCGTGTGGTGGGATCGAGGCGCACCGGCGATGGCGAACCGTCCACCTCGGCGGATGTGGACCGGGAAGCTAGCGGCGTGGCCCCGGGCGCAAGGACGCCACCCGGTCGTCGCACGGGGACGGCCATCTCCCCTCGGGCAGGTCCGCAACGCAGCCGCGTCACCTACTGTCGATCCTTGGACGCCACGACCGACGGCGCCCGCGCGTGGCGCCACCACCTCCCACGGAGCCGGACCATGGACCTGCCCGAGATCACGGACCTGACCGCCGTACCGACGGGCGACATGCCGGGTGACAAGGTCCAGATCTCGGATCAGCACGTCGCCAAGGCCAACGCCATCTTCCCGCACCTGTGGGGGTTGCTCGAGCCACTGCTCGAGCAACAGCAACACGGCCGTGCGGTCGTCTCGGTCCACGGCGGCTCGGGGGTGGGCAAGTCCGAGATCGGCTCGCTGCTGGCCTTCTCCCTCGACCACCTCGGCGTCGGCGCCTACGTGATGTCCGGCGACAACTACCCCCACCGCATCCCGCGGATGAACGACGCGGAGCGGCTGCGTATCTTCCGCTCCGGGGGGCTGCACGGACTGGTCGAGCGGGGGCTGTACGACGACGAGGTCCGCGAGCGCCTGGCCGAACTGAAGGCCGAAGACCTCGACGCCGACCGGGCACAGCAGGCCGAGTACCCGTGGCTGGCCGCCTACCAGCGGGCTGGGCGCCGGGCGCTGGCCGGCTACCTCGGCACCCCTTCCGAGACCGACTTCGACGAGGTCAACGCCATCCTCGCCGCCTTCCACGAGGGCGCCCCGGAACTGCTGCTCAAGCGCATGGGCCGCGAGGAGCACGACCGCTGGTACGAGACCATCGACATGTCCAGCACCCGCGTCCTGGTGCTGGAGTGGACCCACGGCAACAACCGGCACCTCGACGGTGTCGACGTGCCCATCCTGCTCAACTCGACCCCGGAGGAGACCCTGGCCCACCGCCGCGCGCGGGCCCGGGACGGTGCGCTCGACAGCCCCTTCACCATGACGGTGCTGAAGCTCGAGCAGGAGCTGCTGCACGCCCAGGCCGGCCGGGCCGCGATCATCGTGTCCAAGGCCGGCGAGGTGATCGACTACGACACCTACCTGGAGCACATGGGCCGGCACCTGCCGAGTGCCGCACCGATGCTCAACGTCTACCCCGACAGCATCGGCAGCGCGCTGTCCGACACGGTGTCGCTCCTGCAGCGCCCGGAGCTGCGGGACACCTTCCGCTCCGCCTACCTGCTGCCGAGCGTGTTCAACACCGACCTCGACCGTGGCTTCTCCGTGATCGACTACACGCTCAGCGACCTGCTGGCCAGCCAGGAGGACCTCGCGGCGCTCGCCGAGGAGGAGATCGACCTCAAGCTCGACTTCGTCCTCAACCACGCCTCGGTGCTCTCCCCGCAGTTCCAGGACCTGCTCGCGCGCGGTGACCGGTCCCGCTACGCGGACTTCTTCATCGACTGGAACGCCTTCTGGGACGGTCACGGCGAGATGACCGACGAGGGCTACATCCAGCCGCACCCTGAGCTGATCGAGGACATGTTCTTCCGCAAGCCCGGGCTGCCGATCCTGATGGTGCGCATGCCCGACGGCACGCAGAAGCCGTACTGGAACACCTTCTACCAGCAGGTCACCTACCCGACCCTGGATCCCCAGGAGGTGATGGCGGCAACGGGGCTGCAGTACGGCTCCGCCGAGGTGGTGGCCACCCGGCTGAACGAGATCACCGCCGACGGCGGCCGCCCCGCCGACGCGGACCTGTCCGGCTTCGAGGCGCACCGTGACACGCTCATCGAGCTGCTCGAGTCACAGCGCCGCTACCTCGGCCAGATGGACCTCAACATCGCCTCCTCGCTGGTGTGGGAGTTCTACGAGGACACCCTCGACCGGCTGGCGGGCTACGGGGCGGAGATCATCCGGCTCGACGCCTTCGCCTACGCCCACAAGGTCCCCGGCGAGCGGAACTTCTTCAACGAGCCGGGCACCTGGGAGCTCCTCGACCGGCTCCGAGACCTGGCGAACCGTCGGGGCCTCAAGCTGCTGCCGGAGATCCACTCGACCTACGAGGAGGCCACCCACGAGGCCATCGCCGAGCGCGGCTTCCTCACCTACGACTTCTTCCTCCCGGGCCTGTTGATCCACGCCTTCGAGGTGCAGGACACCACGACGCTCAAGCGGTGGCTCGACGACCTGCTCGCCAAGGAGATCCGCACCGTCAACATGCTGGGCTGCCACGACGGCATCCCACTGCTCGACCTGCGCGGGCTGCTCACCGAGGAGGAGATCGAGCGGCTGATCGCCACCGTCACCTCGCGGGGCGGCTACGTGAAGGACCTCCACGGGCAGAAGAAGATGTACTACCAGGTCAACGCCACCTACTACTCCGCCCTCGGTGAGGACGACGCCCGTCTGCTGCTCGCCCGCGCGATCCAGCTGTTCATGCCCGGCAAGCCCCAGGTCTGGTACCTCGACCTGTTCGCCGGCCGCAACGACCACGCAGCGATGGAGCGCGCCGGTTCGGGCGGCCACAAGGAGATCAACCGGACCAACCTCTCGGCCGCCGAGGTGGAGGAGGGCCTCCAGCAGGAGATCGTCCAGCGCCAGCTCGAGCTGCTCCGCCTGCGCACCACCTGCCCGGCCTTCGGTTTCGCGGCCGAGTGCACGGTCGAGGACACGCCTGCGCACCAGCTGGCCGTGACCTGGCAGAGGGACGGTCACCAGGCCCGGTTGGAGGCCGACCTGACCGACTCCCGCTTCACCATCACCACGCAGGACGCGGACGGGACGGAGACCGCGCGGATCACCTCGTAGCCGCGTGCACCGCCGGTCGCACCCAGCGTCGGCGCGGCGGCGTCCCGACCGCAGCGGTCGGGGGGTCGCGGGCTCAGAGGCGGGCGGCCGGTGGCAGGTCGGCGGGCGTGCTGGCGGGGAAGGTCCCGTCGGCCTGCTCGATGGCCGCGAGCGCCGGGACCTGGGCGGCGCACCACACCGACACCTCGCGGTCACCGGTCAGGACGGCGTCGCGGAAGTCGTCCCAGGCCACCCACTCCACCGCCGCGACCTCTGAGGGTTCGGGTACCGGTGCCGAGTCGGTCACGGCCGTGAACACCGGGCACAGCTCGTTCTCACGCACCCCGTTGGCACCGGTCGCCTCGTAGCGGAAGGTGGGCAGCACCAGGGTGAGTGCCTCGAGCGTCACCCCGAGCTCTTGGTCGGCGCGACGGTGCACCGCGTCGAACATCTCCTCGCCGGGTGCAGGATGGCCGCAGACGCTGTTGGTCCAGACCGCCGGGAAGGTGCGCTTGTCGAGGGCCCGCTGGGTCACCAGCAGGCGTCCGGACGGGTCGAACACGTAGCAGGAGAAGGCCAGGTGCAGCGGCGTGTCGGCGTGGTGGGTCGTCGCCTTCGGCGCGGAACCGGTGGCGTTGCCGTCCTCATCGACCAGGATGACACGTTCGTCGCTCATGCTGGCCTCGCCAGGGCGTTGACCGCTGCCGAGAACACCGGGGGCAACGCCACCGCGGCCGGCACCAGGCCACGGCGCACGGGTGGGAGACGGGTGGCGTGCAGCAGGCCGGCCGTGAGCAGCCGGTACCGCCAGGTGATGCTGCGCCACTGCTGCTCGTAGCGCTGTGGGTCGCCCGCCGCGATCGCGGCGACCGCCGCCCGTGCCTGCGCGAGCCCCATGGAGATGCCCTCGCCGGTCAGCGCGTCGACGTACCCGCTGGCATCGCCGACCAGCAGCACCCGACCGGCCACGCGCGAGCGGGCCCGCTGCCGCAGCGGTCCGGCGCCGAGCACCGGGCTGGCGGGCTCGGCACCTGCCAACCGCGACCGCAGCGCGGGGAAACGGTCCAGGTGGTGCGCGAAGTCACCGCGGGAGGAGGTCAGCACCGCCACCCCGACGAGATCGTCGGCGACCGGGGTGATGTAGGCCTCCGCCGTCCGCGACCAGTGCACCTCGACGAGGTCGGTCCACGGCGCGCGATGGAAGTGGCGACGCAGGCCGTAGCGCCGCCGTGACGACGGTCGGGCGTCGAGGCCGAGCTGACGGCGGACCGGGGAGTGCAGCCCGTCCGCGGCGATGACGTTGCGGAACCGCTGCCCGTGGACCGCCACGTGGTCGCTGTGGGGGGTCAGCGCGCGCACGTTGCGCTGTTCGATCGGCACGGCGGCGTCGTGGGCCGCGGCGCGCAGGGCGTCGTGCAGCACGGTGCGCCGCACGCCGCGGCCGGGACCGGCCCGGAAGCGCGCTTCCGCCGCGTGGCGCCCGGCGAGGTAGCGGATGCCGAGGATGTCCGCGCCGCGAGGTGCGACCCCCAGTCCCTCGAGCGCGGCCACGGCGCCCGGCATCAGCCCTTCGCCGCAGGCCTTGTCCTGCGCACCGGCACGCTTGTCCCACACGGTGACCTCGAGGCCGGCCCGCGCCGCGTGGAGGGCGCTGGCCAGCCCCGCCGGACCGCCGCCGATCACCAGCAGGTCCCTCATGATGCCGACCCGGTGGCGGTCGGGCCCTGCGGCGCGGCGTCAGCCGTGGCCTCGAGCGCGCGGTTCTCCACCCGGATCCGCACGGCCATGAGCACGGCGTTGGACACCGTGAACACCGCGGCGGTGATCCACGCGGAGTGGACCAGGGGCAGGGCGATGCCCTCGAGGACCACGGCGACGTAGTTGGGGTGGGACAGGTGTCGGTACGGCCCGCCGTTCACCCGCGCCAGGCCCGGCACGACGATGACCCGGGTGTTCCACTGCCGCCCGAGCGTCGCGATGCACCACCAGCGCAGCGCCTGGGAGGCCACCACCAGCGCGAACATGGTCCAGCCGAGCGCCGGCACGAAGTCGGGCTGACGGACCCAGACCTCCACCAACGCACCCACCAGCAAGCCGGTGTGCAGCACCACCATCACCACGTAGTGACGCTGCCCCGACTCGACGCCACCGCGCGCGAAGCTCCACGCGGCGTTGCGCGTGGACACCACCAGCTCGGCGAGGCGTTCGAGGGCGACCGCGGCGATCAGCAGGGTGAACCAGATCATGGTGCTGCTCCGGGTGCGCGGAGCAGCACCAGTTCGGAGCAGAACCCTGGCCCCATCGCCAGCAGCAGCCCGTAGGAGCCGGGTCGGGGCGGACGGTGTTCCAGGGTGTCGGCGAGCACGTGGAGCACCGAGGCCGACGACAGGTTGCCGATCGCGGCCAGGGAGTCCCAGGTCACCGCGAAGGCGTCCCGGTCGACCCCGAGGGTGTGCTGCAGGGCCTGGAGGACGCGGGGACCCCCGGGATGCGCGACGTACCACTCGATGTCGGCCTGGGTGAGGCCGTGGTCGGCGAGGAACCCGGCGACGTCCTCGCCGACGTAGCGCTCGACGAGCTGCGGCACGGAGGTGTCCAGCACGATCTTCAGCCCGTTCGCGCCGACGTCCCACCCCATGGCGCGTTCGGAGTCGGGGTACAGACGGCTGCGGGAGCTGAGGACCTCGGGTTGGAGGAGGTCGGCGGTCCCGCCGAGGTCGGCAGCCCGCTCGGACCCGACGGCGACGACCGCCGCGGCACCGTCGCCGAACAGGCCACTGGCGACCAGGTTCGCCTTGGAGGCGTCATCGCGCTGCAGCGTCAGCGAGCACAGCTCAGCGGAGAGCAGCACCGCGACCCCATCGGGACGACCGCGCAGGTAGTCGTGCAGGCGCGCCACCCCGGCGGCACCGGCGACGCAGCCGAGACCGACCAACGGCATGCGTACCACGTCGGGCCGCATGCCCAGCAGCGCGGCCACCCGCGCGTCGAGGGAGGGGACCGCCAGGCCCGTCACCGTGGCGGAGATCAGCAGATCGACGTCCTGCGGGGTGATCCCGACCGCCTTGAGTGCGTCGGTGACCGCCTCGGCACCCAGTTCCACGGCCGCGTCGATGAACACGTCGTTCGCCGCCGTGAAGCTCTCCAGCTGCGCGTAGCGCTCGAGGGGCAGGGTCAGGTGTCGGGTCCGCACCCCGGCGTTCGCGTGCACGCGCCGCAGCAGCCGATCGTCCCCATCGGGCAGCAACGTCGTCGCAAGCGCGTCGGTGATCTCCGCCTGGGTGTAGCGGTGCTCCGGCAGGCTCCCACGAACGCTCAGGATCCGCACGGCTCCCCTTCCCTGGTCATACGTCATGTTCGTAGCGGGTCTGCGGGCCGGCTCGGCAGGAGGAGCTCGCGGCCGAGGCTCCGGATCATCGTCGGGGTGAGGTGCCCCCGGGCGAGACCGAGCTCGACGAGGTCGTCGAACACGCGCTGGTGCCGTGCGGAGGCCCGCAGCCCCGCGCCGAGCACCGGGTCGAAGCGGCTGAGGCGGGCGGCAGCGGCGATGTGGCGCAGGTGGGAGGACAGCAACCGGCGGGTCAGCCGCCGGTACCGAACGCCCGCGGTCCCCGGCGCGCCCGCTCGCACGGCCTGTGCGGCGGCCCGGCCGGCGGCCAGCCCGGTCGCGACGGCGTAGTAGATGCCCTCGCCCGTCATCGGGTTCACCAGGCCGGCGGCGTCGCCGGCCAGCAGGACACGACCCTCCTGCCGGGGCCAACGACCCGAGGACAGGGGCAGGAGCTGTCCCCTCCAGCTGCCGGGACCGCCCTCGCTCGCACCGGGCAGCAACGCCTCCAGGCGCTCCAGCAGCACCGCCCTGTTCGGGTGCTCGGCGCGGGCGCCGAGCAGCTGTCCGTAGCCGACGTTGGAGAGGCCGTCGCCGCGGTCGAAGGACCAGGCGTAGGCGGGCTGCCGTGCGGTGTCGAACACGATGGTCTGCGCCCCTGCGCGCTCGGTCGGGGTGGGGGTGTAGCCGCGGATGGCGACCGCCAACGGCCCCTGCTCGCGGCCGAGCGCGCGCCGGACCACGGAGCCGACGCCGTCCGCGCCGATGAGCGTTCGCGCCGCCACCTCCCCGTCCACCGTCACCAGCTGCGCGGCGCGCAGGTCGCGGACCCGGTGGCGCAGCAGCATGGCACCGGCCGCCTGCGCCGCGGAACGCAGCCGGAGGTCGAACACCGCCCGCGGGATGACCCAGGTCGGTCTGGCCATCGTGCGCTCGACCCGTGCACCGTCGCGCTGGAGCCGCAGGCGCGGCACCGGCGTGTGGTCATCCACGACCCCCGTCACCCCGACGCGCGCCAGCAGGTCGATGACGTGCGGGGCGATGCCGTCACCGCACGACTTGTCCCGGGGGAAGTCGGCGCGGTCCAGCAGCGCGACCCGCAGCGACGGATCGGTCCGCAACGCCCCGAGTGCGGCGGCCGACCCGGTCGGCCCCGAGCCGACGATGGCCAGATCGAAGACCGTCATACGGCCACGGCGACGAGCAGCGCGACGTTGCACAGCGCCACCAGCACGGCGGCGGAGAAGGGGACCTTCCCGCGGCCGACCAGGGTGAGCGCGGTGAGGACGCCAACGACCCCGAGCGTCAGCCACCCCCACGTCGCGGGGGCGCCGGCGGGCCCGAGCACCAGGACGGCGGTGGTGGACAGCAGGATGCCGGCAGCGGCCCGACGACTCCACCGCGCGCCGATGCGGTGCGGGAGACCCCGAACGCCCGTGGCGGCGTCGTCATCGAGGTCGAGCAGGGTGTTGAGCAGGTGCGCGGCGACCCCCAGGCCCGCAGCCGCTGCTCCCACCCACAGCGGTGGCAGCTGGGGCGGGATGTCGGCCAGGCTGATCACGGCCGGCAGCACGCCGAAGGCCACCGCGTACGGCAGCCAGGACCAGACCGTCGCCTTGAGGCGCAGGTTGTAGAGGTGCGCGAACCCGACCGCCAGCAGCAGATGGACCGCAGCGCTGCGCCAGCCGACGAGCAACGACAGCACGACGCAGGCGACGGCCGCAACGTACAGCGCACGCCGGACCAGCCCCGTCGACAGCTGCCCGGTGGCCAGCGGCTTGTCGGCACGACCCACCGTGCGGTCGCGTGCCGCATCGACGAGATCGTTGCCCCAGCCGATGGTCAGCTGGCCCGTGAAGACCGCCAGCGTGACCACGAGCCCACGGTCGGCCGACAGCCCGAAGGCCACCGCCAACAGGGCGGCGATGGTCGTGACCGCAAGGCTCGGGCCGAGGTGGGACGCTCGGAGCAACGCGAGGGCGACGGCAGGACCGCGCACCTGCTGGTCGGTGGTCACCGGGCCGGACACACCGCTGCGGGGCGGGTCGGCGGGGACCGTGCGGCGGTCCGTCATGCCGGCGAGGCTACGGAGCGCCGCTGGGACCGGCAACCACGCGGTCAGTCGGTGGCAGCGGCATCCGAGACGGCGGCGGCGACGACGGCCGCGGCGGCGGGGTCGAACAGGATCGTGTAGTGGTTCACGTCACGCACCTGCTGTGCCCGGAGGTGGTCGAGCTCGGCCGTCTTGGCGGCCACCAGCTCCGGTGGCAGCAAGCCCGGCTCCTGGTCGAGCACACCCCGGGGCGCCCACAGCAACGTCGTCGGCCGCCCGACCCGCTCGACCGCCGTGCGGGCACCTTCGTCGACCAGCGTGCTCCGCCCGTCGGCCAGCACCGCGTCCTTGCGGACCACCGAGCGCCACGCCGCACCGTCGGCCTCCAGGTCGTAGCGCACGTAGGCCTCGACGACGTCGGTGAAGGCCGTGCCACCCACGGCGGGGTGCTGCCGCCACATCGCGATGTACTCGTCCACGGAGGAGAAGCTGAGGTCGAGCCGTTCGAGCGCAGGTCCGATCACCGAGTGCACGACGTGCTCGATGTCGGTGTCCGGCGGCGGATCGAGGGGGACGGGGAGCCCACCATCGACCAGCACCAGCCCCCCGACCCGCTCGGGGGCGAGCTCCGCCGCCCGTGCGACCACGTAGGCACCCATGGAGTGGCCGACCAGTACCACGTCCTGCAGCGCGAGCTGATCGGCGACCGCGAGCAGGTCCCGCGCGTGCGCGTCCAACCCGACCGGCCCGGGGAGCTGCGCGGAACCGCCGCGGCCGCGGTGGTCTACCGCCCACAGCGTGACCCCCGCGTCCGCACCGAGCTGCGCGGCGACCTCACCGAAGCTGCGATGGTTCGCGGTGATGCCGTGGCTGGCGATGACGGGCATCGGCCCCCGACCCCACCGGGCCACGGTCAGCTCGCCCCCGCCGACGGGCACCGACGTCATCCGCGGTGCGATCCAGGTCACGACCATCCCTCCTCGATCGGTGGCTGCCCGCCTCAGTCGAGCACGGTGTCGATCCGGGAGCGCAGGACCTTCTTGTCGAGCTTGCCGACCGAGGTCTTCGGGATCTCCTCGACGACCTCGAGCGCGTCGGGAAGCCACCACGAGACGACCCGCTCGCGGAGGAAGCCGCGCACGTCCTCGAGGCTGGGGGCCGCGGCGGGATCGACCGGGACCACGACGGCGACCGGCCGTTCGTCCCACCGTCGCGACGGCACGCCGACGACGGCGGCATCCGCCACCGCGGGGTGCGCGAGGAGGTGCCCCTCGAGCTCGACGGAGCTGATCCACTCGCCACCGGACTTCACGAGGTCCTTCGCCCGGTCGACGATGCGGAACATCCCGTCCGGATCCATGGTGGCTACGTCCCCGGTCCGCAACCAGCCGTCGTTGAAGCGCTCATCGGCGTCCACCCCGTAGTAGGCGGCGGCGATCCAGGGCCCACGGACCTCGAGCTCGCCGACGGCGACGCCGTCGTTGGGCACCGGCCGGCCGTCGCCGTCGGTGATCCGCGCCTGGAGCCCGGCGAAGATGGTGCCGGTGTGGGCACGCACGTCCAGCAGCTCGTCGCGGCTCAGCCCACGGTGACGTCGGCGTGGCCGGGAGGCGCAGGCCAGGGGCCCGGTCTCGGTCATCCCCCAGACCTGCAGGTACTCGATGCCGAGCCGGTCGTAGGGCTCGATCAGCGCGCGTGGTGAGGCGGCGCCGCCGACGAACACCAGGCGCAGGGACGACGCGTCCACCTCGCCGGCCTCGAGCGCAGGCAGCAGCGACTTCCAGATCGTCGGTACCCCCGCCGAGAGCGTGACCGCGTGCTGCTCGATGATGCGTCCGAGGTTGTCCGGGCTGCTGTCGGCACCATGGAACACCAGCTCCGCACCCGCCAGCGGGG
Organism: Nitriliruptoraceae bacterium; assembly: GCA_003565155.1. Lineage (GTDB taxonomy): Bacteria > Actinomycetota > Nitriliruptoria > Nitriliruptorales > Nitriliruptoraceae > T1Sed10-7. Next base: position 14,755 of record PXDB01000022.1, on the reverse strand, counting down.
CGGCGTAGGGCAGACCCCAGGCGAAGGCGTGGAACATCGGCACCACCGGGAACACGACGTCCGACTCGTCGATCCCGATGTGGCCGGTCATGCACGCCGCCAGCGAGTGCAGGGTCATGCCGCGGTGGGAGTACAGCACGCCCTTCGGGTCCCCGGTCGTACCGGAGGTGTAACAGAGCCCGAAGGCCGCGTCCTCGTCCAGCTCCGGGCGGTCCTCGAGCGGATCGTTCGCGGCGATGAGCTCGTCGTGATCGAACACCGTGGGGAGCCGCTCGTCCGCACCGTGGCCCATCCTGACGACGTGCTCGACCGTCTCGAGCTTGCCGGCGAAACCTGCGACCTGTGCGAGCAGCGACCCGTCGGCGAACAGCACCCGGTCCTGCGCGTGGTTGACGATCCAGGCGATCTGCTCATCGAAGAGCCGGACGTTGACGGTGTGGAGCACCGCACCGACCAGCGGGACGGCGAAGTACAGCTCGAAGTGGCGGATCGAGTTGAAGCCGAAGGTCGCCACACGGTCGCCGGGTCGCACCCCCAGCTCTTCGGTCAACGCCTTCGCCAGGCGCAGGATGCGGTCCGCCACCTCGCCGTAGGTGGTCTCCCACTCGTGATCAGCGACGCGGCCGTCGGCGTACACCCCGCGCATGCGCTCGAACACCATGTCGAGGGTCAGTGGGGTGCGTTGCAGCAGGCCTGGGATCATCGGGGTGTGCCTCCTCGTGCGGTCAGAGCGAGCACCAACAGCGTCGCGTCGGTCGGTGTGCGCGGATCGAGCCCGGTCAGCTCGCGCACGCGCCGTAGCCGGTAGGCGACGGTGTTGGGGTGGATCACCTCGTGGGTGGCGGTCTCGGGCACCGACCCGCAGCCGAGGTAGGTGTGCAGGGTCGTGAGGAAGATCCCGTCGGGATCCTGGGCGACCAGCGGATCGAGGATGCGCACGTGCAGTGCGCTCGCGACCCGTGCGGAGCCGGCCAACAGCTGCTCCAGCAGCAGGTCATCCGGCCCGAAGGCACCCTCCTCGTGCCCGGCACGCGCCGCGGAGACCAGGACCGACTCGACGTGGCGCACCTCGGCGCGAAGCTCCGGTCCGGGCGCCACGGCGCGACCCCACAGCGTCAGACGTGCCTGGGCGGTCTTGGCGAGCAGACGGGGGTCCGAGCCGTCGTCCGGCAGCAGCGCCAGCACCTTGTCCCCGCGCCGGCCAGCCAGCGCGTCGGTCGGCGCGTGCTGGAGCAGCAGGTCGATGCGTACCAGCACGTCCGGCCCGATGAGCAGCACCGGCCGGTAGCGGGGGGCGAGCTGGATGGCGAACCTGGCGCTGACCGCGGCGACCTCACCCCAGTCTCCGGCTTCTAGCAGTGCGTCCACGATGGCGGACCGGCGGGCGTCCAACCGGCGCAGATGCTCGTGCGAGGCGGTGAGATAGCCCTCCGCGAAGGAGGAGGAGGCACGGTCCAGGTAGTCGATCCAGCCGGCGGCGAGCTGCGCCAGGGTGCCCTCCTCACCCGGCTCGACCGCACCGACCACGGCCTGCCAGGTCTCCCGGCCGGCCAGCCGGAAGGCGTGCAACGCCGAGTCCAGGGAGATACCCATCTCCAGACGCCGGCGACCGGCCCGGGCCAGATCGGAGAGGTCGACCTTCGAGGCGTCACGCCCGGCACTGACCCGCCCGAAGTACTCCTCGATGAACCGCCGGGAGGTCCGCAACACCTCCCGTTCGAGCTGCTCGGGGGTCAGGCGGGCGTACTCCGCGATCTCCTGCTGGTAGATCACGCCCATCCGGGGCAGCCGGTCGTCGATGGCGTCCAGCACCCGGCGCGCGATGGCACGCGTCGCGTCCTCGCCCGACGTGGGGGCGGTCATCGCGCGCCCCGCCGCAACCCGAGCCGCTCGGGCCGGCTCGTCCGACCGGCGGCCGCGACCAGCGCACGGCAGGAAGGCGAGCGCAGGCGAGCCATGGTCGTGCCCTCTCCCGTGGATGTCCGGTCTCCCACCGGATGGACCCGGCAACCCTACGTTGGCGCCCCTACAACGCGAAGCGTCCCGAATCGTGGTTCTGCCCGATGCAAGCGGCACGATCTTGTGGATCCCACAAGGCAGGTAGGGCATGCCGACCGGTCGCGCAGCCAGGTCCAGTACCCCGCAGGTGATGCTGGCTCGACGGCCGGCACCATGGCCACCGAGCGTCTAGCGTTCCCCCGACCGCCGCGACGTCCTCTGTGTGCGATCCAAGCCGGAGCCGGTGGACCTGATCAGGAGGCGGCCGTATGTGCACCAGGATCCTGTGGAACACCAACGACCTCGCGGTACTCGTCGGACGCACCATGGACTGGCCCCAGTCCACCGATCCGGTGCTCACCGTGCTACCGGCAGGTATGCAGCGCGACGGGGGCGTGGTCGGACGGGAGACCGTGGTCGCGGAGAACCCGGCCCGATGGACCTCCCGCTACGCGAGCATGGTCACCAGCGTCTACGGCCTGGGTTCCGCCGACGGGTTCAACGAGAAGGGCCTCTCGGCGCACATGCTCTACCTGACCGCGACCGACTTCGGGCAACGGGACCCGCACCGACCCGGACTCCAGGCGGGCCTGTGGGCCCAGTACCTGCTCGACAACGCCGCCACGGTGGCGGAGGCGGTCGCGGCGATGGACGACGTCCAGCCGGTGATGGTCGAAGCGCACGGCAGGAAGGCCACGGTGCATCTGGCGGTCGAGGACGCCAGCGGCGACTCGGCCATCCTCGAGTTCGTCGACGGCGAGCTCCACGTGCACCACGATCGCGACCACCGCATCATGACCAACGACCCGCGCTACGAGGTGCAGCTCGAGCTGCTCGCCGCGCACGACTTCTCGTCGCCGAGCAGCGACACCCCGTTGCCGGGCAACGTCAACCCGCGGGACCGCTTCGCGCGGGCCGCCTACTACGCCTCGATGCTGCCGGAGCCGGCCGACCAGCGCCAGGCGGTCGCCTCGATCCTGGCCATCGCCCGCAACGTCTCGGTGCCCTTCGGTGCGCCCTACCGCGACTTCGGCATCTACAACACCGAGTACCGCACGGCCACCGACCTCACCCACCGCCGGTACTACTTCGAGCTCACCACCAGTCCCAACGTGATCTGGGCCGACCTCGACGACATCCCCCACGGCGAGGGCGCGCCGGTGATGGCGCTCGATCCGGACGACATCGAGCTGGCCGGCAACGTCACCGGCCACTTCCAGCCGCTGGCAACCGCGCCCTTCTGACCCAGAACGCGTCCGAAGTTATCTTTTGATAAGTTACCGCAGGCATCGTCGCCGACCAGGTGGACCGCAGCGATGACCGTGAGCGAACTGGACTTCATCGATACCGAACCCCGCTACCGCTACAAGGCGATCTTCCGCGCCCATGTCGCCGCCGAGGTCGAGCTGATCATCGGCCTGGTGACCACCGCGATGGTGGTGTACTACACCGGCAACCTCATCGCCGCGCTCGGCACGCTCGTTGGCTTCCTGATCCTCGAGCACATCGTGCTGCTGCTGATCGCCAACGCGGAGAACACCGCGGTGCTGCGCGCCCAGCTCGACGAGGTGGTGGACGCCCAACGGGACGCGCGCGCCCCGGAGCGCGTGACCGACCACTTCTACGAGCTCGAGGACCGCTTCCACTGGCTGCGCGTCGCCGGGATCTCCATCGCCGTGACGGTGGGTATCGTCGTGGTCGAGGAGTTCCTGCTGTAGGCCCACACCTCCCGGGCCGCGCAGCGCCAACCAGGAGCGGCGTGTGTCGGGATCCGAGGAGCTGGCCTACATCTCGGCAAGCGAGCAAGCCGGGTTGGTCCGTGACCGTGAGGTGTCCTCGCGGGAGCTGACCGATGTCTACCTGGAACGCATCGACCGCTACGACCACCACCTCGGCAGCTACATCGAGGTGCTGGGCGACCGGGCACGCGCGGCCGCCGACGCGGCGGACCGACGTACCGCGGCGGGCGGGCAGCTCGGCCCACTGCACGGCGTCCCCGTCGCCATCAAGGGCCTGAGCTTCCTCGAGGGCACGGTGACGACCCTGGGGTCCCGCGCCTTCGCCGACCACGTGGCCGCGACCACCGACCACGACATCGCCCGACTGGCGGCTGCTGGCGCGGTGATCCTCGGCAAGACCAACGTGCCGGAGTTCGGTTCGACCGGGCACACGGAGACGGCGCTGCACGGCAGATGCGCGACACCGTGGGACCTCAGCCGCAACGCCGGCGGCTCCTCCGGCGGTGCCGGCGCAGCACTGGCCGCCGGGCTGTGTGCGCTCGCACACGGCTCGGACGGTGCCGGCTCGATCCGGATCCCGGCCGCCATCAACGGGGTCGTGGGGCTCAAGCCCGCGAGGGACCGCGTGTCCAACGGGCCACTCAAGGGCGACAGCGCCTTCGGGCTCTCCAGCGGCGGGGCGCTGACCCGCACGGTCGCCGACAGCGCGTTGGCGCTCGACGTGCTGGCGGGCTACGAGCTGGGCGACCCGGGGATGGCACCGCCACCGCGGCACCCGTGGCGCGACGAGGTCGGCCGTGACCCCGGCACGCTCCACCTCGGCGTGTGCCGACAGACCCCGGCGAGTCCCGATGGCCTGCACGACAGCGCCACGGCGATGCTGGCGCACACGGTGCGGTTGCTGGAAGGGCTCGGCCACCGGGTCGAGGAGATCACGCTGCCGATCCCCGACGACCTGCCACAGCTGGTGCTGACCATCTGGGCGGCCGGGCTCGCGGCGCAGCCCGTCGACCCCGACACCTTCGAACCGCTCAACCGCTGGCTGGCGGAGGTGGGAGGACGACGGAGCGCGGCGGAGTACGCCGCGGCGCAGTTCGAGCTCCAGACGATGAGCCGACGCATCCTGGCCGCTACCCACCACCTCGACGCGGTCCTGCTGCCGGTGCTGACCGCACCGTCGAGACCCAACGGCGCCTACCTCGACGCCGGCGGCGACGAGATCTTCTGGGACCAGACCGCGCTGGTGGGCCTGACGCCGCTCCCCAACCTCACCGGCCAGCCGGCGATCAGCCTGCCCCTGTACCACGACGAGCAGCTCGGTCCCGTCGGCGTCCAGTTCCTCGGTCGACCGTGGGACGAGGCCGGACTGCTGCGCCTGGCCGCGCAACTGGAGCGCGCGGCCCCCTGGCAGCACCGCCGGCCCGCGCTGGACGCCCTCCCAGCGGACACCACCGGGGCCTCCCACAGTGCGACACCCCCCTGACCGGGCGGGCCGGCGGACACAGGTGCGCGACCGCGTCGCGCTCAGCCGGGGGTGAGCAGCAGCAGGCGCTCGATCTGGTCACCGGTGGTGAAGCGCAGAGGGACCTGGCCACCGTCCGCCCACAGCTGCGCGAGATCGTCGTAGTGCGGACTGCGGTAGTGGCCTGACTGGCCCGGCGGGCTGATGATGGTGGAACGCTCCACCTCGGCGAGGTCGACGGTGAGCCGGATCACCCCGCCGGAGTCCATCCGGAAGGGCTCCGCGAGGCGCCAGAACCCGGAGTTGATGGTGAAGTGGTCGCCGTCGGTCGGTATCGGCGCGAGGTTGAACAGGCCGATCGTGTCACCCATCGGGTGCTCGAAGTGCATCTGATGGTCCCGGCCCCACCGCCAGCTGTCCGGGTCGCTGCCCTGGAGCTCCTCGAGCCGTTCGACGGCCTCGCTGAAGCTGCGCCGGATGACGTCGTCGCGGTCCTCGACCTGCGCGTCGGTGCGGGTGTCGTTGAACAGCGGGTGCGCCCGATCGTCCGCGATCGTGGTCAGCAGCAGATCAGGGACGTAGTACAGGTACGACTGGCTGAGGCCGTCCTCCCACAGCGGTGCACCGATGCGGTCGATGAGGGTGTTGCGCAGCATCTTGGCGTAGAACAGGGCGAACAGCGGTGCTGCGGGACGCTCACGTGACATCTCGTGATCCCAGTCCGACAGCAGCTCGACGTGGTCGGACAGCGCGTCGTCGTCGACCGCGTCGACCACCAGCGGGACCCAGGTAGCAGCCACCGGTGAGCGGGTATCGAGCTGCATCCCGCGCAGCTCCTCCAGCGTCACCGGCGCCGAGCCGCGCTCCTCCATCAGCTGCTCGAAGCGCACGGCGCGCTGGAACAGGTAGAAGCCGGTGAAGTAGTGGTCCGCGGTGCCCGGGTCGTTGTTGAAGGAGGCGACGTAGCCGGCCTCCGGGTTCAGGTCGAAGGGGAAGCGCTCGTAGGGCAGGTAGCCGGTCCAGGCGTACTCCCCGGTCCAGCCGGGTACCGGCAGGCTGCCGTCACCCTTGGCACGCACCGGCGCCGCTCCGGTGAACTGCCAGCCGATGTCCCCGTCGGCGCCCGCGTAGCCGAACCCGAGGTTTATCGTGTCGACCAGGCGCAACGCCTCCCGGAACGCGGCGAAGTCGCGCGCACGGTTCATCTGGAGCAGCCCCTCGATGTCCCGACCGGGGTTGTCGAAGGCGGCCCAGCGCAGCGCGGTGTTGCGCGGCGCCATCGGCAGCACGTCGGAGATGATCGGACCGTGCCGCGAGGAGCGGACCTCGAGCACCTCCTGTCGCACCCCCCGTCCGTCCGCGACCTCGATGACCTCCTCGCGGACCTCGAAGTCGCGCGTGCCGTCCTCGGTCAGGTAGCGGGACGGGTCCTCGGGGTCCGGTCGCTCCACGAAGTAGTCGAGGTCGTCCCACCTGCCGTTGACGGTGCTCCACGCCATGTCACCGTTGGTGCCGAGCGGGCCGATGCCGGGGACGCCGGGCAACGCCCCACCCGCCACGTCGTAGCGGCCGCCGCTGAGCCGCACCATGGAGAACAGGGCAGGCAGCGTCGGCTCGAGATCAGGACTGCCGGCCAGCAGCGGCGCACCGGAGGCGGTCATGTCGCCGGAGAAGATCATCCAGTTGCTGGCCGAGAAGTCCATCGGCAGGGCGTGGCGCTGCGCGGCGAGACCGGTGTCCTCGGTGAGGGGATCGGAGGGGAAGCGGTGGAAGGCCCGCTCGGGCGGCTGCGCGAGCGGCCCACCCGTCAGCGTCGGCGCGAACTCCGGGTAGTTCGGGGCGAGTAGGTCGGCCACCTCCTCCCCCGCCTGCTCGAGGATCCGGTAGAGGACGAGGTCGATCTCGAACGACCGCGACAGGCTGAACGCCATCAGCAGACCGGCAGCCACCGAGTCCGTAGCCTCCCAGCGTCCGGGCTGCGCCCTGAGCAGCGTGAACTCGCGTGGCAGCGGTGCAGCGCTGTCGATGTAGGCGTTGATCCCGCGGACGTAGGCATCGATCTTGCCCTGCGCTTCCGGTGACATCTCCTGGTAGCTGCGCTCCGCCAGGGCGTGGATGCCGAGGGTGCGCAGGAAGCGGTCGTTGCCGAGGGTGGCGTCACCGAACAACGTCGAGAGTTCACCGCGGCCGGACAACCGCGTGACCTCCATCTGGAACAGCCGCTCCCTGGCGAGCACGAACCCCTGGGCGAAGAACAGATCCTCCTCGTCGTCGGCGAAGATGTGGGGGACGCCGTGCGCATCGGTACGGACCTCCACCTCGCTGCCCAGCCCCGCCAGCGACACCTCACCGGTGTAGTCGGGGACCGCCGAGCGGAAGAACCACTCGAAGGCACCGACGCCCACGAGAGCGAGCACCACGACGCCGATCAGGACACGACCCGCGATCCGCATGCGCGCTGCCTTCCTCTACGGCGCGGGAAGCCACCCCACGCAGCCGCGTCAGTCGCCGAGGCTCACCCCGACGGTGCGTGCGCCCTTCAGCCACGGGTGATCAGTCGGCACCGCCTTGCGTCTGCCCACGACCTCCTCGAGGGGCAGGGCCTCCACGCCGTCGCCCCGGGAGGCGACCATGACCCCGTAGGTCCCGTCACGGACCAGGTCGACGCAGGCGGTACCGAGCCGGGTCGCGAGCAGCCGGTCACCGGCCGACGGCGTCCCACCCCGCTGGACGTGTCCGAGGATCGTCAGGCGGGACTCGAGCCCGGTGCGCTCCTCGAGCTCGTGGGTCAGGCGGACCGTGTTCCCGACATGATCGCCCTGCGCCTGACGCAGGTCGGACTTGGCCTGCTTGCGGTCCTCCTTCGACTCCGCCTGGTCGACCTTCGCGCGTGCCTCCTCGAGGCGCTGCGCGTCCTCGACCGAGACGGCCCCCTCCGCGACGGCGACGATGCTGAAGCTCTTCCCGGCCTTGCTGCGCTGCATGATGGCGCGGGCCACGATGTCGATGTCGTAGGGGATCTCGGGGATCAGGATCACGTCGGCGCCTCCGGCGATACCGGCGCCGAGCGCCAGCCACCCGGTGTTGTGCCCCATGATCTCCAGCACGATGATGCGGTGATGACTGTGGGCCGTGCTGTGCAACCGGTCGACCGCGTCGGTGGCGATACCGAGCGCGGTATCGAACCCGAAGGTGATGTCGGTGCCGTAGACGTCGTTGTCGATCGTCTTCGGCAGGGTGATGACGTTGCAGCCCACCTCCATCAGCCGCATCGCGTTCTTCTGCGTGCCGCCACCACCCAGGCAGACGAGCACCTCGAGGTGGTTCGACTCGTACACCTCGGCCATCTTCTCCCGCATGTCCATCGTGCGGCTGCCGACGGGCATCTTGTGCGGCTTGTCGCGGCTGGTCCCGAGCAGCGTCCCGCCCCGGGTCAGGATGCCGGACACCTCGTCAGCGGTGAGGCGCACCGTGCGGTTCTCCATCAGCCCACGGAAGCCGTCACGGAAGCCGATGACCTGCATGTCCTCCGCGGCCGCCGACTTCCCGATCGCACGGATCGCGGCGTTGAGGCCGGGGCTGTCACCACCGGCGGTCAGGATCCCGATCGACTTGGTCACGTCTCCACCACCTGGGCGGTCGTGCGCCGGTCAGCGCGGCCGCCGCGACTCGAGTACCGGTGAGGCTACTCACGGCACCGTCGCTCGACACCCCACCGACCGATCCCCGTGCGATCCGAGGGGCGAGCGGGAACGCCCACGTCTACCGCTACATCTCTGCGCTACCGGGCCGACAGGCAGGGCTGATCCGCCCTCGTCGAGCGGCGTCGGCAGGTCCGACGTGACGACGAACTCCAGCGACGAAACGAAGCAAACGGCGATGCAGGACGCGCAGAGCACCACCAGCGCCGCGGCGATCGTCCCGCAGGGACGACCGCCTGGCGGTGCCCTGTTCGCCGCCGCTGTACAGCTCGCCCCGCACGGGACCCTGTTCGTCGCCGACGACGGCGAGCCGCGACCCCTCTGGGGCAACCCGCGGGCGCACGCCCTGCTCGGCGTGGAGCAGGGAGAGATCCTGCAGTGGTCGCAGGTCCCGCGCCCGCTAGCGGAGACGATCCGGGAGCTGATGGACGCGGGCGGTGGGTTCGCGACCGCGGTCGTCGGCGATCGCCCCGGGGCCAGCTCGGCGATCGACGTCTCCGTGTACCCGGACGCGGACCTCACTGCCCTGTTCATCGTGCACCTCGAGGAACCCCGCGAGGCGCAGCGTCACGTCGCTGAGTGGCGGGTCTCCGCTGCGCGTTTCCAGGCCGTCGCACACCAGGCCCCGGTCGGGATCCTCGCGTCGGGGGTGGGTCTGCGGATGGGTTTCGCCAACGAGCAGGCGTGCGAGCTCCTCGCGCGAGGGACCGACGACATCCTGGGGCTCGGTTGGCTGGACGCCGTCGACCGCCAGCAGCTCGACGCGGTCACCGAGGCACTCGCCGCGGTCCTCGATGGCGGGACGAGCACCGTGCAGTTCCGCGTGGCAGCGACGGACCGGTGGGTGAGGATGGTCGCTGGGCCGGTCCACGACACCGACCAGGGCGCCGGCATCGTGGCGACGCTGGAGGACATCACCCTGGCACGGGACCACCGTGCCGCCCTCCAGCACCAGGCCAACCACGACCAGCTGACGGGGCTCTCCAACAGGGGCGCCCTGCTGGCAGCGCTCCAGCGCGCGCGCGACCAGCTCGGCAACAAGACCCACGCGCTGCTGTTCTTCGACCTCGACCACTTCAAGTTCGTCAACGACGCCCTCGGACACGCGGTCGGCGACCGGCTCCTGACCGAGATCGCGAACCGCCTGCGACAGCGCATCAGATCGGGCGATGTGCTGGCGCGGTTCGGTGGCGACGAGTTCGTCCTGCTCTGCCACGACCTGTCCGGTGTCGACGACGCCGTCGCCATCGCCCGCCGGTACGCGTCGACCTTCGAGAACCAGCTGCAACTGGAGGGCCGTCCGTTCCAGGTGTCTGCGTCCGTCGGCTTGGCGATCGCGGAAGCGGGGACGCCGTGGACGCCGACGTCGCTGCTGCGGGACGCGGACGCGGCGATGTACCAGGCGAAAGCGGAGGGTCGCAACCGCATCGCGGTGTTCGACGCGGACCGCCATGGCCAGGCGCAGCAGCGGCTGCAGGTCGCCACCGACCTGCGCAACGACCTCGCGACCGGCCAGCTACGGCTGACCTACCAACCGATCGTGTACGCGCCGGACGGCAGGGTCCTCGGCAGTGAGGCGCTGCTGCGGGGTCGGCGTCCCGAGCACGCCGATCTGCCCATCCCGGAGCTGATCAAGCTGGCGGAGGAGACCGGGCTGCTGCGGGAGCTGAGCGCCTGGGTCCTCGATGAGGCGTGCCGGCAGCTGGCGTCGTGGCGTGCGGAGAACCGTCACCCCGGCTGGGTGGCCGTCAACGTCTCTGCGACCCAGTTGACCGAGGAAGGGTTCGCTGAGCTCGTCCTGTCCACCGCGCGGGATCGTGGCGTGCAGCCGAGCGATCTGCTGCTGGAGCTGACCGAGGGGGTGCTCATCGACCCGGAGGGTGCCGGTGTCGAGACCCTGCGCCATCTGCGCGGTGCCGGCGTGGGCATCGCCCTAGACGACTTCGGCACCGGATGGTCATCGATCGCCTACCTGCGCACCATGCCGGTGGACGTCATCAAGATCGCGCCCTCCTTCGTCTCCCGGGTCGATACGGACCCGGTCGATGCCGCCATCGTCGCCGCCATCACCCACATGGTGCACACGGCAGGCCGTGGCGTCATCGCCGAAGGTGTCGAGACCCGTGCCCAGCTCGACCAGCTCATCAACCTCGGTTGTGACGTGGTGCAGGGCTACGTGTTCGCCCGACCCGACAACGTGCCTGCCGACCGGTTCCCGCCCTACGGAGGGCCTGGATCATGATCACGGAGTGGCAGGAGGCAGCGTCCCCGGTGTTGGACCGGGTCCGTCGAGAGCTGCCGACGCGACAGCTCGCCGCGCTGCGGGTGGTCTCCATGACCAGCGACGCCGACGTCGGTGTCGCCGACATCGTGCCGCACGTCGCTCGGGATGCCGGCCTGGCTGGGCGGGTGCTTCGCGCAGCCAACTCCGCGCACTACGGCCTGACCGGACGGGCGACGACCGTGCACTTCGCGGTGTCGATCATCGGGTTCCAGACACTGCGGGCCATCGCCGCTGGGGTGGCCGCCGGCATCGGGCGGACCATGCCGCTGCCGGACGGCTACGTGGAGCGCTACGCCACCACGGCCGTCGCCGCGCAGCTGCTCGCCCCGCCCGCAGGCGCCGACCCGTCCGAGTGCTACGGCGTCGGGCTGCTGCACAACCTCGGCGACTGGCTGCTCCACCTCTACGACCCGGGCGGCGCTGCGCGACTGCGGGTCGACCATCAGGGCGACCCGATCCGACTCGCGGAGGGACAGCTGCACCGCTACGGGTGCACCTCGGGACAGCTCGCCGCCGCGCTGTTGGCCAGGTGGCAGCTCCCAGCGCGGTTCGTCGAACCGATCGGCAACCAGCACGCGCTGGACCTCGCGACCGATGACGCCGCCACGATCGTCCTGCAGGCGGCGTTGGCGCTCACGACGACCTCCGAGGATGGCGACGCGGTGCTCACCGAGCACCAACAGGCCCGACTCCACGCCTGCGGGGTGGCGCAGGACCCTGCCGAGGTGCTCGAGCAGATCCGGGACAACGCCCGCTGGATCGTCGACCTCCTGCGGTGAGCAGGCGCCCCTCGGGGCACTCTGCTGGCGACGCGCCGCACCGGACGTGGTCCCCGTCGGCGTCCCGGTCGATGCGCAGGCCCTCGACAACCGTGCCCCTTCGGCGGACACCATCGTCGCTGCGGGGGAACACCTCGACGCCACCGTCCTGGACCATCGACCGTCCGTGGCTTCGGCTGGCCGTCGCGGGAACCGGTCGCACACCGCCTTCCGCGCGCGACGCTCGGCGAGACGGCTTCGATGCTGCAGACTGCTGCTGATCGACGGTGCAGCATCGTGCGTCGGGCTGAGGAGGCTGCTGGTGAACGGCCGGGTGTGGCAGGACGACCACGTCGACGAGGTGGTCGATGGTGTGCGCGTGGTGATGCGCCTGGGGAGGCGCCACGAGCAGCAGGACGGCGCCTTCATCGCGCCCGGCGTCGCGGCCGTCGCCGACGGGATGGGCGGCCACCACGACGGCGCCGCGGCGGCGGTGGCGGCGCTCGAGGCGTTCGGGTCAGCGGCCCGCCGAGGCGCGGACCTCCACGACGCGACCGCCCAGGCGGATGCCGCGGTGCGCGCCCTGACGGACGGGCAGTGGAGCCCACGCGCTCCGGGAACGACGCTGGTTGCGGCCCAGCGGCAGGAACAGGGGGTCGCCGGCGTGTGGTCCGGCGACTCTCGGGCGTACCGGCTTCGCACGGATGGTCACCTGGAGGCGTTGACCGATGACCACGGCACGTTGGGCGGGATCGAGCACGCGCTGGGATCCGCGTTCCCGGCACTCCACCAGGACCGGTTCTGGTGCCCGCTCGAGGACACCGTCGGACTGCTGTTGTGCAGCGACGGGCTCACGGGTGCCTTCGAGGCCGGACCGGCGCTCGTCGCGACCGACCAGCTGGTCGGGCCGGACGAGGCCACCGCCGTCATCGCTCGGCTCCTGACCACCAGGGGGCTGACCGAACTGGTCGAGGTCGCGGCCGAGACCGGCACCGACAACGTCACCGCCCTGTGGTGGCCCCTCGGCGAGCACAGCACGCCTCCCCCCGCCCGCTGACCGGTCCGCTTCGTGAGCCCGGCACGCAGCAGCCGGTCGGCGACCGTGCCGGTCAGGCGCGCGTCGTGAGCTGACGCCACGACCATGGGCGCGGCCACCGAGGAACCGTCGCCACGTAGTCCGGGTAGCTGTCAGGGAAGCGCCTCGACAGGCGCGGCTCCTCGTAGACACGCACCCACACGTGGAAGGCACCGACGAGGTAGACGGCGTAGGCCAGGACCGGCCAACTGTTCCACCGCAGGCCCTGCCCTGCGACCGCCGACACCACACCGACGTACTGGGGGTTGCGCGTCCACCGGTACGGCCCGGAGACGACCAACTCCTCGGTCTCGGCGACCGGTGCGGGGGTTCCCCGCGCACGCACGAAGCGGACGAAGGCGTCGGCGACCAGCGGTAGCCCGGTGGCGCACAACGCGGTGCCCAGGTGGCGCTGCGCCGCCGGCGCCGGTGGTGGGTCGCTGTGGCGTGCCAACCACCGGGGGAGCACCCCGATGACCGAGGCGGGAACGGTGGCCGCGAAGACCGCGGTCCCGATGGCTGCGGCAGCACGATGCATGGTGGATCGCTCCTCGCCGGCGTGCATCCGCGACCGGGATAGGGTCAGCGATGTGGCAGCGGCTGTCCAGCCCTCATGAGGCGTGCCGTCGGCCGCGAGCCGGAAGGGAGCGCACGTCGGTGGAGCCGCACACGGTCAAGGTCGACGGGGACGTCAGCCTGGAGTATGCCGCCGCTGGGCCGGCGGACGCCCCGACCCTGTTGCTCCTGCACGGCAACGGGCCCAACTGGCGGCAGTTCGCGCCACAGCTCCGCACGTTCAGCGACGACTGGCTGGTGGTGGCGCCGTCCCTGCGGGGGCACGGGCACTCGACGCTCCCATCGTCGCCGACGCGCGCGGACCTGACGGTCGAGCGGCTCGCCCAGGACGTGCGCACGTTGCTGGACCACCTCGACGTCGAGCGCGCCCATCTGGTCGGCAACTCGCTGGGCGGCATCATCGGGCTGGAGTTCGCCCGGACACAGCCCGACCGGCTGCGGACCTTGACCACCTTCGGCACCACCGCGCAGCTGGCTTCCAGCAGAGCTCTGGTGCGCACGATGACCACCACGCTCCGCGTGCTCGGCACGTCCGGTACCGGCTGGCTCGCCGGCGCGGCGATCAAGGACCGTGCGGTCGGGCGCGCGATCCGCGAGATGTTCGCGGTCGCCGACCCCGTCGCCGTGCGGCTCATCACCCAGAACATCGCCGACTACGACTACACGCAGACGCTGCGCGACAGCACCGTGGCCACGTTGCTCCTGCGGTGCGAGCTGGACCGCAGCATCAACAAGAACCTGGTCTCCACCCTGGCGGCTCTCGCGCAGCGGGACGATGCCGAGGTCGTCGACATCGTCGGTGCCGGCCACTTCGCCAACCTGGAGCAACCCGACGCCTTCGACGCGGCGCTACGGACCTTCCTCGACGCGCACCGCTGACCGGGTGCACGCCGGCGGATGCCCGAGCGCCGCGATCAGAAGCCGTCGAAGGCGTCGAGGGCGTCGGGGCACCGCGCTTCTACCGCGGCCTCGAGTTCCTCATCGTCGATCTCGCTGTCGACCAGCCGGTTCTCGAGGTCCAGCAGTTCGTCCTCCCGCTGCTCGAGCTCGGCCATCGCTTCCATGAGCGAGTCCAGGTCATCCTCGTCGATGTCGGCGAAGATGCTGATCACGTCGCAGAACTCGTCGGCCAGGGCCTCCGCTTCTGTCAGCTCTTCGCCGT
>PXDB01000010.1 GCA_003565155.1 Nitriliruptoraceae bacterium | reverse complement strand
GTCGCATCGGGACGGCGCCGATCGGGGCGGTTGACTGGGTCGAGGTCGATGACCACGACGATCTGGCGCGGGCGCGTGCGATGTTCGGACGTGGGGACTGAAGTGCCACTGCTCTCACGGATCATCACGACACCGATCGCGATCGAGGTCCGGCGCGGCGCGCTGGAGCGGCTCGCCCCGCTGCTCGCTGACGGACAGATCTCCTCGGGTGGGAAGGTCGCGGTCATCGTCGGCCCGGGACGTGGTGAGGAGGTGGCCCGGGAGATCCGCGGAGGGCTTCCGGACGCGACGTTCGTCCCGCTGCGGGGGTCCGGCAGCGTCCAGGACGCGTTGCAAGCGATCGAGGAGCTGCGTGCGGGCTGGTTCGACGCGGTCGTGGGGATCGGTGGAGGACGCACGTTGGATGCCGCCAAGTACGCGGCCAGCATGGCCGGCCTGCCCTTCGTGGCGGTGGCGACCACGTTGACCAACGACGGGCTCGCTTCTCCGGTCGCCTCGCTGGCGAGTGCCGGGCGCAAGGCGTCCTACGGGGTCACCCCACCGCTGGCCGTGTTCGTCGACATCGACCACGTGCGGGACGCACCGGTGGAGCACACCCGCTCCGGCGTCGGCGACGTCCTGAGCAACCTGTCCGCCTTGGCGGACTGGGAGCTGGCGCGGGAGGTGACCGGAGAGCCGGTTGATGGTCTTGCCGCCTCGCTGGCCCGGTCCGCGGCGGATGCTCTGCTGCCGCTCGCCCCAGGATCGGACCGCTTCCTCACCTCCCTCGCCGACAGCCTGATCCTGTCGGGCATCGCGATGTCGGCAGCCGGGAGCTCACGACCGTGCTCGGGTGCCTGTCACGAGATCAGCCACGCCCTCGACGCGCTGCACAGCAGTCCCGGACTGCATGGCGCGCAGGTGGCGCTCGGCGCCCTCTTCGCGACGTGGTGGCGACGGGATGAGGACCTCCTCGCCATCCTGCGCGACGCGGTCGAGCGGCACGGGCTCCCGGCGACCCCGGAACAGCTGGGGATCACCAACGCCGACTTCGCCGAGGCGCTGCTGGAGGCGCCGAGGACCCGGCCCGGACGCTTCACGGTCCTCGAACACCGTGTGATCAGCGCCGATGCGGTCCACGGCGTGATCGAGGACTACGTCGTGGCGATCACGTCCTGAGGAGCTTCCGGAGGTCCATCACGACCTGCGCCCCGCTCGCGAGGTAGAAGGCCGTCGCCGCCCCGGCCACCCACGGGTACCAGTCGATGGGCAGGAACAGTGGGTAGACGAGCAGGAGGAGGGTCTCCACCTCGACGGA
Source organism: Nitriliruptoraceae bacterium (assembly GCA_003565155.1). GTDB lineage: Bacteria > Actinomycetota > Nitriliruptoria > Nitriliruptorales > Nitriliruptoraceae > T1Sed10-7. The sequence goes on along the minus strand of PXDB01000010.1, from coordinate 1,343 downwards.
GCCGGGGTGGCGCTCGAATCGACGGAGCGTCCAGATCCGGTCCGACGGCGGCACCGATGGCGACGTCGGGCGCTCCTCCGGCGGAAGACCGGCGATCACCCCCCGTTCGTACTGGTGCAACCAGATCGCCGCCGTGAACGCCGGCAGGAGCACCAGGACCATCCAGGCGCCCGCGACCCCTTCCCGCCCGACCCACGCGCCGATCGCCGCGTACACGGCCCCGATGGTGATCATGTCGCCGGCGAGGTCGACGAACCCGCCCCAGCGGGAGCTCTGGCCCGTCAGCCGGGCGACCTTCCCGTCGAGGCAGTCCAACGCGAACCGCGCCTGGAACGCGAGCGCACCCACCACGGGCTGGCCGGTGGCGAACGCGACGACGCTGCCCGCACCGACCAGCAACGCGGCGAGACTGATCCGTGTCGGGGTCGCCCAGCGCCAGCGTACGACCACCGGCAGGATGGCCATCACGATCGGGTCGATGACCAGGACCGTCCACCAGAAGTCCCGCGGCTTCAGTGCCCGCCGGTTGCGCTCTGCTCGGTCCGCTCGCATCGTCCTCGCCATCGGTCACGTCGCCGCAGCCATGTCGAGGCCCGGGGTCGGGAGCATAGGATCATGTCCGACAAGCCCCCAGCCTCGTGCGGAGACACCGTCGAGCTCGGGCCGTTGTGATGGAGGTTCCGTGTCCCCGATCGCGCTGGTGATCGATGCGGACGGTGCTGGACCGGCGAGTGACGCCGAACGGGTCGAGGATCTGCGGTCACTGGGCTACGAACCCGTCGGGGCACCACCCGAGCGCGTGGTCGAGATGATGACGGTCGCCGCTGACGCGAACCGCGACGTGGCGGTCGTGGATGGACGGTTGGTCGCACACCGGTCGGCGCTGCGGTTGCTGCTCGGTGACGGGCGTGTCGCGACTGGGGTGCTCCTGGCCGCGGAGTCCGGTGCCGTCGAGGGCTGGACCGTCGTCGCCGTCGACACGTCCAGCGGGCTGGTGTGCTCGGCCAGTTCGCCGTTGCACGAATCGATGGATGGATCGGTGCTGCAGGTCGGCCTTGCACGGTTCGCAGCCGGCGACATCGTCCGGCTCCGCTCGACATTGGCCCCGGCCGATACACAGGAGCGCGTAGCCGTCGAGGCCGCTCTCCGGCTGGCGCCGACGGAGACCCTCGTCGCGCTCGCGCTCGAGGGCGGCGTCGAGGTGCGCGGGATCGATCGGCGTGGGCTCGTGGCGGCCATCGGCGACACGTCAACCGACCGGGACGAACTCCACGAGTCGTGTCGTGCGGTCGACGAGCAGCGCGCGTGGCTGGATGCTGCCGTGAAGGCACATGACGGTTGGT
>PXDB01000100.1 GCA_003565155.1 Nitriliruptoraceae bacterium | reverse complement strand
CCCCGGATCCGGCGCCATCACACGCCGCCAGAGCATCCCAGCACGACCAGCAGCACCACAACCGTGCCCGAAACCTACGCTCAGCACCCCACACAGCCCGACACGCTTATTTCAGGACTAGGTCGGGTTCTGGCGCGTAGTGGACGACGTCCTCGGTCACGACAGCGCGGAGCTCGCTGCGCGCGAACGTCGCGACCGCGGCGTCATCGGCACCGGACAGTCCCACCTCGCCGACGTGCAGCGCATCATGGTCGAACGCATCACGCAGCAGGGTGGCCGCCGTCCGCGGGAACATCTCGTCGAGCAGGAACCTCACGCCAACAGCGCCCTGCGCTGCTGGGCGGCGTCACGGTTCTCAGCGATCGCACGCTCGTTGCGCGCGATGCGTCGTTCGATCTCTGCTGGATGCCGGGCGGCGAACTCCAACGCGGCGCGCAGCTGTTGAGCGTGGACATCGGACTCCGTTGCCAGGGCCGCGATCCGCTGCTCCTCGCTGCCTTCGAGTTCCCGCAGTCACGCGATGATCTCCCAGACATCCGGCCCGCCAGCCAGCGCCGCACGACGATCGTGGCTTGGACCCCGGTAGACGATCCCTGGGTGGTCCAGGGGGTCCACCCCTTCGATGATGAGTCGTTTGGGCTTCACCCGAGATTCCTCCCAGGTCACGGCCCACCTGTGCATAGGTGACCTCGTCATCGAGCCGGTACAGCTCCACAGCCTTGCGCTTGATCTCCTCGGGGTAGACCTTCCCCATGGTTCCTCCGTTCGGTCGAGACCAGTGTCCCAACCTCACGGCTGTCCGCCACCCCGGGGGAGAGCCAGGGGGCAGTACATCTCTACCACCTGCCGGGCTACTCACCACAGCACAACCCGGACGAGTGGGTCTGGACAGGCGTCAAGGCCGCCAAGCTCGGCCGGGCCGGCTTCAGCAGCCAGGAAGATTCCAGCGCCAAGGCCATCTCCGCCCTCCGACGGCTGCAGAAGATGCCCCACCTCGTGTGCGGATTCTTCGCGAACACCCACTTCGCCTACATCACCGCATGCTTGCACTACTTCTGCACGGCTTAGTGACCCTCCACGGTCGCGCCCTCCGAGCAGCACGAGCGGCGATTCGTGCTGCTCAGACAGCTTGCGGCTGAGTTCGAGCTGTTCCCCGGTCCTGCGACCAATAGTGGCCATGGCGTCCGGCGCCATGACCTCGTCGCCGCTGGCGGCGAGCAGCGGTGTGATGCCAAAGCCGATGAGCGTGACAACGCGGAGGGAAACGACCGGCCAGGCGACGATGATCTCCCACGGGGCAGGAGCCGTGGTCGGCTTCCTGTCCCGCGCCACGACGCCCTACAGCCGTTCGACGTGATCGAGCTTGGGATCGAGCCGACCGCGGGTGTCGAGCACCGGCAGGTCCGTCAGGTGGCTCAGCTCGTCGTAGTCGAAGTCAGCATGGTCGGTGACGAGGACGATTAGGTCGCTGGATGCCAGCAGCGGGGCGCTGGCCTCGCTGCGCAGCGTCACGCCGAGGGGTACGTCGACTACTTCTGCGTAGGGGTCGACCGCGGTCACCTGAGCGCCGAGTGCGAGCAGTTGCTCAACGATCGCGATGCCCGGGGACTCACGAAGGTCGCCGACGTTCGGCTTGTAGGAAAGGCCGAGGACGACCACGTGTGCGCCGTTCACCGGTTTCCGTTCCCAGTTCAGGATGGCCTGGGCGCGTCGGACCACGTAGGCCGGCATGTGGTCGTTCACGTCGTTCGCAAGTTCGATGAACCGGAAGGACTCGCCCAGGTGCTGCTTCACCCGCCACGACAAGTAGGTCGGGTCGATAGGCAGACAGTGGCCACCGACTCCCGGTCCGGGTGTGAACCGCATGAACCCGAAGGGTTTGGTCGCCGCCGCCTCGATCGCTTCGGCAGCATCCACACCGAGGTCGTGCGCGAACATCGCGATCTCGTTGACCAACGCGATGTTCACGTGTCGGAAGGTGTTCTCGATGATCTTGGCGAGCTCGGCCTCACCTGGACCGGAGACGGGGACTGTCTGCTCCACGAAAGTGCCGAAGAAGGCGGTCACCGCGGCCAGGGAGGGCTCGTCGATTCCGGAGACGATCTTGGGGGTGTTGTGCAGCCCGTATTGCGTGTTCCCCGGGTCGATCCGCTCCGGTGAGTAACCGACGAGGAAGTCCGTGCCGGGGGCGAGCCCGGATCCCTCTGCGAGCGTGGTGGCAAGGAGCTCCTCGGTTGTGCCGGGGTAGGTGGTTGACTCAAGGATGACTAAGGTGTCGACGCGGAGGTGGTCGGCCACCAGTGCTGCGGCATCACGCATGAAAGACAGATCGGGGGTGTGATCGCGGAGCGGTGTTGGGACGTCGATCAGTGCGACGTCGAACCCGGCGAGCGTTCCTGGATCACTGGTCGGCCGATACCCGCGCTCAAGCGCGGCTTGCAGTGTGGCGTCGGGTACGTCCTCGATGTAAGAGCGGCCCGCAGCAAGCCGCTCGGCCCGCCGGGGATTAGGTTCGTAGCCGACGACGTCGAACCCTGACTCCAGGACTCCAGGACTCCGGGGACCGTGAGGAAGTTCATGTAGTGCCGGGGTGGGGTTTGACGCTGTAGTGCAGGACGAGGTCGGTGCCGGGGTAGACGGTTTCGGTGTCGTTGAGCAGTTCGCAGAT
>PXDB01000059.1 GCA_003565155.1 Nitriliruptoraceae bacterium | reverse complement strand
TGGAGGCGTCGTCCCGCAACGAAGGGCTCGAGCCCGTGATGCGTCGTCTCGTCGGGCTGGTGGCGTGGTCGGTCACGGTCACCTGGGCCGTCTGGGCTGCGGGTGCGGTGGTGCGCGTCGGCGTGTCGGGAGCGACGGTCGTCGTGAGCTCCGGCGGCAGGCTGGTCACCCGGGTGCGCAGTGCCGTGGTCAGGCCGCGGAGCAGCGTGAGCAACCCGGCGTCCTCCGTGCTGCAGGAGTACCAGCACAGCCGACGCTCCTGCGCCCACGCCGACAGGGTCGTGGACTTGCCGTAGCCGGTGCCGGCCATGAGCGCGGTCAGCGGGCGTCGGCCGAGAACAGCTGCGCCTGCGCGCCACCGGTGATCAGCTCGTACGCGGGGCGGAGCGCGTCCACGATCGCGCGGCCCTGCACCTCCCGTTCCAGCGGGTCGAGGCTGCGCAGCGTCGCGTCGGGTGGACGCGGGGGCTGGGGTGCCAACCGCAGGTGTGCCAGGGCCGGGCCAGCCTGCCAGAACCCGTCGTGGCCGGCCTCCAGCGGCGGCTGGGCGGCCCGCTCGACGGCGAGCCACGGGTCGAGCTGGTCCTGCGCCGGCGTCGGCACGTCGGTCCCGCGGAGCGCCCGCAGGTTGTCGAGCAGCACCTCGCGCGGACGTCCGCGCCAGGTGAGGATCAGGAAGGGATCCGTATCGAAGGCCTCGGCGAGCAGGTAGTAGACGGCGGCGACGTGTTTGCAGGGCCTGACCCAGTCGGGACACGAGCAGTCGGTGTCGAGCTCGTCATGGGTGGTCGGGAACAGTCCGGTCGCGCAGTCGGCGAACGCCTCCTCGATGTCGTGCGGCATCTCGCCGGCGAGGAGCCGGGCGAGGAAGCCGGCCCGCTCGACCATGGCGTCCTCCGCACGCCGCCAGTCGACCTCGGACAGGCGGGCCAGGGAGATCCGCACCTGGTAGGGCCGGGCGCGTGACCCCTGCACGGAGCCGGAGACCTGCCCGGGGAGGACCTCGAGGGAGATGACCTGGCCCTTACGGGCGTAGTGCTTGCCACGCTCCAGGCGCCCGCCGATGCCGAAGGCGTCCAGCAGGTCGAGGAAGCGGTGCGACCACCAGCTCTCCCCGATGTCGCCGCGGCGGCTACGGGCACGCAGACCGCCCTCCACAGGCCGCGGCGGTGCCGGTGTCGGGAACCCGTCAGACCAGGTCCTGTGTGTGCGTGCCACCTCGACCTCCTCGTTCGCCGCGTTCGCGTCGGTCAGTCACCGACCGCGCCCGCCCCGAGGGTGACCACCTCGCGCAGCTCGTCGGTGGACAGCTCGGTCAGCCAGGACTCGCCTGCGCCGACGACGCGTTCGGCGAGGTCCTTCTTGCGGTCGATCAGCTGCGCGATGCGCTCCTCCAGCGTGCCGACACAGGTGAGCTTGCGGACCACCACGTCGCGGCGCTGTCCGATGCGGAAGGCCCGGTCGGTCGCCTGGTCCTCCACGGCAGGGTTCCACCACCGGTCGTAGTGGACGACGTGGTTGGCGGCGGTGAGGTTGAGTCCGGTCCCGCCGGCTTTGAGCGAGAGGACGAACACCCCGGGTCCGCCCGCGGACTGGAACGCGGACACCATCCGGTCGCGCTCGGCTCTTGCGACACCGCCGTGGAGGAACAGCACCTCGCGTGCGAGCCGTGCGCGCAGGTGGGCCTGCAGCCGTCGACCCCACTGGGCGTACTGGGTGAACACCAGCACCTGCTCGTCAGCGGCCAGGACCTCGTCGACGAGCTCGTCGAGGCGCGTCAGCTTGCCGGAGCGACCGGGCAGCGACGAGCCGTCGCCGAGCAGATGGGCCGGGTGGTTACAGACCTGCTTGAGCTTGAGCATGGTCTGGAGCACCAGCCCTCGGCGCTCGATCCCCTCGACCTCCTCGATCCGCTGCAGCATGTCCTCGACGACGGCGCCGTAGAGGCTGCCCTGCTCGCGCGTGAGCCGGCAGTGCTCCTCGACCTCGACCTTGTCGGGTAGGTCGGGTGCGATGGTCGGGTCGACCTTCCGCCGGCGGAGGACGAAGGGGCGGGTGATGCGCCGCAGCCGGGCCGCAGCCTCGTCGTCCTGCAGCCGCTCGATCGGGACCGCGAAGGCCGCACGGAACGCAGCCTGGGTGCCCAGCAGCCCCGGGTTGCAGAAGTCCATGATCGACCACAGCTCCGACAGGCGGTTCTCGACCGGCGTGCCGGTCAGCGCCAGGCGTCGTGGGGCGGGGATGGAGCGGATCGCCCGCGACTGCTTGGCCGCCGGGTTCTTGATGTGCTGCGCCTCGTCGAGCACCACACGTCGCCAGCCGATGGTGCGCAAGGCCTCGTGATCGCGGGCGGCGGTCTGGTAGGTGGTCAGCACGAGGTCGACGCGGCCCCCGGCACGCGAGAGGTCCGTGCCGGTGCGCCGGTCCCGCCCGTGGTGGACGAGGACCCGCAGCTGCGGCGAGAACCGGGCCGCCTCGCGTTCCCAGTTGCCCACCACCGACATCGGACAGATCAGCAGGGTCGGACCCGGCCACCGCTTCGACCGGCGCGAGGCGAGTCCGCTGCGTTCCTGGACGAGCAGGGCGAGCAGCTGGATCGACTTGCCCAGTCCCATGTCGTCGGCCAGGCAGCCACCCAGCCCGACGGCGTCCAGGAACGCAAGCCACGACAGGCCCCGTTCCTGGTACGGGCGCAGCGTGCCGGCCAGCCCGTCGGGCGTGGACAACGGTTCGAGGCGCTGCTCGGTCGCTCCGTCGAGCAGCGCCGCGAGCGGGCCGTCAGCGTCGACGCCGGTGACCTCCAGATCGACGTCCAGGCCGGCCTCGTCGACGCCGAGCCCGATGCGGGCCGCCTCGGCCAGCGACATCTGTCCCGCCGGCGGGTCCTCGAGCAACTGCAGTGCGGCGGCCAGGTCGTCCGGGGAGAGCTGCACCCACCGGCCACGAAGGCGCACCAGCGGCGCCTTGAGGCGGGCGAGCTCGAGGAGCTCCTCGGCGGTCAGTGTCTGGTCGCCGACCGCGACCTCCCAGCGGTAGTCGACGATGCCGTCGTAGCCGAGCAGCCCGGACTCCTCCGCGGTGGTGCCCTGCCGTCGGGTGCTGGCCCGCATCCGCACACCGAGCCGGTCAGGGCGCCGCAGTGCATCGGGCAGCAGGACCGCGAAACCGGCCTGTTCGAGTAGTGGCGCACCCTCCCGCAGGAACCCGAGGACCTCCTCGACGTCGAGGAGGAGGGCGTCGGGACGGGTGGCGTCCAGCGCCCGTGACAGCAGTGGGTACAGCCGCACGGCGCGCCCGAGGTCGGTCAGGAGCCGCTCCTCGGGCGCCTCGAGCGTGTGGCCGAGGAACCGGGCGGTCTCCGGCGAGCCCCACATCTCCGCGGCGGGGACGAGCAGGCTCGGATCGTCGGCGGCCTGGAGCACGAACTCCAGGCGCCAGCCCTCCTCATCGTCACCGATGACCTCGGCGACACCGTCGCCCGCGATGGGGTCGTCGGCCGGACCGGGCTCGTCGTCGCCGCCGGCCGCTGCGCCGCCGGCCGCCGCCGGCGCGACGAGTCGGAAGGCGACCTGCAGCGGCGAGGGGCGCTCACCGGAGCGGTGCCACTGCTCCAGTTGCTTGGCCAGCAGCTGCAGTCCGCCTCCGTCAGGGTGCATGACCACCGGATCGGTGCCGGTCAGCGCCCGCAGCCAGGCGTGCTCCACGGTGCGTCGGCCGCGACCGTCGACCAGTCCGCGGGGTCCGAGCGCGCGGCGGCAGCCGGCGTCGACCAGCTGCTCGAGCAGCTCGCGCAACACCGTGCCCGGACCCCGGCGCTCCTCGCCCGCCGCAGCCAGGAGTGCCGGGGGCAGCGCAGCCGCCAGCGCTACCAGACGGCGCTGCTCGCCGGGGTCGAGCACCGGCAACCATCGCGCTTCGAAGCGCCCGTCGCGCGCGACGAGCCCCGGCACCACACGACCTCGTGCGCACAGCTCGAGCGCCAGCGCGGCCAGCGCACCTGCGGCCTGCAGGGACGCTCCCGGTCGCGGCGGCCCCGCCGGCTGGGATGGGAGCGCCAGCAGCAGCGGTAGCGCATCCTCGGCCGCCAGCTCGAGGGCGTCGGCCCGCCACGGCCGCAAGCCCTCCGCGACCCCCTCGACGGTCCCGGCGCCCGGCAGGTCGGGTGAGGGGCACGGTGAGGTGTCCGTGCTGGGGAGCAGCACGCTGGCCTCCGTCCCGGGCAGGGCGGTGGTGGTCGCGAGGCCGGCCAGGCGCGTCAGTGCGTCGCGCAGTTCGTCGGTACCGGCTGCGTAGGGGTGGCGCCGTGGCCGACCGTCGCGTGGTGCGCGGCCACGGGGCCGGGGCAGCCGGTCGCCCGTCAGGGGCCGTTCCGCCCACAGCTGCAGGTGCTCGTCGGCTGACCACAGCGCGTGCACGACGGTCACAGCGGCAGGTCCTGACGTTTCGAGGGGCGGATCGGGGGCGCCCGCGACGGTTGGCCGTGGAGGTGCGCACCGACCGCAAGCCGCAACCGGTCGGGTGGGCGGGCGGCTGCGGTGAGCGTAGGCGGCAGACCTGCACACGCCGAGGAGGCGCTGCGTCGTCGGGCGGCGACCGACCGCGAAGGGGGCGGGCGCTGAGGATGCCGCCCGGGTTAGAGTCGCCGCCTCTCCACCAAGGCACCGTGGTGAGCGACGGTCAGGACGAGGCTCCGGCTGCGCCTCGACGCGAACTGGCGGATCTCGACGCCGCGATCCGGGCGCTCGAGGGGCAACGCGCGGTGCTCGGTGACGCGGTGGTCGACACCTCGCTGGCCTCACTGCGCGCCCAGCTCCAGTCGCTGCGCGCGCGGGACGGCATCCCTGCCGAGCAGCCGCCGTCCCCCGCTGGGTCCGCTCCACCCCCTGCGGCAACGTCCACCACAGGGTCCGGTGCGCGCAGGGTCGACGGCGGACGTCGGCGTCGCCAGGTCACCGTGCTGTTCACCGACGTCGTCGGCTTCACCGCCCTCGCGGAGCATGCCGACGTGGAGGACGTCAGCGACGCCATCAACGCGCTGTGGTCCCACCTCGACCAGGAGGTCCTTGACCACGGCGGCAGGGTCGACAAGCACCTCGGTGACGGGCTGATGGCCATCTGGGGTACCCACCGCGGGCGGGAGGACGACGCGGAGCAGGCCGTGCGGTGCGCTCTGGCGATGCAGCCGCACCTCGATGACTTCGCCGACCGCGTCGCCCGCTTGGCGCCGCGGGCACCACGGCCGGGCCTGCGCGTCGGCATCAACACGGGTCTGGCGTTGGTCACCCCCGTCGGCCTGGTCGGGGAGACCACGGCCATCGGCGACGCGGTCAACACCGCGAGCCGCATCGAGGCGTCCGCGAGCCCCGGTGAGGTCCGCATCGGCCGTGACACCTACCGCCTCGTTCGGGGGGTGTTCACCGTCCGCGAGCGGGCCGGGGTGCAGGTGAAGGGCAAGTCCGAGCCCCTGGCGACCTACGCCGTCGAGGCCGTCCGCCCCCGCGCCTTCCGGGTCCGTTCCCGCGGACTGGAGGGGGTGGAGACCCGGATGGTGGGCCGGAGTGCGCAGCTCGCGGACCTGTGTCGGGCAACCGAGGTGAGCCGCGAGACCGGTGCGCTGCAGGTTCGCGTGGTGGAGGGCGAGGCCGGGGTCGGCAAGTCCCGCCTCCACGAGGAGTACCGGGATTGGCTGGAGCTGCACGGCCCCGTGCGGTACTTCCTCGCCACGGGATCGGAGCAGCTGCAGACCTCGCCCTACGGGCTGTTGCGGGATCTGCTCGCCTTCCGGTTCCAGGTCAACGAGGACGACAGCCTCGAGGTCGCGCGGACCAAGCTGCTGGAGGGCGTCGCGGACATCGTCGGGCCTGCCCACGACGTGGACGGCATGCAGCTGCTCGGCCACCTCGTCGGATGGGGTTTCGATGACACGCCGACGGTGCAGCAACTCGGGCAGGATGCGACCCGCCTGCACGCCCGGGCCGTCGACGCGCTCGAGGCGCTGCTGGTCGGGGCCGCCGACCACCACCCCGTGGTGCTGGTGCTGGAGGATCTGCACTGGGCCGACGACGCGAGCCGGTCGTTGTTCTCGCAGCTCGTCGCCGCGCACCCGACGGCCCCGATCACGCTGCTCGCGCTCTGTCGGCCGGAGCTGCTGCGCGACCATCCGGGGCTGCTGGACGGCCCGAGCACCGCACGGATCCGACTCGCGCTGCTCGGTGGCACCGAGGTTCGGGCGCTGGTGGCTGCGCTGCTGCGCCCCATGGCGCAGGTCCCCGAACACCTCCTCGAGCTGCTGGAGCACCGATCCGGTGGCAACCCCTTCTTCGCCGAGGAGATCGTGGCGATGCTGCTCGACACCCGGGCCATCGTTGTCGCGCCCACGGGGTGGGTGCTCGACGAGAGCCGGCTGGACGAGGTGCGGGTGCCGCTGACCGTCACCGAGGTGGTGACCAGCCGCATCGATCGGCTCGACGCGCTGGAGCGCGCCTGCCTCGAGGCGGCAGCGGTGCTCGGCCCGGACTGCTGGGACCGCACCATCGCCGCGCTGCTGACGGAGGAACGTGACACGGTCCGCCGGGCCTGCGCGGTCCTCGAGGAGCGCGAGCTGCTGCTGGCCCAGCCGTCGTCGTCGGTCCCAGATGCGGTCGAGTTCGCGTTCCGTCACGCGATCACGCGGGAGGTCGCCTACGACGCGATGCTGCGGTCGCGGCGTGTGCAGCTGCACCGCGCCGCGGCGAGGTGGATCGAGCAGCACCTCGTGGGTCGCGGACGCGGGGCCCAGAGCACGGTCGCGCTGCACCACGAGCTCGGCGGCGAGGACGCGCTGGCCGGACGGTGGTACCGGCGCGCCGGAGCGGCGCGTGAGACGCGTTCGGCCCTGTCCGCCGCGCTCGGTTCCTACCAGCGGGCGATCGAGCTGGCGACGGGACTGGACCGCCAACGGGCGATGGTTGGCGCAGGCCGCGTGTCCGTGATGCTCGGGCGACCCGCCGACGCCAGCGCCCACCTCGAGACCGCCGCCGTGCTCGCTCGACAGCTCGATGACGACCGCGCCCTGCTGGAGGCGTTGGCCGAGCAGGGGCGCATCGCCCTGCTCATCCGCGGTGAGCGTGACGCCGCGTGGGCAGAGGAGGGCCTTGCCGTGCTCCCACGCGTCGAGGACCCGCTGACGCGTGTCCGGTTCCTCCGTCAGCTCGGGACGATCGGGATCATCACCGGCGACCACGAGCTGGCCAGCGACCGGCTCGAGGAGGCGCTCGGCATCGCGCGTGGGGCAGGCCTGCCGGTCGAGGTGGCCGCCCTGGCCAACAACCTCGCCAACGTGCGCTCGGAGCAGGGCCGCTTCGACGAGGCCATCGAGCTGGCCGAGGAGTGCCGCCGGATCGCCGAGCAGGTCGGCAACAGCCGGCTCTCGATGGGAGCGGTCGCACACCTGGGGTTCGCTGAGCTGCGTCGCGGCAACGCCGCGCGTGCGTTGGTGCACTTCGAGGCCGCCCAGGAGCACAACCGCCGCGGCGGGGACCGGGAGAAGCTGGGCACGGTCGCCTGCTACCTCGGCCTGTGTCGCCTCGAGCTCGGCGACCATGTGCAGGCGCACGCCGAGCTACAGACCGCGCTGCGCCTGTCGCTGGAGCACGAGGTCGTCTCGGAGGTCGTGCGCGCGGTCGCCGGTCTGGCCAGGCTGGCGCACCGGACCGGGGACCACGAGCGCGGCGAGGAGCTCGCGGGTGCGGCTGCGGGCCACCCGGCGTGCTCGTGGAACGCGCGCCAGAGCCTCGCGGAGCTCATCGCACCGGACGTGGCGCCGCCCACGCACGATCCGGAGCGGTTCCGTCGGATCGTCGAGCAGTTGGTGGCGGAGGCCGCCGTGGCCGGAGGAGTCGGATGATGGAGCCGGTCGACTACGCGGTGGTCGGGGCCGGCGCCGGGGGCGTGTACGCCGCCTGGCGCCTGCAGGAGGCACGCCCGCGCGCCTCGGTCCGCCTGGTGGAAGCCTCCGACCGCGTCGGCGGGCGACTCGAGTCGCTGGTGCCACCGGGGGCGCCGCACCTGCGGGCCGAGTTCGGCGGCATGGGCTTCGACACCAACCACCTGCTCGTCGAAGCCGTCGTCGACGCCCTGTCGCTGCCCACCGCGCCGTTCCCGAGTAGCGGACCGGCGTACGCCTGGCTCCGTGGGGTGCCGTTGCTCGGCGACCAACTCACCGACCCCGCAGCGATCCCCTACCGGCTCCCCCCGGGCGAGCAGGGCAGTTCCTTCGCGGCGCTGCTGGCGTCCCGGGTGAACCAGGACCTCGGCATCGACGTGCGGACGATGACCCACGCCGACTGGCTCGAGGTCGCCCGGCACCGGCTCGTGCTGGGCTCCCCGCTGCGCGACATCGGGTTCTGGAACTATCTCGCCACGATCCTGTCCGCGGAGGGCTTCGCCTTCGTCCGGGACACGATGGGACACGACTTCCCGGTGGGCAACTACAACGCGCTCGACATGCTCGAGTGGTTCTTCGCCGACTTCGCACCGGGGACCACCGACACGACGCTGGTCGGCGGCTACGACGAACTCCCGATCACGATCGCGGCGCAGTTCGAGGCGGCAGGCGGCCAGCTGTGCCTTGACACCGAGGTGGTCCGCATCACCCGGGCGGACGCGGGAGGCCTGGCGCTCATCCTGCGCGACGGCAGCGAGCTGACGGCCAGGGCGGTGATCCTCGCGCTCCCGCGCCGCGCGATAGAGCTGATCGCGCCGGGCAGCGTCGTGCTGGACACCACCTCGATGCGGATGCTGCTGTCGACGGTGGTACCGATCCCGGTGATGAAGCTCTTCCTCGCCTACGACCGCCCCTGGTGGACCGACGGCGGGGTCGCGCAGGTGTGGGGGCACTCGGTGTCGACCCTCCCGCTGCGGACCACCTACTACTTCGGCGAGGAGTCCGGCGCGCCGGACGGGGACCCGGACAACCACAACAGCCTGCTGATGGCCAGCTACACGGATGCGTCGCAGCTGCGCTACTGGGAGGGGCTGCGCTACGGCCTGGGCGTCACTCCCCGGCCCAACCCGCATACGACAGCGACCCCCGGCGACCGGGCATGGCACGAGCAGCGGGCCACGGCTGCCATGGTCGAGGCAGCCGGTGGACAGCTCGGCCTGCTCCACCAGCTCGACCCGAGCCAGGTGCCGACGCCCTACGACGCCGCGTTCAAGGACTGGGGGGACGACCCCTACGGTGGGGCCATGCACGCCTGGGCGGTCGGTGCCGACAGCGACACCGCGAAGTCCGCGGCACTGCATCCGGATCCCAGCGTGCCGCTCTACGTGTGCGGGGAGGCCTTCAGCAGGTTCCAGGGATGGGTGGAGGGCGCCTTCGACACCGCGGAGACCCTCCTCCAGCAGCACCTGGGCCTCCACCCGCCGGCGTTCGCCACGACGTGGCAGCCACCGTCGGGAGGGCGCCACTGACCGGCGGTCGCCGATCGGGGCGGGACGCACGCCTCAGTCCAGCGCGGTCATGATCGTCCGGTTGGCGGTCGCGAGGCGCTCGCTGACGGTCGCGGCAAGCCGGCGATGGAGCGCCAGGCTGAGCTGGGGGTTCTGGCGCTCCATGTGGGCGAGTTGCCGGGTGGTCAGGACCTCGATGGTGACGTCGGTGTCGGCGAGCACGGTTGCGGTGGTCGGGATGCCGAGCAGGAAGCTCATCTCCCCGACGATGGTGCCCGGGCGGAGGACCCGCAGCCGGTTGGTCTGGCCGTCGGCCCGTTCGAGCACGACCGCGACGTGTCCTTGTGTGACGATGATCAGGCCCGGTGCGCTGACACCCTGCTCGATCAGCCGTGTACCCCGATCGAGCCGTCGTCGTTCGATGTAGGGGGCGAGCTGTTCGGGATCCACCTCCAGCAGTTCGGCAGCACTGACCTCCTGCTCCTCCATCATCGGGCCCGGGAGCTGTCGCAGGAGGTGATCCTCGCACCAGGCGACGCTGTGATCGAGGTCGGACAGGACAACGATCCCCTCACCGTGCAGGTCGGCCGACACGCGATCGAGCTGGTGCTGCGCGCCGCCGCCGAGCCCGCTGAGCACCAGCTGCCCCTGGCTGGCTGCCAGGGTCCGCGCGATCCTGATCAACCCCACCACCGCGGAGGGGTCCAGTCCGACCGTTCGGCGGAGGTCGACGACGACGAACCCGCCGGTCACCCCGGCCCGATGGCGGGTGACCTCCCGGGTGACGCTGGCTGCGGTGCCGAAGAAGATGAACCCCTGGAGCTCCAGGATCAGCAGCTGCGGTCCCGCTGCCTGCAGCGCGCGGCGCTCGGCCGGATGTCGGTCGACGGTGCTCGCGTAGTTCTCGGCGGTGAACCGGTGCTTGACCACGGCGATGCGGCTGGCCCGGACCACGAACAGCAGGAGGGCGAGGAGCAGGCCGACGCCGACCCCCCACAGCAGCCCCCAGACCGCGATGACGACCACGATCGCGACGAGCACCGCGTAGTCGGAGCGTGGCAGCGACCGCCACGTATCGAGCAGCCACTCCGCAAGGAACGAGAACCCCAGCGCTACCAGGATGGTGCCGAAGGCGGCCACCGGAACGAAGGTCAGCGTCTGCAGGCCGGCCACCAGCGCCAGGACGGCGACACCGGCGGCGACCACCGCCGACGCGCGGCTGGCCATGCCCATCCGGTGGCCGAGGATCGTGACCGCGGCGTAGGGGTAGCCGACCGGCCCACCGCCGAGTCCGACGAGCAGGTTGGAGAGCCCGGCGGTCCGCAGTTCGCGGTCGAAGTCCAGGTTCTCGCCGATGGCGACCTCGATCCCTGTCGAACTCAGGGCGAGGGACAGCGTGGCGAGGACCACGACGGTGGCGATGCCTGCCCAGTGGTCCAGGACCAGGCTGCCGTCGACGCCGGCGAACTGCTCCCACGTGACGGGCGGCCAGGTGACGGCGGGGAAGGGTCCCAGCAGCCACCCGTCCGCCCTCGCGCTGGCGGGCGCCGTCCCGCCCAGCACCAGCATGCCGTAGAACCCGGTGATGACGACCACCAGGGCCGCAGGCAGTGCGAACTGCGTTCCGGTGCGTCGCTGCCACCACACGGCCGCCGCCGAGAGGCCTACGGCCGGCAGCCAGCGCAGGAGCGCATCGTCCTGCCACAGCACCTCGACCGTGCGCCAGGTGGGTGCCTCACCGACCATCACCTCGATCGCCCCCAGGAGCAGGAGCCACCCGGTGCCCGCCAGGAACCCGCCGACCACCGGGAACGGGATGTAGCGCACGAACTCGCCGAACCGCAGCCAACCCAGCACCAGCAACACCACACCCGTGACCGCAGTGGCCGCACCGATGCTCACCACGATCGTCGCGAAGACCGCGTCGGCGGTGGCTGCGCCTGCAGCACCCGCACCGACCGCGGTTGCGATGAGGGCCAAGGCGACCGAGGGATGGTCCTGCACGCCCGAGACCGCGCCCCGGAAGCAGCTCCGGGCCGCGAAGATGAGGCCCGTGACGGCCGTGGTCAGCAACGCCAGCGCGAGCCCGTTGCCCACGAAGTCGGGCACCGCACCCGCGAAGATCAACACACCGAGCGACACCGTGACCACCACGGTGATCAGCCCGGTGATCAGTCCGCCGAGCACGCTCGCCGCCAGTGAGGGCGACGACGTGCTCGCGTCCATTGATCTCCTGACGATGCTGTCCGACCGCGTGTCGCACAGGCGCGTACGTTAGTCCGGTGCTGGTTGACCCGGTGGACGCGGCAGCCGCCGGGTGTCAGGATGCGCCGTCGGCTGTTGATCTCTCGTACGCCAAGGCGTGGGCCGTGAGCGGAACGCGTGTGCCCGGCAGCGTCCCGGAGGTCCCCGGGCAGGGTCCTGGTGCGGCGCCGCGGGTGATCGAGCTGCGGATCCACGGGGTCGGGGGCGAGGGACCACACACGACGCTGGGTGTGCCGAAGGCTGGCCACAGCGGGCGGAGTCTGTTCGCGTTGCGGTGGGGCGGGTCGAAGTCCGGTTTCTACCGTCGGCAGCCCTGGCCGCCGCGGCCCTGGCGCGACGAGGTCGCCGTGGAGGCGTACAACTGGGCCGGGTTGACCACGCGGGCACGCTCCGCCGGGTTATGGCCCCTGTTGCTGCC
>PXDB01000088.1 GCA_003565155.1 Nitriliruptoraceae bacterium | reverse complement strand
CTCGGTGAGCTGCTGGGTGCTGCCGGGCGCCGGCAGCGCCGCATGGCGGACGTGGTAGGAAAGGTCGAAGTGCCGGTCATCGACCCAGACCGGGTTCCCCACCTTCATCGGCGGGTAGGCCAGGCGCTGGCGGTAGCGCGGCACCAGATGCAGTCGCGATCCGACGACCTCCAGGAGCCGCGAGAAGGTGAAGTTGGTGCGGTCCTCCGGCGGTTCGAAGATGAACAACCCCCCGACGTGCATGTGCACCGTCGGTGATTCCATCTCCAGGAAGGCCGCGTCGATCCCCGCCAGTCGGTCCCCGTGGCGTTGCCTCACGCCATCGTCGGCCGGTGGCGCAGCCGTCCCACCGTCTCCGCCGTCGGTCTGACCCTCTGTCTGTGGTTCGGCCACCCGCCGTACCTCCCGTCCGGCGACCGAGCGTAGCGGCCGCACCCAACGGCTCAGCGGGATTCCGCTCCGCGCGGATCGGCGGGGATCCGTCCCGGGCAGCTCAGCGGGCATCCGTCCCGGGCAGCTCAGCGGGCATCCGTCCCGCGCGGATCGGTGGGCATCCGTCCCGGGCGGGTCAGCGCGCCTTCATGCGCAGCGAGCCGTCGAGACGCACCACCTCGCCGTTGAGGTAGGGGTTCTCGATGAGCTGGTGGACGAGCAGGCCGTACTCGTCCGGCTGCCCGAGGCGATGCGGGTGGGGGATGTCCTCGGCCAGCGCGTCACGGGCCTCGTCGGGCAGGCCCGCGAGCATCGGCGTGTCGAAGGTGCCCGGCGCGATCGTCAGCACCCGGATCTGGTGCCGGGCCAGGTCGCGTGCGGCCGGCAGCGTCATGCCGACCACGCCGCCCTTGGACGCGCTGTAGGCGATCTGACCGACCTGCCCGTCGTAGGCGGCGATCGACGCGGTGTTGATGATGACGCCCCGGTCCCCGTCGACCGGTTCGTTGTCGGCCATGGCCGCAGCCGCCAGGCGCAGCACGTTGAAGCTGCCGATGAGGTTGATGCCGATGACGGTCCGGAACAGGTCGAGGTCGTGCGGCCCCTCGCGGCCGAGGACCCGTGCCGCCCACCCCACGCCGGCGCAGTTGACAGCGACGCGCAACTCACCGAGTTCGCGGGCCTGTGCGATCGCCTCGGTCACCGCGTCCGGGTCGGTGACGTCGGCGGGGACGAACACGGCCCGTTCCCCCAGCTCGTCGACCAGCGCGCCTCCGTCCGCGGTCGGCAGGTCCAGCAGGGCGACGTTCGCGCCGGCTGCGTGCAGGCGCCGGGCGGTCGCGGCGCCGAGGCCCGACGCACCGCCGGTGATCACGGCGACATGGGATGAGGTCAGCTGCATGCGTGGCTCCCGGGGTGTGGTTCGCCGGAGCGTAGTCCCGGCCCTGTGTGTCACCGGCGTCACCGACCCGTTAGCGTCGCTCGATGCCGAGCCGACACAGGAGCCGCTGATGCCACGAACCGCCCCGTACGGCACCTGGCCGTCCGAGCTCACCCCGGAGCTGCTGATCGCCGGCGCGAAGGGCCTCAGCGAACTGCAGGTTGACGGGGACCGGGTGTGCTGGCTCGAGTCCCGCCCGTCCGAGGGCGGGCGCCAGGCCATCATGCAGCGGGACGCCGCCGGCCGGATCACGGAGCTCACTGCGCCGGATGCCAACGCCAGGACCCGGGTCCACGAGTACGGCGGTGGGAGCTACCTCGTGGCAGCTGGGGTGGTGTGGTTCACCGAACACACCGACCAGCGGATCCACCGCCTGGAGCCGGGGGCTGCAAACGGCACCCCCGGTCCGGCCCGGCCGATCTCACCAGCGCCGATCGAACCGGCGGCGCTGCGCTACACCGAGCTGCAGCTGAGCCCGGACGGTCGGTGGATCGTGTGCGTGAGGGAGCGCCACGAGGGCCCGACGGCCAACGACGTCCACAACGAGATCGTCGTCCTGCCCGCCGACGGTGCGGGCGACGACGAGGTGCGCGTGCTGTGCGGCGGCCGCGACTTCTACGCCGCTCCCCGCCTGCACCCCGATGGCACGTCCCTGGCGTTCATCGCCTGGGACCACCCGAACATGCCGTGGGACGACACCGAGCTGGTGGTCTGCGATGTCCGCGAGGACGGTGACGGCCTGCTGCAGGTGAGCGAGCCACGGTCGATCGCCGGCGGGTCCGGCGCGGGCGAGAGCCTGCTCGCGCCGGCCTGGTCGCCGGACGGGGTCCTGCACGTCATCAGCGACCGCAGCGGCTGGTGGAACCTCCACCGGGTGGACGACGATGGACTGCACAACCTCGCCGAGGTGGCGGTGGAGCTCGGCGCCCCGCACTGGCAGTTCGGTGCGTCGCTGTACGGGTTCCTGGACGATGGCCGGATCGCGGTCATCGCGACCGATGACGCGGTGTCCCGGCCGAGCATCCTGGACCCGGTCGCGGGCACCGTCGCACCGCTGCCGGTGCCGCACACCTCGGTGCGTGGCCTGACGACCCGGGGCAACGCCGTCATGTACCTCGGTGGCTCCCCCACGCATCCCGATGCGCTCATCCACCTCGACGCTGCTGCAGCGGCCGATGGCGACGCGACGGCCTGGGAGCAGCGGTACGTCAGTCGGGAGTTGCCGGTCGACGCCGCCTGGCTGTCCGAACCGGAGGCGATCAGCTTCCCGACGTCCGACGGCATGGTCGCGCACGCGTGGCTGCACCGACCCCGCAATCCTGAGGTCGGCGGGCCCGCCGACGAACGCCCG
>PXDB01000034.1 GCA_003565155.1 Nitriliruptoraceae bacterium | reverse complement strand
CTCTTGGCGTGCCCGGACGGGACGCTGTCGGGGAAGCAGTCGTGCGCGCCAGGCCGTAGACGAGCCGCGATCGAGATCACGGTGGTGGCATCGCCAGCCGGTGGGACCAACGGGCGTGTTCTACCGGTTCGCCGCCTGCGTCAGCTACGCCTCCCTGGGCGTCTGGTGATCGAGGGGCAGACGGGGCGCGGGCGTCGTCTCGGGTGTCCACGGCGAGAGAACCCACGCCGCTCCTGGCGTCCGCCTACGGTTCGGTCATGGGTGAGCAGCCGTCCGATGGGCAGGTCGCGCTGGTCAGCGGAGCGAGCCGCGGCATCGGCCTCGGAATCGCCCGGGCGCTGACCAGGGCAGGCCACCGCGTGGCGCTCATAGCCCGCCCGTCGGAAGCTCTCGAACGGGCGGCGACCGAGCTCGGCGAGCACGCCCTTGCGGTGAGCGCGGACGTGACCGACCCCGCGGAGGTCACCGGGGCGGTCGCGCAGGTCGAGGAGGCACTCGGGCCGGTCGACCTGCTGGTGCACAACGCCGGCAGCGCCGACGTGGTTGGGCCGCTGTGGGAGGCTGACCCGGACGCCTGGTGGGACGAGGTGGCCGTCCACCTGCGCGGCGCCATGCTGCTGTCTCACGCGTGTCTGCCGAGCATGCTGGCCCGCAGGGGCGGGAGGGTGGTGCTGCTCTACGGGAACTTGGGTGATCGCGACCAGCCGTGGTGTACCGCCTACGCGGCAGGCAAGGCCGGGTTACTCCGGCTCGCCGGTCAGCTTCACGCCGAACTCGACGGCACTGGCGTTGGGGTCTTTGGTCTCCATCCTGGTCTGGTGTGGACGCCGATGACCGCGGCGCTCGCGCGTGACCCGGAGAAGCGTCGGTGGCTGCCGAACTTCGCCCGACGTCCGCGAGAGGACTACGGCACGAGCGAGGCCGCCGAAGAGATGATCGTGCGGATCGCCGCCGGCCAGGCCGACCCACTCGCCGGGCTGCTCCTCGGCGCCGGGGACGATCTGGATGAACTGCGCGAGCAGGCCAACCAACTCCGTGCCGAGCAGCGACGAACGCTACGCATCATGTGAGGACGGCGAGCCGACGCCGCGGGTACTCGCTGCCGTGGCCTCCGCCCACATCGTCGACATGTGGGGCACACGGGCGTTGCGTATCGGTGGTCCCTCACCCGTCTCCGCTGCTCGTGGCGGTCGCATCAGGGCGTAGCTGGCCTGCGCTGCTTCGCTGCCGTGCGTTCGGTCAGCGTGTGATCGGCACAGTCCGGGGCGGTCAGGTCGGAGCCTGCCGAGGACGGACCGCCTCGAGCGTGAACTCGGTCGGCACCAGGGCGCGCTGCTGCGCGGGGAACCGGTAGTGCCCCTCGTCGTCGGCTTCCATCCACGGCGCGAACGCCCAGTTGAGCGTGTCACCCTCGTGGAGACGCGTCACCACGAGACCCGCGTCGATGACGGCCTGGACGATCTCGCTGAGCGGATGCGACCACTCGTAACAGACGGGGCTGGAGATCGCACCAGCCTCCCCGACGTAGCTCGTGTCGTCCTCCCATCGCTTCGGCTCCGACCCGCCGAAGTAGGGATGCGTGACCACCAACTGTTGGTCGTCACGGGTCTCGTCGAGCGTCATAAGCATCGGGTGCCCGTCACGCAGGTACAGGCGACCACCGGGCGCCAGAAGGGCCGCGACGACCGTCGCCCACCGTGCCATGGAGGGCAGCCACGCGACGATGCCGACGGTCGTGTACACCAGATCGAAGCCGTCGCCGATCGCTTCGACCGCGTCGTACAGGTCCGCCTGCACGAACCTCGCGTTGTTCCCCGCGCGATCGGCCAGATCTCGGGCGACCTCGAGCGCGCTCGGGGAGAAGTCCAGCCCCACGACGTCCGCGCCCAACCGAGCCAGCGACACCGTGTCGGTCCCCAGATGGCACTGCAGGTGAGCGACACGCAGACCGGTCAGGTCTCCCAGTGCCGGGGAGTCATCACGGACCACCTCTGAGAGATGGTCGGAATCCTCGACGAACCGGTCCAGACCGTAGGAGGCGGCATGCACCGGGACCCGAGACTCCCAGTTGGCCAGGTTGGCGGCCCGGGCATCAGCGTCCATGTCTGTCTCCCTTGCTGTAGCCAGCGATGATCGGCATCACGTCCGCCAAGCTGACGACCGATCCATGCATGCGACCGGCACTCTACGGGCGTTTTTTCTACACCCCGTCCAGCGCTTTGGCGAGGTGGTGGGCACGCATCCCGCGGCTACTGGGAATGGTGACGCAGCCGTTGTGCGCGGAACACGCCGACCGCCAACGCGGTGGCGATGGGGATGAAAACGAACCCGATCGCTACCACTGCGGGCCACCGGTCGGCTCCTGCGATGACCGCCCCGCCCGCAACGACAGACACCGTCGCTGCTACTGCGCCCTGCCAGACCGTGCGACCTCGTACGAACTCGAGTTGACTGACCACGACGCCCACGGCCGTACCCGTCAAGATGGCAGCGGACAGCCAGATCGGCACTGATGGCAACGCGTCCCCCTATGGAGTCGAACGGCAAGTCAGGGTAGGGCGTAGCTTCGCCCCAGGCGGTCTCGAGACCCTTCGCTGGCCCGGACCCGCGAGCAACCCGCCCCGTGCGAGCCGGTAGGAGGCGTGCCCAACCTGACATCAAGCCTTGTGGCGTCGTCACGTCAGTCGGCGGTTAGCAGACGTGACCGCCGTTCCCGAACATCGCCGTAACCGCCGGCGGCGGT
>PXDB01000061.1 GCA_003565155.1 Nitriliruptoraceae bacterium | reverse complement strand
GGCGCCCGCGAGGACTATGCCGTGGCGCGGGCGCTGCATCGGTGCGGCCTACTGCATCGGCTCGTGACCGATGCCTGGGTGCCGTCCGGGCATCCGCTCGGCCGGGTCACGGCCCGGCTCGGAGAACGCAGCCACCCCGAACTGCCGGACACGCATGTCCTGGCGCCGACCGCGGGGGCCGTTGCCCTCGCCCTGCGCGACAGACTGGCGGGCCGCAGCGGCTGGGCACAGATCATGCACCGCAACGAGTGGTTCCAGCGTGTCGCCGTTCGGCGTTTGCGCGTGCTCGACACCGCACGCGTGGGGACCGTTTTCGCCTACAGCTATGCGGCGCTGCGTATCCTGGCCTTTGCCCGCGCGCAGGGGTGGAGAACCGTTCTGGGCCAGATCGACCCCGGGCCGGTGGAGGCGCGTCTCGTCTCCAGCCTCTATCACGCGGCGGGCGATGGGCAGTATGAGCCGATCCCACAGCGCTACTGGCAAGACTGGCGACAGGAAACCGAGCTTGCGGACGTTATCATGGTGAATTCGACATGGTCGCGGACATGCCTGATTGACGAAGGGGTGGCGGCCGACAAGATCGAGGTGGTGCCCCTGGCTCATGAGCCCGATACGGCTCCTGTCCGCCGGGAGGTGCGGGGCGCATTTAGCCGCGACAGGCCGCTGCGGCTGCTCTTTCTGGGCCAGGTCACGCGCCGCAAGGGGGTCGACATCCTGCTAGAGGCCATGCGCGCTCTTCCGGACCTGCCGCTGTCGCTGGACATAGTTGGCCCCCTGCAGACGACGCTTCCCGCTTGGGTTTCGGACGATCCGCGCATCACCTTCCACGGTGCTGTCCCGCGCAGTGTCGTGGGCGGCTTCTATGCCTGCGCCGATGTCCTGATCTTTCCAACGCGGTCGGACGGCTTCGGACTGACACAGCTGGAGGCGCTCGCCCACGGGTTGCCGGTGATTGCATCGGACCGGTGCGGCACGGTGGTCACCGACCGGGTCAACGGGCGGATCTTGCGGGATAGTGACCCTTCTGGGCTCGCCGATATGCTGCGGGAGCTTGTGGAGCGACCCGCACAGCTCGTTGCGTGGCAGGCGGCGGCGCGGCTGGACTCGCGCTTCGGCATCGCGGCGCTCGGGGACCGGTTGGTGGGGATCGGCCGCACAGACTGCACGCAGGCCGGGCGACAGCCATGAGCATGTCCAGTGCCTCGCTCGGTGGTGCTGATCCTCGGCCATATGGCCCGGACAGGGGGCCGCTCGGACCGCCGGTGCGGCTGGTCTCGGCCCGCAAGCAGAACGCGCTTCGGCTTCTGTCCACTGTGGTGATCCTAGCCGGGGTGCTGGTCGCCGGCATGGCGTTTCTCTTTGCCGACACCGTGGAGGAGGTGTTCCGGTATCCAGCGCCCTTCCTGGGAACCGCGCTGGCGCTGGCGTTTCTGGTCGAGGCGCGCGCCGGGCTGCGAAACCTGATCCGCACGGATCTGTTCATGCTGGCGGTCCTCTACCTGCTGACCTTCTTCGAGTTCCTGTTCCCGCAGCCGCCGATCGCCCAGCCGGTCTCGATGGAGGCGGCCGAGACCGCCGTCCTTGCCACCCTCCTCGGGTTCGCCGGGCTGGTGCTGGGGCGCCATGCCTTTCCCGCCACGCGCCCGCTGCCCTCGGTCATCGCGCTGCGGGTCTCGCCGCGGACGACCATGCTGCTGCTGCTCGGGAGTGCCCTGCTCGGCTATCTCCACATGCTGGTGGCGGTGAACTTCAACGTCCTCGAGATGATCGACCAGTGGTCGCGACCGCGGTTCACCCAGCCCTGGGCCCGCGGCCGTCTCGGCGGCCTGTCGACCCTGCTGAACGAGTTCGCGCTGCTGATCTATCTGATCCCGCCGCTGGCGGCGTCGATCTTCGCGCAGCGCCAGCGTTTCACGATGCTGCAGAAGGCCGTCGCGGCGGCTCTGCTGCTGCTCGTCTTCTATGAGGGGTTCGCAGGCGGCACGCGGAACGTGTTCCTGACGCATATCATCACCTTCACCGCCGCCTATGCCCTGATGCTGCCACAGCTGCGCCTCCTGCGGGTGGCGCGCGTCGCCGTGCCGCTGCTCGCCCTGGCCTGGTTCGCGATCTACTACCTGCCCGAGATCCGCACGGTGGGGCTGTCCAATTTCCAGTTGGAGACCGCGCGCACCGACGCTCTGTTCGTGGACATGAACCTCGTCAACGTCGCGCTCCTCAGCGAGGTGTTTCCGGCGAGGGTCGGGTATCTCGGCTTCGAGATCCCGTTCAACGCTGCCATCCGGCCGATCCCGCGCGCGTTCTGGCCGGGCAAGCCCGAGGGGCTGTCGGTGGGTATCGAGGATGCAATAGGTGTCAGAGGGATGACCCTGTCGGCGACCTTCGTGGGCGAGCTCTGGATGGCCGGCGGCTATCTGGCGATCCTCCTCGGGGCGCTCGCCTTCGGAGCGCTGGCCGCCCGGTGGAACCGCGTCGGCGCAAGCGCGGACACGAACCTCAAGCTCATCCTCTTCGCCGCCGGCTTCTTTCCCGCCGGCATCTGCATGCGCAGCTTCATGTCCGTCGCGCCGACATTGCTTCCGTTGCTGGCACTTTGGCTATTCCTTCGTTTGAATCGGAAACGCAGGCCCGGTTACTGAGGTTCACATGCAGATTTCCCCCCAAGAGGATGATGGTCGCCTGACAAACACCCTCCAGCCCGGGACGTTCCTGATCTTTCTCCACATTCAAAAGACGGCGGGGATGACGATTCAGAACTATCTGC
>PXDB01000076.1 GCA_003565155.1 Nitriliruptoraceae bacterium | reverse complement strand
GGCGTGTACGTGTGCGACTCGACGGCTCCGGAGGGGTCGGTCACCGTTGTCAGACGGCCTGTCTGGTCGTAGCCGTAGCTGGTGACCAGTCCCGTGGGGTCCTCCTCGGAGGTCAGCCGCCCCATGCTGTCGTAGCTGTAGACGGTTGTGCCGCCTGCCCCGTCGGTCTCTTCTGCCACACGTCCCCGTGCGTCGTAGACGGCTGTCGTGTTCGTCCCGTCGCCGTGGACCGTCTCGATGAGCCGGCCTTCCGCGTCGCGGGTGAACTCGGTGGTCACCCCTTCGGGACCGACGATGCGTTCGAGCCGTCCGAGCAGCCCGTACTCGAACGTGGTCGTCGCACCGCCCGGAGCGATCTCCTCGAGCAGCTTGCCCTCGGTGTCGTAGACGAACTCGGTCGTGGCACCCACCGGATCGGTGGTGGCTGTCAGTAGCCCGGCATCGTCGTAGGTGTGGGTGGTGGTCGCGCCGGTCGGGTCGATCTCCTCGATGAGGTTGCCGGCCGGGTCGTAGGCGAACCGCCAGACGACCTCGGGTGCGTGACCGTCACCGGGGTCGTGGTCGCGGCTGTCCTGACCGGTCTCGACGAACCGCACGCACTGGCCCTGGTTGCGGAACCCGAAGTCCTCCCAGCCGTTCTGCTTGCAGTCGTCCTTGCTCGCAGGATCGGGCCAGGTCGTCCCCTCGCCGAGCCCTGCGGTGGCAGGTTCGTGACGTTCGATCAACCTGCCGGCCGCGTCGTAGACGAACCGGGTCTCGTCCCCCGACGGGGTGGTGACCGAGACGATGCGGCCTGCGGTGTCGTAGGCCGTCTCGGTGACGTTGCCGACCCCGTCGGTGGTCGCTACCACGTTGCCGGCTTCATCGTGTTCGAAAGTGGTGGTGACCCCGTCCGCGTCGGTGATCACGGTCACGAGCCCGTCGTCGGAGGCGATCGTGGTCGTGGCACCGTCCGGATCGGTGACCGTGGACGGCACACGGCTCTCACCGTCGTAGGTCAAGATCGTGGTTGCGTCTTCGGTGTCGCTGTGCGAGATCAGCCGGCTCGCGTCGTCGTACACGAACGACTCTGCCGTGCCGTCGGTGTAGGTGACCTCGACCACGTTGCCGTGGCCGTCGTAGACCAGTTCGGTGATCTCGCCGACCCGGTCGGTGATCGTGGCGAGGTTGCCCGCGCCGTCGTAGGTGCGTTCGTGGACCGCCCCAAACGGGTCGGTCACGTCCAGCAGCCGTCCGCCCGCGTCGCTGCGGAACACCACCGTCTGCCCCGCGGCCGTGGCGACCGTGGTCGTGCCGGCGGCCAGGTCGTAGTCGAAGGTGACCTCGTCCCCGGCCGGGGTCTCCTGCCACACCACCCGCCGCAGGTCGTCGTATGCGTTGGCGATGACCAGCCGGTCGGCAGCGTCGGTGATGCGGGTGATCAGCCCGTCGGCGTCGACCTGGTGGGTCTTGGTGGCGCCGTCGGGTCCGGTGACCGCGACCAGATGGCCGTTGTCGTCGTAGCCGTAGGTGACCTGCCGCCCATCGGTCGCGGTCACCGCGGCCAGCCGGTCGTTGTCGTAGGTGAACGTCAGGCCGTGACCGAACGGACCCTCAGCGGTCAGCGCACGGCCGTCGCCATCGCGTTCGATGACCGTCTCCGGACCGTCGACCGAACTCAACCGCACGAGCCAGCCGTCGTCGTCGAACCGCCACCGCTCCCCGGCATGGAAGACGATCTCGAACCGGCCGTCGCCGTCCTGGACGAGTTCGCCGAACAGTTCCTCAGGCGCGTCCCAGCCACCCTCCCCGTCTGGGGTGAACGCCACCTGCCGCCCGTCATGGTCGACCAGCCCCACCGACCCGTCGTCGCGCGGCTCAACACGCACCTCGTAGGGGGTCGACCAGCCCACCCCCAACACGCCGGCATCGGTGTCCATCGCGTTGTAGGTGCGTGTGGCCGTCAACCCGAAGACCTGCTCAGCGAAGTCGACATCGACCCACGTGTCGGTGAAGTTGCCGGTCGCGACGTTGACCGGGTCGCCGGCGTAAGCCGAGTTCATGCGACGGCCGAACAGTGTTGCCGCATCGACCCCGGTACCGACCGCGACGGTCACCGGACACAACGCGAACTGCCCATCGTCATCGACCGCGGTGAAGCTCATCACATGGTTGCCGCGCTGGGCGGAGGTCGGCGTCCACGCGAAGTCGCTGGTCACCGTCCCAGCCTCGGTGTGCGGCAACGCCGGGTCCATGGTGGCGCCCGCAGGCAGCCCCACCACGTTCAGCGTGGTCTGCCCGCCGTCAGGGTCCGACGCCCACGCGGTGAACGACACCTGCTGACCCACCCGAGCGGGGACCGTCGTGCCACACTGCACCGCCCCATCCGGCGCGCCTGGCCCGCCGAACACCGGCGGCTCACCCACCTCATCGACCAGCTGGATGAAGAAGTCCACCGCCACCGTGCTGCGGACCGCACCCGAACCGTCCAGGTCCTCGATCACCACCTGGGTGGAGTACAGCGTGTTGCGCCCGAGCGACGCCAACGCCGCCCCACGTGTATCCCACTGGTACACGCCGCTGTCGGCATCCACCGTCGCAGCGTTGGGCGCCTGCGGTGGACCGGGCTGGTTGCCGATCCCCGACTCGGCCTGGGTCGCGAACCGGAACCGCACCCCATCGCCCGGATCGGTTGCCGGGATCTGGAACTCGCAATCCCCCTCGATCGGACACTGCACCAACGGAGGCATCACCGACACCGGCGAGCCCGCCGGCGCCTGGGTGTCCACCAACGTCTCTGTCCGATACCGCGCGTTGCTGTTGTTCATGTGCTGGTTGACCGACGTCGTACCGATCCGACAGCACGTATCCATAAACGCCACATACTGGCCGGGCGACGTGTAGGTGTGCGCGATCGTCGGCGAGACCTCCGGCAACGCCGCCGGGTCGATCGCCACCCCGAACAACCAGTCGTTCACCCGATCCACCGAGGGGACCAGATACAGCAGGTTGCCCCGCGGGGAACCGATCACCGCACCATCACCGGTACGCAGGGTCGTGCCGGCCGCCACCGCCTCCAGGAGCACATCCCCCGGCTCAGGATGCCCATCGCTGCCCGAGCACGGCACCGTAGGCACCCCCGCCTCGGTGGGATCCACACAGACCCCCCCGGACGTGCCCGAGTAGGCACTCCGCCGCCACGAGTTCTGGACCGTGAACTCCACCGAGTTCGGCGCATCCCCCGGCGACCAGAAGATCTGCCCGTACCGGAAATGGGAATGCCCGTCCCCATCCCCGTTCGCTACCGCACCCGACACCGGCAGCATCGACCCGACCAGCCCGACAACCAGCAGCAACACCAACAAACGACGACACGACACAGCACCCATGGAAGCTCCCCATCCATCCCCCTAAGCCCCCCGTGGAGCCCCGGCGCACCACCCCGACCTCCCAGCCCAGGGATGCTGCATCTCCGTGCACAACCTTGTACGCGAGACCTGCGCGACCGTCAACCACCCGACCCCCAGACGCAGGATGCCGGTTGGCTGCGCCCATCGGATGCGGCCCAACTGCGGGTCATCGTTCTTGGCCCTGACCCGTTGAAGAGCGCACAGGCAGCAAGTCGAACACCGACAGGTCACCGACGCAGCACTCGACCACGGGAGCCCAATCCTCATCTCAGAGCTGGAACCCCGCAATCAGGCCCCCGGTCGCTCTTCGCCGGACGCCGCTCCCGACCACCCGCGGACAACCGTGAGGGACTCCGGGCCCATGGCGTCAGCGCCGGACGCGACACTCGTCCGCCCCCGCCACAGCCCGCGGACAGATGGGCCCCGATCGGAATCGGGCCCCGCGCTCAGGCGGGTGGCTGACACGGGCGTGTGCTACTGGGCGTCTGACGGGCGATCGGGTCGAGTTGGGGACAGACTCGGATCAGCGGATGGACCGAGCGACTCGGCCCGACGATGGCTGGTGCACCCGCGGCTCAGCGTCCACGGACGCGGTCCCGCTGGACGGTGAGGTCACGACCTGGTGTCTGACCCCCTGGGTCATGCGGGGTCCGCAGTGCAGGCGGTGCAGGTGATCCGGGCACATCAGCGACGGCCCGCGGAACCAGCCATTAGGGTTCATGTCCGGTGAGGGAGCATCGGAGGTCCGGTGGTCGGCGATGCGGAGATGGCCTGCTCCGCCTGTGGACACGCAACCGAAAGCGGTGCGAGGTTCTGCGCCCAATGCGGTTCACCGGTGGTCAGGGCTTGTCCGGTCTGCAAGCACCCGGTTGAGCCTGACGCGCGGTTCTGCTCGAACTGCGGCGCTGCGCTCGCCGATGGACCGAGACCTGCGGACGAGCGCGGGCTCAGCCGTTACGTACCCGAGACGCTGCTGCGCAAGATCCGTACCGCCCGTGACGGCGGCGCGATGCGGGGGGAACGGCGCACCGTCACCATGCTGTTCGCCGACATCCAGGGCTCGACGGCCGCCGCCGAGCGGCTCGACCCCGAGGAGTGGGCCGAGATCGTCAACGGGGCTTTCGAGCACCTGATCGCCCCGGTGTACCGCTACGAAGGCACGCTGGCTCGGCTGCAGGGCGACGCTGTGCTGGCGTTCTTCGGTGCCCCGATCGCCCGCGAGGACGATCCGGTCCGGGCCGTGCATGTGGGGCTCGAGATGCTCGAGTCGATCCGCGGGTACGCGGCCGACGTGGACCGACGCACGGGAGTTCCGATCGCGATCCGGGTGGGCATCAACACCGGGCTCGTGGTCGTCGGCGAGGTCGGATCGGACCTCCGGGTCGAATACACCGCACTCGGTGACGCGATCAACGTCGCGGCCCGCATGGAACAGACCGCGGAGCCGGGCACGGTACGCATCACGGAGACCACGGGCCGCCTGCTCGGTGACGCGTTCATCCTCGCCGAGATCGGACCGGTCGAGGTCAAGGGTCGCAGTGAACCGGTGCTCGCCCTGCGGGCGGACGGCGTGGCCAGCACGGTCGCAGCCGGTACCGCGACGACACCGCTCCTCGGACGTGACCGGGAGCGGGCTGCGCTGCATTCGGTCCTGCAGGCCACCGCTGCGGGTATCGGCGGGATCGTCACACTCATCGGCGAAGCGGGCATCGGCAAGTCGCGGCTGCTGATCGCGATGCGAGAGGACGGCGAGTCGGGGTTCGACATCGCGGCGACCAACCGCGCCCCAGGCGAGATCGCGTGGTTCGAGGGCTCCAGCCGTTCGTTCGACGCCGGCGTTGCCTACACCCCCTTCATCGACGCCGCGGCCCGCTGGCTCGATCTGGATGATCTCGGCGACGTGAGCGCGTTCCAGCGCATCACTGAGGCGATCGCCGGGCTCACGGACGAACCCGACCCCGACATGGCGACCTTTCTCGGCCACGCCGTGGGCGCACCGCTCCCGCCGGAGGCCGCTGCGCTCGTCGATGCCCTGGATACCCCCGTGCTCCACGAGCGGACCGCCAACGCCATCATCTCCTACCTTGAGGCTGAGGCAGCCCGCCGCCCCCTGGTCATCGTCCTGAACGACCTGCATTGGGCCGATGCCCTGTCGCTGGCTCTGGCCGAACGGCTCATCGATTCGGCCGAGCGCGTCCCGATCGCGCTCGTGCTGGCCCTGCGACCGGTCCGTGAGGAGCCGGCGTGGCGACTGGTCGAGAAGGCATCCCGGGAGGCGAACCACCGCCACACCCCGATCGAGCTCGACGCGCTCGACGCGACGACGACGGACGCACTGCTCGAACTGTTGTTGGGGGGAAGCGACGTGTCTGCCGAAGACCGCCAACGGCTCCTCCAGCGAGCTGATGGCAATCCGCTGTTCGTCGAGGAGTTGGCCGGCTCGGTCACCGAGGTCGGTGCCCCCGAGGTGCCGGACTCGCTGTCCGGCTTGCTCGGCGCCCGGCTCGATCGGCTGGACGACGACACCCGTCTGGTGGCGGAGGTCGCGGCCGTCGTCGGTCGCGAGTTCGAGCCTGCGGCGGTGGCGGCGCTCGTCGACGATGTCGATGTCGACGCCGTTCTCGCCGATCTCGTCCGTAAGAGCGTCCTCACCGAGCAGCGCCGACTGCCCCGGCCGCTGTTCGCGTTCCGTCATGCCCTGATCCAGGAGGCGGCCTACAACATCGTGCTGCTCAGAGACCGTCGCGAGTTGCACGCACGCCTGGCCAGCCACCTGGAAGCATCCAACACTGACGCCCCCCACGAGATCGCCCGCCATCACCTCGCCAG
The DNA here is from genome assembly GCA_003565155.1 of Nitriliruptoraceae bacterium. GTDB lineage: Bacteria > Actinomycetota > Nitriliruptoria > Nitriliruptorales > Nitriliruptoraceae > T1Sed10-7. The sequence goes on along the minus strand of PXDB01000076.1, from coordinate 6,127 downwards.
TGACCAGCCGGACGCGGCGTTCCCCTGGCTCGTGGAAGCCGGCAGACGAGCCAACCGGGCCATGTCCCCAGCCGAGGCCATCCGGCTGTTCACCACGGCGCTTGACCATGTGCCCGCTGAGGCGAGCCCCGACGACGTCGGCCAGGCGCACCTCGGGCTCGGCGAGGCCTACTCATTGGTGCCCGATCTCGACCATGCGTCGTCCGCCTATCAATCCCTGGCGGACCTCGGACGCACCACGGGCCACCCGTCGCTCGAGGTGCGCGCCCTGAACAGGCTCGGGTTCAACGCCGCCGTCTTCGGGTCCGACTTCACGGCGGCGACGGACTACCTCGACCGCGCCCGGACGGTGGCCGAGGGCGCCGGCGATGAACTCGGCTTGGCCGAATACCACATGAACGCCTGCTTCGTCGCGGTCGCCCAGGGCGAGTTCGACGATGCGGTCGCCCACGACGTCGAGACAGCCCGCCTCGGCGCGGCGAACGGCAGCGACCAGATCCGAGTGACGGGGCTCATGCGGCGCGCGATGAACCTCATCGCCGCAGCCGAGTTCGACGATGTCGGTGCGGCCATGGCGGAGGCACGACAGGCCGCGCTCGAGGTCGGATCCGAGGAGTCGTTGGCCATCATCACCGCCCTTGGGGAAGCGGTGCTGCGTGAGCGTGACGGCGAGCTGGCTGCCAGCCTCGAACTCATGGCCGGGTCCCGCGAGACCCTCGCGCGCTACGGGTCGTTCTACACCGCCATCGTCCAGGCCGCCGCAGGGCGGATGGCGCTCTGGCTCGGCGACATCGGATTCGCCTTGTCGCTGCTCGCTGAGGCCGTCCGCACCGCCGAGGCGAACGGACAGGCCTTCGCCACCAGCGGAGCCTCGGCGACCCTGGCCCGGTGCTACGCCGTCTGCGGTGACGTGGAGAACAGCCGGCAGCAACGCAAGCGCGCGCTCGAGGCCCTCACCCTGCCGGTCGGCGACTACCTGGCCTCGACGGTGTGGGCAGACCTGGCCCTGGCCGGCATCGAGCAGGGTGACTGGAGCGAGGTCGAGGCGGACCTGACGGTTGGACTTCAGACGTCGTCCAGCAGCCGGTTCTGGGAACGGCCACGGCTGCTGGCTGGCACCGCTCGGGTCGCTCTCGAGCGTGGAGACGCCGCCAAGGCCCGCGACCTGCTCGACGAGGCGGTCGCCTACACCGCGCAGCGCGGCATGCGGGCCTTCGACGCCGACCTCGAGCACCTCGCAGGGCTGATCGCGCGAGCCGAAGGTGATCTGGTTGCGGCCGATGCCGCGTTCGTCGCCGCAGAGACCGCGGCGGAGCGGATGGGCATGCGGCTGTTGGCCTGCGAGCTCGCAGCCGAGCGGGCCGACATCGCCGCTGCGCTCGGCCAGGACGCCGAAGCCACGACACACCGGGAGCGACACGGGCAGCTCGCCGACGGGATCGTCGGCGCCCTCACCGACGCCGGACTACGTGCCCAGCTGCGTGCCAGGCTCGGCGGGAGCGTGGTGTCACCATCGGAGCCCAGCTCAGATGACCAGCATGGGAAGTGGAAACGATGAGCAAAGCGATAATCCTTGCGGTTGATGACGACCCACAGGTGCTCTCGGCGGTGCGTCGGGACCTGCAGGAGCGCTACGCCCAGGAGTACCGGATCGTGGCGAGCGACGGCGGCCCCGAGGCACTGGAGGCGGTCGAGGAGCTGCACCGGCGCGGCGAGGTGATCGCGCTGTTCCTCGTGGACCAGCGGATGCCCACCCTGTCGGGAACCGAGTTGCTCGTGCGTGCTCGGGAGCACTATCCGGACGCCCGTCGGGTGCTGCTCACCGCATACGCCGATACCGAGGCGGCGATCCAGAGCATCAACGAGGTCGGCCTCGACCACTATCTCATGAAGCCGTGGGATCCGCCCGAGCAGACGCTCTATCCGGTGCTCGACGACCTGCTCGGAGACTGGACCGCTGCACGACCCGCCCCGGCTGACGGCATCCGGGTCGTCGGCGCCCGGTGGGACGCCGCGAGCCACAAGATCAAAGACTTCCTCACCCGCAACCAGGTCCCGTACCGGTTCCTGGACGTCGATCGCGATCCGGAGGCCCGGTCCCTGGCCGCGGCGCCGGGCGAGGTCGATGCGCTGCTGCCGTTGGTGTTCTTCCCGGATGGCACCACGTTCGCGCAGCCCGACCACCGTCAGCTGGCCGAGCAGATCGGCCGCAAGAGCGAGGCCAGCGCGGCGTTCTACGACCTGGTCATCATCGGGGCCGGACCAGCGGGGCTCGCCGGCGCCGTCTACGGGGCGTCCGAGGGACTTCACGTCGCCGTGCTCGAGCGCCAGGCGACCGGTGGCCAGGCCGGTATGAGCTCCCGGATCGAGAACTACCTCGGCTTCCCGAACGGCATCAGCGGGGCCGACCTGGCTCGACGGGCGACCGCACAGGCAGGACGGCTCGGCGCCGAGATCCTGTCCCCCGTGGACGTCACCTCGGTACGTGCGGAAGGACCAGCCCGGGTCGTCACCCTGTCCGACGGTCGGGAGTTGTCGTCCCGGGCCGTGCTGGTTGCCTCGGGCATGAAGGTGCGCTGGCTGGAGGTTCCCGGCGCCGAGCGCCTGACCGGTGCCGGGGTGTACTACGGGGCGACCATGGCGGACGCGTCCAGCTACCGCGGGGAGCAGGTGATGATCGTGGGCGGCGCGAACTCCGCCGGCCAGGCCGCCATGATGTTCTCGCGCTACGCGGAGCAGGTGACCCTGCTCGTCCGTGGCCGCTCCATCGACACGAAGATGTCGCAGTACCTCGTGGACCAGATCGGCGCCACAGACAACATCCGGGTGCTCACGAACACGACGGCTGCCGAGTTGCGTGGCGCGGACCGCCTCGAGGAGGTCGTGCTCGCCAACAGCGAAAGCGGACAGAGCACCGTGGAGCCGAGCACCGGCTTGTTCATCTTCGTGGGGGCAGTGCCCCACGCCGACTTCCTGGACGGGGTGGTCATCAGGAACGCGCGCGGATTCATCCAGACCGGCCCGGACATCGCCGCCCCCGGATCACGCCCACCGGGCTGGCGCCCCGACCGCGATCCGTACCTGCTCGAGACCAGTGTTCCCGGGATCTTCGCCGCCGGTGACGTGTGCGCGGGTGCGGTCCAACGGGTGGCGACGGCCGTGGGCCAGGGTTCGATGTGCATCTCCTTCGTGCACCGCTATCTGGCGGCCGAGTGACGTGGACGCGCTCGAGCGCCTCAAGCAGGTCGGACTGTTCAGCGATCTCTCCGATGACGACCTGGGGCGGATCTGCAGGGACGTGACGCCACTGCACCTCGAAGCGGGAGAGTTGCTGTTCGAGGAGAACGATCCCGGCGACAGCGCGTACGTGGTCACCTCCGGCAGCGTCGAGGTCGTCAAGGCCACGGAGGGCCGCGAGGCGCTGGTCGCGGTCCGTGAAGTCGGCAGTGTCATCGGCGAGATGGCGCTGCTCCAGGAGGCGCCGCGCATGGCGTCGGTGCGGGCACGGTCTCCAACCGAACTGCTGACCATCCCCAAGGCGACGCTTGATCAGCTGCTGGCGGTCAGCCCGTCCGCAGCGCGGTCGATGTTCCGGGTGCTCATCGACCGGATGCAGCAGACCTCGGAGCGGCTGCGTCACAGCGATCGTATGGCCCAGCTCGGGACCCTCACAGCCGGCGTCGCGCACGAGCTCAACAACCCGGCTGCGGCCGTCCGTCGGGCTGCACAGGGGCTGAACGATGAACTGGACGCCTACACCACGTTACTGGCCGGAACGCAGACCCCGGGCGCCGGCATCGCGCGAGAGCGGGCCCTCGCGCTGATCGGGGAGCGACCCCCCTCGACGGGTGAGCGGCGCAGCACACTGGCTCTCGCCGGCGAGGAGGAGCAAGTCGAGTCATGGCTCGAACAGCACGGGGTCGAGGAGCCATGGCGACTGGCACCCGACCTCGTCCATGCCGGGATCGACGTCACGATGCTCGAGCAACTCGGCGACGATCTGGACGCAGCCACCCTTGGCGACGCCCTCAGGTTCGTGGTCTCCTCGATCTCGATACGCCGGCTGGTCACCGAGGTCGACGAGGGCGCCCGGCGATTGTCGGACATCGTCCGCGCGCTGAAGGGCTACGCGTTCCTCGACCAGGCACCGGTTCAGGACGTCGACGCCGTGAAGGGCCTCGAGGACACGCTCGTGCTGCTCGCCCACAAGACGCGGCACGTGCGCGTCCAGCGCGAGTTCGATCCGCAACTTCCCAAGATCTCGGCGCTCGGCAGCGAACTCAACCAGGTCTGGACGAACCTGATCGACAACGCCTGCAGCGCCCTGTCCGAAGTCGGCGACGACCGTGATCCGACGCTGACGCTGCGCGCCCATCCGAACGGCGCCGACATCACCGTCGAGGTCGAGGATAACGGTCCGGGCATCCCGCCCGAGGTCCGCGACCGCATCTTCGACGCCTTCTTCACGACCAAGCCGCCCGGCCAGGGCACGGGCCTGGGCCTACAGATCAGCTATCGGATCGTCGTGCTGGAACATCGTGGCGAGCTCACCGTGGACTCCGAACCGGGTCGCACCACCTTCAGGGTCGTGCTGCCCACGAACCCACAGAACTCCTAGCCAGCGCCGGAGGCCGTGATGATGCGCGATCCAACCTGCGGCCTGGGGTCGGCCCACAACTGAGGATGGGCCCGGGACGGTGGGCCGCGCGTCGTCGTTGTGACGTGATGACCGGCAGTAGTGACCGCGGCTCCGCACGACGAGAGGGCCGGGCTCGACCAGCGCCGGGGGCATCGCGACCGAGCAGACCACGATGGGCCGTGGGTGGCGCCGAGAAGGTCCGCGGCGGGTGGAGCGTCAACACCTCTAGCATCTCGACCGCCCCCACAGTCGCGTGAGACGCTGGGGACACCCACGGCCGTGAGGTCAGCTCGGCAGGTCGTGCAGTGCAAAGGCGGTGACCGCCACGGCCTTGCCCTTGACCTGGAGCGGGGGGAGCGGCTCCACGATCGTGCCGTCGGGCAGGTCGGCGTGGGTCCCAGCGCCGATCAGGACGCCGCCGACCGGTGCCAGCGACTCCAGCCGGGCCGCGAGGTTGACCGTGTCGCCGATGACGTCGTGCTTGCGGTGGCCGCGGTCGCCGACCACGCCGGCCGCGATCTCGCCGCTGTTGACCCCGACGCGGAACCGCGGCCAGTCGGGTTGCTCGGCGGCGATCGCCGTGGCGCGCTCCTGGAAGGCGAGCGCGGCCCGGGCCGCCAGCCGAGCGTGGTCCGGCTGGTTGCCGTGTTTGTTGAACACCACCATGACGGCGTCGCCGATCAACTGGTGGACGTCACCGCCGTGGTCGCGCAGCAGCGGGATCAACTGCGAGAAGTAGCCGTCGAGCATGCGGCGTATCTCGCGCGGCTCTGTGCGCTCCGAGTACGGCGTGAAGCTCTCGAGATCGGCGAACAGGATGCTGGCCTCGGTGGTGCCCTCCAGCGTCTGCTCGAGGTACAGCGGGCTGAACCGCTCCTCGTGCCACTCCCGTCGTGCGGCGTGGGCGATCAGCGCGAAAGCGCCCAGCATCGAAACGTGCCACTCCCACCACGTGAGCTGCCAGTTGATCGCGAACGCGACCACCACCAGCGTGACCGCCAGCAACGCGAACGCCACCGCGAAGCTGAGCACGATCGGGGCGCCTCGGCGGCGGTACAGCTGCGCGTACCCCCACCCGCCGACCGCGTAGCCCACCACACCGAGCACGACGAAGATCAGCTGCCAGGTCGGTAGCCTCTCCACGGGCACGGGCTGGTCCAGCGGTGGCAGCTCCGTCAGCGACACCACCGCCCACGCGACGATGACCGCGACCAGGCCCTGCAGCAGCGTCCGTGACCGGGCCATCAGCCATCGCGACCGCTCCGGGGTGAGCTCGCGGCCCGAGGCGGCCGCGAACCCGCTGGCCAGCACCAGCCCGATCGGGGTCGCCAGCTCGAAGCCGGCGTTCGGTCCAACCAGGACCCCGGGGGTCGCCAGCGCGTGCAGCCCGAGGAACCCGGCGGCGGTGATGAACGCGAACGAGACCAGCAGCAGGCGGGTGTCGTGTCGCCGGCGGGCCGCTTCGGTGACCGCGTACCCGAGCGTGCC
>PXDB01000105.1 GCA_003565155.1 Nitriliruptoraceae bacterium | reverse complement strand
GCGGTACCGGGGTTCGTCGCTGCGTCGCCCTCAGCCATCCTGCTCCCCCCGGTGCGGCCAGCTGCGCCGCCCCTCACCTCGCACCGCGCTCTTGCGCTGTTCCCGGAACCACACGAAGCCCGCGGTGATCCAGCAGCTCATCGCCCCACCGAAGGCCGCGGTCCCGATGAACAGGAAGTTCACGGCGAAGTCGCCGCCGAACAGCACCGCCATCAGGAACACCCCGGTCAGGGCGAACGACACCCCACCCCACACCGCGAAGGGCCGGACCACGTCCATACCGGCGAGGTTGCGCCGCCGCACGGTGACGATGGCCGCCAGCGGTGGGCCGAACAACAGGAGCAGCAGCATCTGGGGATCCTCGGTGGCGGCATCCGCGCGTCAGCGGCGCCGAGTGAGGACGGTAGGACATCCCCGCGGAGGGCTCCACCAGCAAGGACCTTCGGACCTGACGCACGCAGGGCGGCGCTGGGACGCTCGCGGTGGAGCCGAACGTCGCCACGACACCCCGCTTCACGCCGCCGACGCCGCCCGCGTCCGGGGGCCCGGCCGTGCGGAGCAGCGCCATGAACGCACCGAACCTCCTCGTCGTCTTCCACAGCGTCGACGGCCACACCGCCACCATCGCCGAGCGCATCGCCCGACAGCTGCGCGGTGCCGGCGCGGTGGTCTCCGTCGCCCAGGCCGAGGCCGCTCCCCCGCCCGACAAGTTCGACGTCGTCGTGGCCGGGGATCCGATCCACGCGGGCCAGCACAGCAAGGAACTCACCGCCTACCTCAGCGAGCACGCCGCTGCGCTGCGCCGCGTGCCGGTCGCCTTGTTCCAGGTCTCGCTCACCTCCGCCGAGCGCGACCCGGAGCACCTGGCCACCGCGGGCGGGTACGTGGAGCAGCTCACCACGGCCACCGGGCTGGAGCCGCGCCTGGTCGCCCGGTTCGCCGGAGCCCTGCGCTACACCGCCTACGGACGGCTCAAGCGCGCCTTCATGCGGCGGATCGCCGCCTCCGGCGGCCACGCCACCGACACCTCCATCGACCACGTCCTGACCGACTGGGACGAGGTGGACGGCTTCGCCGACGACGTGCTGCAGCTCACCCGCTCGCTGGCAACCTGAGCTGGACCTCGAGCCCGCCGCCGGGCGCGTCCGCCAGCCGCAGCTGCCCACCGTGGGCGGCGACGATCCGCCGGCAGATGGGCAGACCGAGCCCGGCACCGGGCCGTGCACGGCCCTGCTCACCCCGTTCGAAGGTCACCAGGGCGGCCGCCCGCTGGTCGGCCGGTATCCCATCACCGTTGTCCCGGACCAGCACCTCCACCTGTCCATCGATCGCCGGGCGGCCACACACATCGATGCGCGGCACCCGGTCCTCGGGCACGTGGACCAGGGCGTTGGACAGCAGGTTCTGGAACACCGACACCAGTCGGTCACGGTCACCTCGGACCGTCGGCAGCGCCGTGACCTCCACCTCGGCGCCACGTGCCGCGATCTCCTGCGCCAGCGCCGACACCACGTCCTCCACGACCGCGTCGAGGTGGACGGTCTCCGGCTCCCCGACGACCCTGCCGCTGCGGGCGTGCAGCAGCAGCCCGTCCACGAGGTGGATCGCGCGGTCGATCGCCACGATGGCGCGGTCGAGGAACCGTTCGGCTTCCTTTCCGGTGACACGCCCCTCCCGCACCACCTCGACCATCCCGCGCACCGTCGCCAGGGGGCTGCGCAGATCGTGGGATGCGGTCCCCGCGAACCGCTGGAGCTCCTCGTTGGTGACCGACAGCGACTCCACCGTCCGCCGGATCTGCGCCTGACGACGGCGGTACTCCACGTTGGCCAGGAGCTCGCCGAGCACCTGCAACAGCTCCAGGTCCCGCTCGGACCAGCGCCGGGGTACACCCACCGCGTCGAAGCCGACGAAGCCGATCAGTTCATCGTGGTCCCACAGCGGCACGGTCACCAGGGTGCGGATGCCCTGCGCCTCCAGCCGCGCACGCCAGGGCGAGTGCCGCGGGAGCTGCTCCACGTCGGCCACGTGCCGGGGCCGGTTGGCGAGGTGCGCCTCCAGCTGCTCCGGGATGTCGGCGAAGTGGATGTCCTGCTCACGGTGGATGGCCTCCTCGATCCCCGGGGCACACCACTCGTGGGTGTTCGACACCATCTGCCGCTCGTGGTCGTAGCGGAACAGGTAGGCGCGGCTCACCCCGCTGAACCGGCCCACCGCTGCCAGAGCCTCGTCGATGGCGGCGTCGAGGTCGTCGGAGGGCACGTTGACGAAACCGACGGCCAACCGCAGCAGGAGACTCTCCAAGCCCCCACCCGCGGCGTCCGCCGCATCCCCGGCCCCGGCGGCGCACCGGGTATCCCCGATGCCGGCGGGCGACGGCGGCGCTTCCTCGGACCTCATGCAAGCCCCCCGGCTTGGTCTCACCACCGCGGATGGAGGCCGTCGCGCGACGACGCGACGCCCGGCGCAGCACCGACCACCCCGGTGTGTGCACAGCGTAGGCGCCGGGTGTGACGGCCCTGAGACGACCTGACGACGGACGCGTTGCCTTCGCTCCTAGGGCCGGGGCTGTAGAGCCTGTCCTCATGAGCCCGATGGTGTGCTGGCGGCGTGGCTACTCCCGCAGAGGGATCCGGCGGGACCGAGCAGGGGGCCATCATGGCGTGGCTGGGGTACGTCTGGGGAGACAGGACCCGACGCGGCACCGCCCGCTGCTCCCGACGAGCCGGAAGCAGCACCGGAACCCGACCCGGAGCCGGCGGTCGACGAGGCGGCACCGGAGCCG
>PXDB01000090.1 GCA_003565155.1 Nitriliruptoraceae bacterium | reverse complement strand
GACACCGGCAGCCCAGAGGGTCCAGGTCCGCGCGGTTCTGGCTTTCTGGCGGGCCAGGTCGTACGAGCCCAGGCTCATGGCCGTCTGTGACTGTGCGGCGAAGGCGATCCCCACGATCCCCAGCGGCTGGCAGCAGAAGATGGTCGCGAGGATCGACTGCCACAGCCAGGGGTCGATGTTCGGCGTTGCCGCCGGCAACCCGGACGTCGAGGCAGCAGCCGGGAAGGCTCCCGGTGGCTGCCCACCGGCGCCCCCGGGTGTGGCCGTCGGCGCGACGGACGCTCCGGCGGCGGGCGCGACCGAACTCCCCCCGCCGACCGGCTCCGAGAACGTTGACCACGCGATGCCGTCCCACCACCGGCGGTTGCCCGGGTTCTCCGGATCCGGATACCACCCCGGTGCTGGGCTCCCCCCACCGTCCTGACCCTCAGCCACCATCGCCACCCCGCTCGAAGACCGGGCACGCTAGCCGCACGGGACCCGACGGTCACCCTGAGCCAACCGGGCGAGGAGCCGGCACGAACCCTGTTCGCCGTCCCCGCCTGCCTCGATCCTGGGCCTAATGTGCGGCACCCCACCTCCCACCGTCCACGCCGCCCGAGAGGCCCGTCCCATGGCATCCGTCCGTCTGGCCGGCACGCAGCCTGCGCGCGCCATGGCCGGTCCCGATAGCCGCTTCCTCGACGTCGACGGCGTGTCGGTCCACCACCGGGTCACCGGCCCCGAAGACGCACCCGCGATCCTGTTGTTCCACCACTTCTACGGCAACGTCGCGACCTGGCGCCACGTGCATGAGGCCCTGTCGGACCGGTACCGCGTGGTGTCGTTCGACCGCGTGGGCTTCGGCCTCACCGAACGGCCGCCACGGTCGAGGTGGCGGGGCACCAACCCGTACACCCGGGAGATATCCACACGCATCGCCCAGGCCCTCTTGGACGATCTCGACGTGCCGTCGGCGACGCTCGTGGGTTCGTCGGCCGGCGGCACCGCCGCGTTGGAGACCTACCGCCGGACCCCCGCTCGCGTTCGCAGCCTGGCACTGCTCAGTCCCGCGATCACCGGCGACGTGGGAGCACCTCGGATGCTGCGGCCGGTGTTGCGGACCTGGCCGCTGCGCCCCGTCGGTACCCGCATCGTGCGCCGGGTCGCGGGTGACATCACCCGCGAACGTGTCTCGCGGTCCTGGCACGATCCCTCGCGGGCCGGTGCCGATGATGTCGACGCCTACGCACGGGCGATGCAGGTCGACGGGTGGGATCGCGGGTTCTGGGAGGTCATGACCGCCGAGGCACCACCCGACCTGCGCGGCGTGGTGCGGTCGGTGCAGGTCCCGACGTTGGTCGTCGCCGGCGCCTCGGACCGCATCATCGCGCCGCGGTGGAACCGCCGCACCGCCGGCGCACTCCCAGACGGGCGCTTCCACCTGCTCCCGGAGACGGGGCACACGCCCCACGAGGAGCGTCCCGACCTACTCGTCCCGGTCCTGCGAGGCTTCCTCGCCGAGTTCGATGGCTCGTAGGGTCCCGGTGTCCGCCAGCCGATCCGGCAGGTAGCCGATCAGGTCATCGTCCTCATCGTCCCCCTCGCTCGGGGACACGACCCGCTCATCGGGCAGATCACGCAGGACGGTGTCGACGTACTGCTGCGCCGCGTCGAACAGGTCGATGTCGGCACCCTCGGCATCGGACAGGCGGTGCCAGTGGTCGAGCACCTCGTGGAAGATCTCGGCCGGTTCACGGCGACCCCGGAGGTCCTCGGGCACGACCGCGACGGTCGGTTCGAAGGAGCGCTCCATCCAACGGTGCGCGATGACGGACTCCGGCAGAGGACGCCCCTCGTCCTGTTGGAGCCACGCGCCGAAGTTGTGGATGTCATTGAGCAGACGCCGGGCCTGGTTGTCCTGGACATCCATCCCGGTCAACTGCCGCAGGATCCGTCGGTACCGGCCCGGCTCCAGCACGTAGGTCTTGAGCTTCATGCGGGTCATGCCCGGCTCATCCTGCACCAGTTCGAGTTCATCGACGTCGTAGCCCAGCTCGTTGATCCGTCGCAGACGGTCATGGATCCGGTAGCGCTCGTCGTCGGTGAACACCTCGTCGGTCGTGAGCTCGGTCCACAGACGGTCGTAGCGCTGCTGGAGCTCCTCACCGAGTTCGAAGGGATCAACGTCGACCGACAGGACGCCGGACGCCTGCAGGTCGAACAACTCACCCGCGCACTTCTCGATCGCCAACTCGATGTCCATCTGTCGCTGCCCGGGGGACAGCTCGTCGTACAACTCGCCCGTCTCCGTGTCGACCAGGTAGGCAGACAGGCTCCCGGCGTCACGGCGGAACAGCGTGTTCGACAGCGAACAATCGCCCCAGAAGAACCCGTTGATGTGCAGGCGCACGAGCAGATGCACCAACGCATCGAGGATCGGATCGCGCAGCGTGCGGTGCTCCTGACGCAGGAACAGCAGCCGGTAGGGCACGGAGAACTCGAGGTGCTCGGTGATGAGCACCGCGTCCAGCCGGTCGCCGGTCGGCGTATCGCGACGGCTGACCACGCCGACCACGTCGACGACCGGGACGCCCTCGGACTTGATGTGGCGCAGGAACCGCCACTCCCGCTCCGCGTAGCGACGCGGCAGTTCCTTCAGGTGGTACAGCCGCTCCCCGTAGCGCACGGTGCGCACCACATGGCGGTGGATGCCCATCGGCATCTCGACCAGCCGGTCGCTCTCCCAGTCCGCAAGTGGTTCGTTCCAGGGCAGATCGAGGAGATCGGGATGCCCCGTCCGCGCGGGGAGTTGGAAGCGCACCGGCGGCGATCCTCCCT
>PXDB01000004.1 GCA_003565155.1 Nitriliruptoraceae bacterium | reverse complement strand
GCCCCAGCCGGCCGGCTGCCTGGAGCGGTGCCACGCCACAACTCCCGGCACCTGCGGCCGCGCACCCAGCCGGCCGGCTGCCTGGAGCGGTGCCACGCCACAACTCCCGGCACCTGCGGCCGCGCACCCAGCCCTCCCCCCGACCCGGTAGACCGCGAGTCGTGCCGGAGCACAGCTTCCGGCTGGTGCCGATGCACCGGCGGCTCCTCGCTGGGCGCGAGCAGCCTCGGGGCGGGCCACCGTTCCGTCCGGTGGGTAGGGTGCCGTCGATGCCACCGGATCCGGTGGCCCCGGGGGCGAGCACCCGTTCCCGGCAGCGACGACGCCACCCGCCACCGACCACGCACGCGCAGCACGGGCACCGCACCCGTAGGCCCCGAGCCGCAGGGCCCGCGCGCCGGTCGCCGGGAGGCAGGCAAGGACGACGGCGTGCCCGCGACCATCATCGTCGGCGCTCAGTGGGGGGACGAGGGCAAGGGCAAGGCCACCGACCTGCTGGCCGACACCACCGACCTCGTCGTCCGCTACCAGGGCGGGAACAACGCCGGCCACACCGTGATCGTCGGCGACCGCATCTTCAAGCTGCACCTGATCCCGAGCGGCATCCTCTACCCCCACGTCACCCCGGTGATCGCCGACGGTGTCGTGGTCGACCCGAAGGTGATGCTCGACGAGCTCGACGGGCTCGAGGTGCGCGGGCTCGACCCGTACGCGCGGATCAAGGTCTCCGGCAACGCCCACCTGATCATGCCCTACCACCGCGAGCTGGACCTGTTGATCGAGCGACGGTTGGGCAAGGCCAACCTCGGGACGACCAAGCGCGGGATCGGCCCCGCCTACGCGGACAAGGCCGCCCGGGTGGGTCTGCGGTTCCAGGACCTGTTCGACGAGAAGATCTTCCGGCAGAAGCTCGAGGCGGCGCTGCACCACAAGAACGAGCAGCTCGCCAAGATCTACAACCGGCTGCCCATGGACCTCGAGGAGATCGCCACGGAGTACCTCGGCTTCGCCGAACGGCTCCGTCCCCTGCTGGCCGACACCACCGACCTGATCCACACCTCCCTCGAGGCCGGCCAGCACATCATCCTCGAGGGGGCCCAGGGCACCCTGCTGGACCTCGACCACGGCACCTACCCCTTCGTGACCTCGTCCAACCCCGTCGCCGGCGGCGCGCTGACCGGCGCAGGGCTCGGCCCGAGGCACGTCGACCGGGTCATCGGCATCACCAAGGCCTACGTCACCCGGGTGGGCACCGGGCCCTTCCCCACCGAGCTGTTCGACGACGTCGGCGAACGGATGACCGACGTCGGCGGCGAGTACGGCACCACCACCGGCCGCCGTCGCCGGGTCGGCTGGTTCGACGCGGTCCTCGCCCGCTACGCCCAGCGTGTCAACGGTTTCACCGACATCTTCCTCACCAAGCTGGACGTGCTCAGCGAGTTCGAGACGCTCAAGGTCGCCACCGCCTACCGCTACGACGGTGAGACCTACACCCACTTCCCGCCGCACCAGTCGATCTTCCACCACGCGGAGCCGGTCTACGAGGAGGTCCCCGGCTGGGGCAGCGACATCACCGAGGTGGAGCGCCACCAGGACCTGCCGCGCGAGGCCCGCGACTACATCGACCTGCTGGAGGCGCAGGCCAACACCCCCGTCACGTGGGTGTCGATCGGCCCGAAGCGCTCACAGACCCTGGTCCGTCGTGACGTTCCGCTGGTGCCGGGCGCCTGACGGGGTGCCGGAGGGTCCCGCCTCGGCGGCGAGGTGCTCGGCCAGGTACGCCGAGGTGGCGTCGTACGCCGCCTCGATGCGTTCACCGACGCGCGTGAGATCGCGGTAGCGCAGCTGGGCGGGGTCGTCGGGGTCCATCGGGTCGCCGGTGGGCAGCACGTGGACCTCCACCTCGTCGGGGGCAGCCTGGAGCTCCTCGATGAACCGGTGCCGTCGCACGATCTCGAAGGCCACGGTGCCCACCTGCCACGGCTTGGTCGGCACCGTCAGCCCGGTCTCGACGCGCCCCACCTGCAGCACGTACACGACCCGGGCCCCGAGCTCCACGGCCCGGCCGACGGGGATGGAGTCCACCAACCCGCCGTCGAGGTGATGCTCACCATCCACCTCGACCGGCGGCAGCAGGCCGGGCACGGCGGTCGAAGCCAGCAACGCCGAGACCAGCTCCCCGCGGTCGAACCAGCGTGCCGCGGCCCGCTCGATGCTGGCCGCGACGCACTGGAAGGGCACGGCCAGCTCCTCGAAGCGCCGCACCGGCAGGGCGGCGAGGATCAGCCGGCGCAGCCGGTGGTTGCCGTGCAGGTGGGTCCGGGTGCGGGCGAAGGTGCTGGCCTGCTCCACCAGTGACGCCTCGAAGGGGTTGTTGGCGTCCACGTTGGTCCACAGCGAGCAGAGCCGCTCCAGCGCCGTGTCGGGGTCGGCCGCGAGCAGCGCCCCGTTCAGGGCCCCGATCGAGGTGCCGAGGATGATGTCGGGCTGCACCGCGTGCTCGAGCAGCGCCCGGATCATCCCGACCTCTGCGGCGCCGTGAACCCCCCCACCGCCCAGCACGAAGGCGACCTCGGGCGTCGGTTCGGCGGTGCCGCTGGTCATGCTGCCCTGCCTCCCGCACCGGTGCACCGCAGGGCCGGAAGACTACTGCGGCCGCCGACCCCGCAGGGCGACGGGACCGTCGCGCTGACGCGCGTCGACTGCCGCGGCGGGAGTCGGGCACGCTCCCGCAGTAGCCTCACGCCCGACCGGACGGTCCGGAGCGACGGAGGTGCGAGGTGGCCCGTAACGTCCTGGTGCTCGGCGGTGGTGGTCGCGAGCACGCGCTGACCTGGGCGCTGGCACGCTCGCCGTCGGTCGCGCAGGTGGCCAGCGCCCCCGGCAACCCCGGGACCGCTTCGCTCGGCCCGACCTACCCCGTCGACGCCACCGATCCGGCGGCGGTCGCCGAGTTGGCGGTCCGGCTCGGTGTGGACCTGGTCGTGGTCGGGCCCGAGGCACCCCTGGTCGCCGGTGTGGTCGACGCCCTGCAGGCGCGGGGCGTTGCCGCCTTCGGGCCGGTCGCCGCCGCCGCACGCATCGAGGGCTCCAAGGCCTTCGCCAAGGAGGTCATGGAGGCGGCCGCTGCCCCCACCGGCGGCGCGGTCGCCACCGGGGATCGCGACCAGGCCTACGCCGCACTCGAGCGCTTCGGCCCGCCCTACGTGGTCAAGGCCGACGGCCTGGCCGCCGGCAAGGGCGTCCGTATCTGCACCGAGGTGGCGGAGGCCCGCGAGGCCGTGGACGACGCCCTCGTCCGCGGGGTGTTCGGTACCGCCGGCAGCCGCCTGGTGATCGAGGAGTTCCTCCACGGACCCGAACGCAGCGTGTTCGCCGTCTGCGACGGCACCGAGGTGGCGCTGCTCGAGCCGGCGCAGGACTACAAGCGGGCGCTCGACGGCGACGCGGGGCTGAACACCGGCGGGATGGGCGCCTACACCCCGGTCCCCGGCTTCAGCCTGGCCGAGGTGGCGCACCTCGAGGACCTGGTGTTCCGACCCGTGCTCGAGGAGCTCGCGGACCGGGGCGCCCCCTACCGCGGGCTGTTGTACGCCGGGCTGGTGGAGACCACCACCGGCCCGAAGCTGCTGGAGTTCAACGCCCGGTTCGGCGACCCGGAGACCCAGGCGATCCTGCCCCGTATCGATGGCGACCTCGGGGAGCTGCTGTGGCAGGCGGCCACGGGCAGCGTCGCGGACGCCGCCCTGGCCTGGCGGCAGCAGGCGGCGGTGACCGTGGTGCTCGCCTCGGGGGGCTACCCGGGCAGCTACCCCACCGGCGTGCCCATCGACGGGGTCGACGCCGCGACGGCACTGCCGGGTGTCGAGGTGTTCCACGCCGGCACACGGCGGGAGGAGGGCCGCCTGGTCACCGCGGGCGGCCGGGTCCTGGCGGTCACCGCCCTGGATGACGACGTGGACGTGGCGCGGGCGCGTGCCTACGAGGCCACCGACCACATCCGGTTCCGTGGCGCCCACCGGCGGAGCGACATCGCTGCCGGGGTATGAGCACGAGCGGCGTCGGCACGGCGCGGGCACGCGGGTGACGCGAGGAGCGCAGCGGATGGACGCCAGCACCTGGGACGAGCGCTACCGGGAGACGGACCTGGTCTGGTCCGCGGGGCCCAACAGCTTCGTCGCCGCGGAGCTCGCCGACCACCCACGTGGCCGCGCCCTGGATCTCGCCGCGGGGGAGGGACGCAACGCCCTGTGGCTGGCGGAGCAGGGCTTCGAGGTGGAGGCCGTCGAGTTCTCCCCCGTCGCCATCGAGAAGGGCCGGCGGCTCGCCGCGCACCGAGGGGTGTCGGTGACCTTCACCCTCGGCGACCTCACCGCACCCCTGGACCTCGCTCCCGCGGACGTGGTGCTGCTCGCCTACCTGCACCTCCCCCGCGCCACGGAAGCCGAGGTCCTGCGTCGCTCCGCGGCGTGGGTCGCAACCGGCTGCACCTGGCTGCTCGTCGCCCACGCCCGCCGCAACCTGGAGGACGGTGTCGGCGGCCCCCCGGACCCGGAGCTGCTGCCGACACCGGAGGAGATCACCGGCGCACTGCAGGGCACTGGGCTGGTGATCGAGCGCGCCGGTGAGGTGACCCGCTCCGTCGAGGTCGAGGGGGAGGAGCGCACCGCCATCGACGTACTGGTGCGGGCGCAGCGTCCCGGGTAACGCCGCGGCCAGCGCAGCGTCCCGGGTCAGCGGTTGACGGGGAGGTCCGCGTCGACCCACTCGATGATGCCGCCGCGGATGTCGATGACGTCGGTGAAGCCGAGCTCGGCGAGCAGCGGGTGCAGGTTCCCACTGCGGTTGCCGGAGCGGCAGTACAACAGGACCGGTGCGTCCGGGTCGAGCTCGGAGAGCTCCTCCCGTAGGCGGGGGCCGTAGAAGTCGATGTTGACCGCACCCGGCAGGTGCGCCTGGGCGAACTCGCCCGCCGTGCGTACGTCCAGGACCAGTGCGTCGGGGTCGTCCAGGCGCGCCGCGGCGTCACGTGCCGGCAGCGCCCGGATGCCCGTGTCGTCCTCGCTCATCCCGCGTCCTTCCACTGGTTCACGGTTGATCGTCCACCTTCGCCGCGAGCTCGGCGGCGTCATCCGGTTCGAGGCCGACCCACCGTGCGGTGCCGTCGGTGGTGACCTCGCGCTTGAACACCGGCACCCGCTCCTTGACCGCTTCCAGGGTGTCGCGGCAGGCGTCGAAGGCCGCTGCCCGGTGCGGTGAGGCCGCGGCGATCAGCACCGTGTGGGCACCCACCTCCAGTTCGCCGACGGCGTGCAGCGCGGCGATGCCCGAGAGCGCCGGGTGTGCCCTGAGCATCTGCTCGGCGATGCGTTCCAGCTCGTGTTCGGCCATGGCCTCGTACGCCGAGTAGTCCAGACGGACGACCCCGGCGACGCCGGGTGCGTGGTCGCGCACGGTGCCGAGGAAGACGGCGGTGGCGCCGTCGGCCGGCGTCGCCAGCCGTGCCAGGGTGCCCTCGACGTCGATCGGTGGGTGCACCAGGCCGGTGATGATGGTCCGCCCGGGTGCGGGGACGCCGTCGCCGGCGCCCCCGGCGACGGGCGGCAGCAGGGCGACCTCGGCGTCCGCCGGTACGGGCTCGTCACCCCGTGCCACCTCGAGGTCGACGGCGACGGTCACCCGCCGCAGCAGGGGTGCGAGGTGCGGGTACGCGGCCGCCACGGCAGCGCGCAGCTCACCGACGGTCATCGACCCGTCGGTGGGGGTGTCCACCTCGATGTGGTCGCCACCGACCTGTTCGGTCAAGCCGCCGAACACGCGGATTTGCATGGCACCGTTCCTGCTCTCAGGTCCCGTCGGAGGGTGGGCTCCGGCTGTCGACGAGCCTATCCAGCCACCCGCCACCACGGGCCGGTACCGGTACCGTCGGCGCATGACCACAGGACAGCAGCCGCACAGCGTGGACCCGCTGGGTCGACCGCTCACCGACCTTCGGGTGTCGGTCACCGACCGGTGCAACCTGCGTTGCGGGTACTGCATGCCGCGGGAGCTGTTCGGCCCCGACCACGCCTTCCTCCCGCGCGCGGAGCTGCTGACCTTCGAGGAGCTGGAGCGCCTCGTGCGGGTGTTCGCCGGGCTCGGGGTCCGCAAGGTCCGCCTCACCGGTGGGGAGCCGCTGCTGCGTCGCGACCTGGATCAGCTCGTGGCCAGCCTGTCCGCGGTACCCGGGATCGAGGACCTGGCCCTGACCACCAACGGCACCCTGCTGCCCACCCACGCGGCATCGCTGGCCGCTGCGGGGCTCCGACGGGTCACCGTCAGCCTGGACGCCCTCGACGACGCCACCTTCCGGGCGGTCGGTGACACGCCGTTGCCGGTCACCTCCGTGCTCGAGGGGATCGACGCCGCGCAGCGGGTCGGCCTCGGCGTCAAGGTCAACACCGTCGTGCAGCGGGGCGTCAACGACGACCAGATCGAGCCGCTCGCCGGCTGGGCCAGGGACGCCGGGGTCACGCTGCGGTTCATCGAGTTCATGGACGTCGGCACCACCAACGGTTGGAACCGCTCGCGGGTGGTGCCGGCCACCGAGGTCGTCGACCGCCTGGCTGCGCGCTACCCCCTGGAACCGGTCGGGCCGGCGGTCGCCGGAGAGGTGGCGGAGCGGTTCCGCTACCGCGACGGGGCCGGCGAGGTGGGGGTGATCGCCAGCGTCACGCGCCCCTTCTGCCGTACGTGCGTCCGTGCGCGCCTGTCGGCGATCGGGGAGCTGTTCACCTGTCTGTTCGCCGCGACCGGCCACGATCTGCGCGCGGTGCTGCGGGGGGGCGCCGATGACGAGGAGCTCGGCGCCGCGGTCGCCGGGGTGTGGGCCGGACGCCGTGACCGGGCCTCGGAGCTGCGGACCGAGCAGGGGCTCACCGGGCCGCGGGTGGAGATGTCGTACATCGGCGGTTGACAGCCTGTCGGCGGGCAGGCGAGGCCGGCGTGCAGGCCAAGGGTTCTGCGGCATCCACGCAGGCATGTGCGCCTATCGCACGCGACCCATACGGAACGGCGGTCGCCCGCCCGTTCCGCTGCGGACGAACGTACGGTGTCCTCATCCCTCGTGCACGGGAGCAGGGAGCGGCACCGGTCGGGAGCCCGGTGCCGGGACGAGATCCACGTCCGCCCGGTGGTCGGGAGCCCACCGGGCGGACGGCGGATCCGCCGTCCGCACAGGGGTGAGCGACAGGACCTCGGGCCGGTGGCGGACCACGCCGGCCCGTTCTCCTGTGTGGAGCCGGGATGGCGGCGACCGGCGTGCCGAGGGCTGATCAGCCTGCCGCGGGTGCAGCGCCGCCCGCGGTCGGTGCCGAGGGTGCGGCAGCCGACCGGTGCTCGGTGTCGCCGCCCAGCAGTTGCAGTGCGTGGCTGAGGATCCCGGCCACCGCCTCGACGCTCTCGACGGCACCCTTCGGGCTGCCGGGCAGGTTCAGGATCAGCGTCCGTCCGCGGATGCCGCACACGCCCCGGGACAGGTCCGCCATCGGGGTGTGGGCCCGGCCGGCGGCGCGCATGGCCTCGGCGAGCCCTGGTGCCTCCCGCTCGATCACGTCCCGCGTCGCCTCGGGGGTGATATCGCGTGCGGCGAAGCCGGTGCCGCCGGTCACGACCACGACGTCGACGCCGGCGTCGGCGTGCGCACGCAGCCGGTCGCTGATCACCTGCCGCTCGTCGGGGACCACCTCGGTGTCGTGGACGGCCAGGCCGGCACCGGTCAGCGCCTGTGCGACGGCCGGACCGGAGTGGTCCTCACGGTCACCGCGGCTGACGCCGTCGCTGGCGGTGATGACCACGGCACGTCCGACCACGGTGTCGTTCATGCCGCCTCCAGTCGCGGGGTGGTCGCGCAGGGCCGGGTGCGCTCCCCGGTCCAGGGGGCTGGCGCGCGACCCGTCGCGGCCAGCCTACGTGGCCTCGGACGGGGCGGACCCCGGCAGTAGCCTGCGCACGCGGCGGCGGATCGGAGCGCGCGATGACCATCGAGGCAGTGCCACTGCTCGCGCGGGGGAAGGTCCGCGACCTCTACGCCGTCGACGACGACCATCTCCTCTTGGTCGCCAGCGACCGCGTGTCCACCTACGACGTGGTGCACCCCACCCCGATCCCCGACAAGGGACGGGTGCTGACCGGCCTGTCCGCCTTCTGGTTCGCCAAGCTCGCGCACCTCGGCCCCCACCACCTGGTCGGCGCGTCGCTGGACGACCTGCCGCCCGAGCTCCGTGGCCGCCTGACTGCAGCTGAGACGGCGCAGTTACGCGGGCGGAGCATGCTGTGTCGGCGGGTGGACATCCTGCCCTTCGAGTGCGTGGTGCGCGGGT
Source organism: Nitriliruptoraceae bacterium (assembly GCA_003565155.1). Classification (GTDB taxonomy): domain Bacteria; phylum Actinomycetota; class Nitriliruptoria; order Nitriliruptorales; family Nitriliruptoraceae; genus T1Sed10-7. The sequence continues at coordinate 31,909 of PXDB01000004.1, read as the reverse complement.
ACCTGGCCGGTTCCGGCTGGCGCGAGTACCGCGACCAGGGCGCGGTGTGTGGCGTCGCGCTGCCTGCGGGGCTCGAGGAGGCGTCACGGCTGCCGGAACCGATCTTCACCCCCGCCACCAAGGCGGCGCAGGGCGACCACGACGAGAACGTGTCCTTCGAGGTGATGGCGGCGGCACTCGGACATCGGCTCGCCGAGCAGCTTCGCGACCGTTCGCTGGCCTTGTACGCCGCTGGCGCCGAGCACGCCGCCGAGCGTGGCATCATCCTGGCCGACACCAAGTTCGAGTTCGGCCTGAGCGACGGCGAGGTGGTGCTCGCCGATGAGGTGCTCACCCCGGACTCCTCCCGTTACTGGCCGGTCGAGGCGTGGCGACCCGGGACGTCCCCACCGAGCTTCGACAAGCAGTACGTGCGGGACTTCGCGACCTCGACGGGTTGGGACCGAACGCCACCGGCGCCGGCCCTCCCCGAGGCGGTCGTGGCGGCCACGCGTGAGCGGTACCTCACCGCCTACCAGCGCCTGACCGGGACGCCCTTCGACGGGTGGCTGGCGCGCGGCTGACGGCATCCGCAGCCGGATCGGACAGCGTGGGACGGGCACTGCTGCCCGGGGGACCGTGGCCGCGTGGCCGGGTGGCCGAGACAGGCGTCGGTCTGCGCCGAAGTATGGTTGCAATGTCAACTAGTGACGATCAGCTCGTGCCGAAGGGCACGTCCCAACCGCAGGAGGATCATCGATGGCCAAGATCGGCATCGTCTACTACTCGATGTACGGCGCGACCCTCGAGCTCGCCCGCACGATCGCCGAGGGGGTCGAGAAGGGAGGCGGAGACGTGCACCTGCGGAAGGTCCCCGACCCGCTCCTTCCTGACGAGGTGAAGGCCTCGGACGGCGTGCGCGAGGCCATCGCCGCGCAGGAGGGGATCGCGTACGCCGACGTCGACGAGCTTCCGGAGTTCGACGGGATCATCTTCGGTTCCCCCACGCGCTACGGCAGCCCGACCTCGCAACTCCAGGCGTTCCTCGACACCACCGGTGCCCACTGGCAGAGCGGTGCCCTGGTCGGCAAGGCCGCAGGGTTCTTCACCGGCGCCGGCACGATCCACGGAGGACACGAGTCGACGATCCTGGCCATGTCGACCTTCGCCTTCCACCACGGCATGAACATCGTGCCCGTCGGCTACGGGATCGCACCGGAGGTCATGGCCACGCGCAGTGGAGGTGGGCCCTACGGTCCCACCCAGCTCGGTGACGGCGATGGCCTGAGCGACGACGAGCGCGCCATCGCTCTGGCCTACGGCGAGCACTTCGCGAAGATCGCCGCCAAGCTCGCCGCCTGAGCCCGCAGACCGCACCGGGACGTCGCCCACCCGGCGTCCCGGTGCGGTCGCGCTGTCTACGTCCCGTCCAGCACCGCGCGCGCGACGATCAGGTCCTCGTAGGCGATGCCGACCGATTCGAACAGGGTGCGCGTCGTCGCGTCCTCACGCACCACCACCTCGCCGCGCGCGACCTGGGCCAGGTCGGCGGCGATGGCCACCGGTTCCCAGCCGGCGTCGCGCTGGGCCGCCGCCAGGTCCCCGGACTCCGCCAGGGCCGCGTCGCGGTCCTCCACCACCACCCGGCTCGAGGTCACGGTCACCGCGTCGATCTCCTGGAGGTCGGTTCGGTAGGAGCCCACCGCGTTGATGTGCACGCCCGGCGGCAGCAGGCGGCCATCGAAGACCGGATCGGGGCTGGTCGTGCACGTGCAGATCAGGTCCGCCTCGGCGATGACTTCCGGCCCGGTCACGGCAGCGGGGACGTCGAGGAGGTCGCTCGCCGCGGCGGCGAGGGCCGCCGCGCGGTGGGAGGTCCGCGAGACCACGCTCACCCGTGCGAGGGGCCGGACGGCGGCCATCGCCTCGAGGTGGGCGTGCGCCTGGGCGCCCGCACCGATCAGGACGAGGTGGCTGCTGTCCTGGCGTGCCAGGAGTCGGGTGGCCACCCCGGACACCGCCGCCGTGCGCAACGTGGTCAGCGCTCGGGCGTCGAGCACGGCGGACGGGGTCAGGCCCGGTGCGTCGAAGAGGACGAACACGCCCTGGATGCGGGGGAGTCCTCGGCCGGCGTTCTCCGGATCGATCCCGACCAGCTTCACGCCCGCGCCACCGCCGAGGAAGGTCGGCATCAGCAGCAGCTCCTGGCCGTCGTGGCCGACGTGCGCACGTTGCGGCGTCACCCCCAGGTCGTCGCTGCGCAGCGCCGCGTGGAGCGCATCGATCGCGCCGCCCATGGACAGCCGCCGCAGCACCTCGTCGTGCGCCAACAACCGCATGCCATCACCTCGTCAAGGAGCGTCGGAACGTCAGCGCAGGAGGAACCCGTCGCGCAACTCGTCGTGCGGATCGACGATGAACGTGTGGTGTCCGGTCGGATGCGCGCGTCCCTCCACCTCGGTGTCGTAGCGCACGGTCCCATCGGCACCGCGAGCGGCGTGCAGCAGCCGTCCGAGGAAACGTGAACCGACGATGCTGTCGTGCACCAGGGTGTCGCCGACCGCGAGCTCGCCGCGTTCCGCGAGGACCGCGAGACGGGCGGAGGTCCCGCTCCCGCAGGGGGAGCGATCGACCTGCCCGTCGGCGAACACGGTCACGTTGCGTTGGTGGCCGTCGCCGAGCCGGTCGTAGAAGACCGTCCCGTACAACCCTCTTGCGCCGGAGTCGTCCGGCAGCACCAGCGCGTGGTCGCGGTCCACGGCCGCGCGCAAGGCCCGCGCGTGGGCGATGAGGGACGGAAGGTGCTCCGGGGTCACCGCGCGCCCGATGTCGGCCGCATCGACGCTGGCGTAGAAGGCACCACCGTAGGAGAGGTCGATGCGGTGGGACCCGCCCGCCACCGCCACCTCGACGTCGAGGTCGTGCACGAGCGCCGGCACGTTCTGGAACCGCACGGCGCCGACCCGGCCCTCGGTGAGCGCGGCGATGGCCGTCACACGCCCGGAGGGCACGTCGATGACCACCGGCTGTTCAGCGGCACCGTCCGCGGGCACCACCAGCCCCGACTCGATGGCCCAGGTGGCCAGGGCGATGGTCCCGTGCCCGCACGCGGTCGAGAAGCCCTCGTTGTGGAAGAAGACCGTGCCGAGGTCCCCGGCGTCATCGTCCGCCGGGGTCACGAAACAGCCGTACATGTCGGCGTGGCCCCGGGGTTCCCGACACAGGAGCGCACGGACACCATCGAGGTGGTCGATAGCCCAGCGTCGCCGATCGACCACCCGCCGCCCTCGCGGGACGGCGACACCGGCGGTGACGATCCGGAACGGCTCTCCGGCCGTGTGGTAGTCAGTGGTGGTGACCAGCATGGCCCTGCACCTCCCGTTGCGGGTGCCACGGTAGGGGGTGGTCGCCGCGGGATGCTGTCACGGTCTTGCGACTGGCCACTGGGCGGCTATCGTTCGGCCGGTCAGCGCGGCCGGACGGGGCCGCAAGAGGCGTTCGCGGCCGTGGTGGTGCGGCCCGTCCGACCCCAGAGGAGACGGCGTGGCACGAGTCAGCCGGCTGGGCCTGCTCGGGCTGCTCGTGGTCGTCGTCCTCGCGACGCTCGCCGTGGCGGCTGTCGCGCAGGAGGCCGAGACCATCAGCGGTCAGCTCCAGGCCGACGGCGAGGGCGTCGCCGGGGTGGAGATCGCCATCGCAACCCAGGACGGCGACCCGGTCGGTGTCGGGGTCTCCGGCGACGACGGCTCGTGGTCGGTCGAGTTGCCCGGCCCGGGCACCTACGTGGTCACGATCGACGTGGAGACCCTGCCAGAGGGGGTGGGCCTGACCAACCCCGACCGGCAGGAGTTGGAGCTGCGCGTCAGCGAGGGCGGCTCCGCGACGGCGCTGTTCGCGCTGGGTGAGCGCGAGGAGGTCGGCAGCCTCCTCGGTCAACGTCTGGCTCAGAGCACGGTGAACGGGGTGAAGTTCGGGCTGATCATCGCGATGACGGCCATCGGCCTGTCCCTGATCTTCGGGACCACCGGCCTGATCAACTTCGCCCACGGTGACCTGGTCACCCTCGGTGCCTTCCTCGCCTTCGCCCTCAACGTGTTGGTCGGGCTGCACCTGATCCTCGCGGGGGTGCTCGCCGTGGCGCTGACCGCGGCGATCTCCGGCGGGATCGAGTCCGGGCTGTGGCGACCCCTGCGGAGACGCCGGACGGGGCTGATCGCGATGTTGGTGGTCTCGATCGGCCTCGCCTTCGTCATCCGTCACCTCGTCCTGTTCTACTTCGGTGGTTCCCGCCGGCCCTACGGGGACTACACCCTCCAGGTCGCACTGCAGTTCGGGCCGGTGCGCCTCCAGCCGGTCGAGATGTGGGTGATGGGGCTGTCGGTGGCGATCCTGGTGGGCGTCGCCCTGATGCTGACCAAGACCAAGCTCGGCAAGGGCATGCGCGCCGTGGCCGACAACCGCGACCTCGCCGAGTCCTCCGGTATCGACGTCAACCGGGTCATCCTGTCGGTGTGGGTCATGGGTGGGGGGCTGACCGCGGTCGGTGGGATCTTCCTCGGCATGATCGAGAGCGTGGACTACCTCATGGGCTTCCGGCTGCTGCTCCTGATGTTCGCCGGGGTCATCCTCGGCGGCCTCGGGACCGCCTACGGCGCCATGCTCGGCAGCCTGATCGTCGGGCTGGTCAGCGAGGTCAGCACCGTGTTCTTCTCGAGCCAACTCAAGTACGTGTGGGCGCTCGGGGTCCTGATCGTGATCCTGCTGGTGCGGCCGCAGGGGCTGCTCGGTCGGAAGGAGCGGGTCGGATGAGCGTGTCCACGATGCCGCCCGGCTCCCGGAGGGACACGGCCTGATGCTCGTCGACATCCTCGTGGACGCGTTGCGCACCTCGGTCGGCCCGACGGCGGCTGCCTACGCGCTCCTCGCCATCGGCCTGAACATGCACTTCGGCTTCACCGGGCTGCTGAACTTCGGCCAGGCCGGGTTCATGCTGGTCGGGGCGTACGGCGTCGCCATCACCGTCTCCACCTTCGGTGGGCCGCTCTTCCTCGGGGTGATCGTCGGGATGCTCGCCGCGGTCGTGCTCGCGCTGCTGCTCGGGGTCCCGACGCTGCGGCTGCGTGCCGACTACCTGGCCATCACCACGATCGCCGCAGCGGAGATCCTGCGCCTGCTGTTCCGCAGCACCGCTGCCGAACCCGTGACGGGCGGCGTGTTCGGCCTCCGACAGTTCGGTGGCGCCTTCTTCGCGCTCAACCCGCTACCGGACGATCGCGCGTACCTCGGACCGCTCGCGGCCAGCGCCGGGCGTATGTGGGTGATGCTGGTCGGCTGGAGCGTGGTCCTGCTGATGACGCTGCTGGTGTGGGCGTTGATCCGCAGCCCCTGGGGACGCGTCATCCGCTCGATCCGCGAGGACGAGGACGCGGCGCGCAGCCTCGGCAAGAACGTCTTCGCGTACAAGATGCAGAGCCTGGTGCTCGGCGGGGTGATCGGTGCTATCGGTGGGGCGCTCTTCGCCCTCTCCCTGCAGACGGTGCAGCCGGACACCTTCCTTCCGCAGGTCACCTTCTACGCCTTCGCCATCCTCATCCTCGGTGGGACGGCCTCGACCTTCGGTCCGGTCATCGGTGCGGTGATCTTCTGGTTCATCCTGGGCATGCTGCTGAGCGGGCTGCGGACCTTCTCCGATGCGGGCTTGCTGCCGGAGTTCTTCGGCGCGCAGGCGGTCGGGGCGGTCTCGTTGACCTTCGTCGGGGTGCTCATCATGAGCCTGATGATCTTCCGGCCCCAGGGGATCCTGGGCGACAAGAAGGAGTTGCAGCTCGATGTCTCCTGACCCTCGCCCTGACCCCCTCGAGGGAACCTCGGCCGAGCCTGGTGTGGCCAAGGCCGACCCGATCCTGACCGTGTCCGACGTCCGCCGTTCCTTCGGCGGTATCACCGCGGTCGACGTCGACCACCTGGAGATCCCCCGGGGCCTCATCACCGGCCTGATCGGCCCGAACGGTGCCGGGAAGACGACCCTCTTCAACCTCCTGACCGGGTTCGACACGCCCGACAAGGGCACCTGGACCTTCGCCGGTGAGGACCTCGCGGGTGTCCCCGCCCACCTCGTGGCGCGGAAGGGGATGGTGCGCACCTTCCAGCTCACCAAGGCCCTGGCGCGCATGACGGTGATGGAGAACATGCAGCTCGCCGCCGTCGGCCAGACCGGTGAACGGCTGCTGCCGGCGTTGCTCCCCTCGCTGTGGCGCCCCCAGGAGGACGCGCTGACCGAGCGCGCGGACGAGCTCCTGGTGCGCTTCAAGCTCGACCACATGCGGGACCAGTTCGCCGGGACGCTGTCCGGAGGGCAGAAGAAGCTGCTGGAGATGGCCCGCGCCCTGATGGTCGAACCGTCGATGGTGATGCTGGATGAGCCGATGGCCGGCGTGAACCCGGCACTGACCCAGTCGTTGCTCGGGCACGTCAAGGGACTGCGGGACAACGAAGGGCGCACCGTGGTGTTCGTCGAACACGACATGGACGTGGTCTTCGACATCTCCGACTGGGTCGTCTGTCTCGCCCAGGGCGCCGTCATCGCCGAGGGGCGTCCCTCCGAGATCGGGTCCAACCCCGCGGTCATCGACGCCTACCTCGGTTCGTCCCACAGCGAGGCGCCCGTGCAACGCCGCAAGCGGCACGAGAGGCGCGCCTCATGACCGAGACCGGCCCGACGGAACAGTCGATCTACCCCGGCGAGGAGCCGATCCTCGACGCGTCCGCGATCGTCGCGGGGTACACGCCGGACGTCGACATCCTCAACGGGTGCAACCTGACCCTGTTCGAGGATGAGCTGGTCGGCATCATCGGCCCGAACGGCGCGGGCAAGTCCACGCTGATCAAGGCCATGTTCGGCCTGGTGCCGATCAAGGACGGGACCGTCACCCTGCGCGGTGACGCCATCACCAACCTGCCCGGACACGCGTTGGTGTCAAAGGGGGTCAGCTACGTCCCCCAGGTCCGCAACATCTTCGCCGCCCTGACCATCGTCGAGAACCTCGAGATGGGTCTGTACCTCAAGCCGGAGATCTGGGAGGAGCGGTACGAGTTCGTCACCGAGCTGTTCCCGCTGCTCAAGAACCGTGCGAAGCAGCGTGCCGGTTCGCTGTCCGGCGGTGAGCGGCAGATGGTGGCGATGGGGCGCGCACTGATGATGGACCCCACGGTGCTGTTCCTCGACGAGCCCTCGGCCGGTCTCTCGCCGGCGAACCAGGATGACGTGTTCCGCCGGATCGCGGAGATCAACGAGGCCGGTATCTCCATCGTGATGGTGGAGCAGAACGCGCGGACCTGTCTGCAGATCTGTGACCGTGCCTACGTGCTCGACCAGGGCCGCAACGCCTACACCGGCACCGGCGAGCAGCTGCTCAACGACCCCAAGGTCATCGAGCTCTACCTCGGGACCCTCGCGAAGGCGCTGTAGGCGTCGCTTCGTCTCCCCGTCGCGGTCGCGCGCCGCGTCGTCGCACGCGGGGGGTTCCCATGGCGTGCGGATGCCACCCGTGGACGGTGGTGGGTGACCTGGCTCGGGATCGGGCTGCCGCCCGGCCTGGGTCGACCGCAGCGTGATCGTCCCGGGACAGCGGTGCGCCCGGGGCACGTGCCCCGGGCGCACCGCATGATGCTCGTCCGTCAGCTCACTCGACGGTGCCGACGACCGTGTCGAGCAGGGTGAACTCCCCGTCGACCCAGCGGCTCACGTCGTAGGCGCCGCGCGATGGCTCACCCGAGCCCTCGCGGACCTCCATGAACGCCAGCGCGTCACCGGCGGCGCTCTGGTAGGCGATGGAGTCGCCAGCCTCGACGAACTCCATGCACTCCGCGTAGCTGCCGCACTCGTTGTCGCCGACGGTGACCTCGATCATCTGGTCACGGATCTCGGCCGAGTCCGTCGAACCCGCCGCCGCCGCGGCCAGCGCGATGATGTTCACGCAGTCGTAGGACTGGGGCGAGAACAGCCGGTCGACGAGGTCGGGGGCGAACTCGTCCAGCTTGGCGTCGTAGTCGGCGGTGGACTGGCTGGACGGCGCGGTGAAGGTCATGCCGTCGAGCACGTTCGGGTCGTTCGGGTCGACCTCCTCGGCGAAGGCCGCACCGGCGATGCCGTCCGCGCCGTAGAGGGACTCGACCGGCGCACCCGCGGCGATCAGGCCCTGCACGATGGCGGCGCCTTCGGCGAAGGCGATCAACGCGTGGGCGTCGGCGCCGGAGTTGACGAGGTCCTCGACCACGGAGTCGAAGGTGGCGGCTTCGGGGTCGTAGGTGTCGGCGTAGACGATCTCGCCGCCCTGCGCCTCGAAGGCCTCGACGGTCGCATCCAGCAGACCCTGGCCGTAGTCGTCGGCCCGTGCGGCGACCGCCAGGGTGGCGTTGCCGTCGGCGACGACCTGCTCGGCGAGCACCGGGCCCTGGAGGGCGTCGCTCGGTGCGGTACGGAAGTAGAAGCCGCCGTCGGCGTAGTCGGTCAGGCCCGGTCCGGTGTTGGACGGCGAGCACTGGACGACACCGGCACCGGTGATCTGGTCGATGATGGCGAGCGTCATGCCGGTCGCGGCGGCACCGATGATGGCGTCGACACCACCGGCGAGCAGGCGGCTGGCCTCCTCCGCGGCGATACCGGTATCACCGGCCTCGTCACCGCTGGCCAGGGTGACCTCCGTGCCGTACTCCTCGATCTCACTGACCGCGAGCTCGACGCCGGAGATCATCGGAGGACCGAGGAACGCGAGCTGGCCGGTCTCCGGGAGGATGTAGGCGAGGTTGAGGACACCCTCCTCGGTCTCCCCGGCCGCCTCTTCATCCGTCTCCTCGGGCTCTTCCGCTTCTTCCTCCTCCGCTTCTTCCTCCTCTTCCTCGACCTCTTCCTCGACGACCTCCTCGGTGTCGTCGGCCTCGTCAGCGCAGGCAGCGGCGATCATCGCCATCGCGGCGAACAACGCGACGGCTTTGCCGCCGGTTCGAATCCTCATCTTGCGTCTCCTTGGGTCCCACCGGCGCACGCCGGGCGACGCGCGCGACACCGCGGTGCTGAGGGCCCGAGCCGATGCGGATGCTCCTCGGTCCAGCCCACTGCGGGTGCTACAACAGTAGTAGCTCACCCGCCACCATGACGAACGGCCTGTCGCGCTGGGGACCTTCGGCGTGCGCGGTGCGCGCTGCGCACGGCTGCCGGCCATGCCGCGACGCGGGGCCGTCCAGGCGTATCAGGCGTCGGCCGGGACCGCGTAGATGATGTCGATGCTCTCGTAGGAGCCTGTGGCTGGGTCGAACTCGCCACCGCAGGTGTCGATCACGAGTCCCGGTGGACCGTCGAAACGGAACACCTGCTCCATGGGATAGGCGCCCTTGGTGATGCGTTCACGCCGAACGACCTCCCACTGGGAGATCGTGCCGTCCTCGTGCTCGACCTGCACGGGGTCGCCAGGCTCCACGCGGCGGAGGTCGAACAGCACACCCCGGCCCTGGGTGCGCGAGTCGACGTGGCTGGTCATGAAGGCGTTGCCGTCCTCGCCCGGACGCGGGCCCCGTCGGTACCAGCCGACCTCCCGGACGTCATCGGGGATCTCCACCGCCCCGTTCTCGTCGAGCGCCACGTCGACCACGCTGGCCGCGTCCACACCGATCGACGGCAGGGAGACGTTGACCGGGGGCGCGGGTCGCGGGTCGACCTCCTGGACCTCCTCGGCCGCCTCCGCGTCCTCGGCGTCCACTTCGGCGTCCGCTTCGCCATCGCTGGCCGCACCGGCATCGTCTGGTTCCGGCGCCGGCGGGGGCTCGGCTGATCCTCCTGCCGCCCCGAGGTCATCCTCGCGGTCCGGTTCGGTGGTTGCGACCGCCATGTCCGGTGGGAGCTCACCGGCGGTGTCGTCGGGTTGCAGCAGGAACCACGTGGTCGGGAGCCCGACCAGCAGAACGACGCCCGCCGCGACGGACGCCCAGCGGATGGTCGCGGACATATCCGGCTCCGATGCTCCTGGAGAACGTAGCGATGACGGGCTGTGACATCCGGTGTCACGCCGGTGGGGAGGCCCGCAGGCCTCCCCACCTCGTACTGCTGTGGAGTGCTCAGCGGCGCTTGCGCGCCGTGGCGACGGCGGGGGCCGCCAGCAGAAGGGCACCGACAGCCATCAGGGCGATGACGAAGCCCGGCAGACCGGAGGCGGCGAGGCCAGCCTCACCCGGGGAGTGCTCCGCGGTGGGCTCCTCCATCTCCTCCTCGTCGGCGACGTCCTCGTCAGCCTCCTCGTCGGGGAGCGCGCCGACCGCGTAGGCGAGCACGGAGGTGTTCTCCGGGACGGTGACGGTTCCGAGGTCGATGGCGGCCTCGTCCTCGCCAGCGGCGGCGACGCCGACGCCCTCGACGTCACCCGCGCCGGTGGCCACGAAGGCGTTCATGCCGTTGGTGACACCCTCGAGACCGGTTGCCTCGGTCGGCAGGATGTCGACGGCGCCGAAGGCGGCCACGTGGAAGACCTGGATACCTGCGCCCTCGTTGGTCTCGTTGACCTCCAGGGACAGGGTCGGGTCACCATCCGCATCGAGGTGAGCGATGACGGAGTAGCTCACGCCGTCCTCGACCTCGACGCCCTCTGCGCTGAGGACCGGGTCGGTCGTGCCGGCGGGAGCGACACCGAGGTCGTAGGTGCCCGCGGGCAGGTCGGTCGGGGCGATGTCACCGAAGTTGACGCCCTCGAAGGCCGCAGCGCCGTCGACGAGGATGTCGACCTCGAGGTCGGGCACACCGTGCACGACGACGATCTGCGCGCCTTCCTCGGCGGCGGGGACCTCGATGGCCTCGGTGATCACCTGCAGGGTGCCGAGGTGCTCATCTGCCACCGCACTGGTCGCGGGAACGACGGCAAGGGCTGCCGCCGCGAGCGCGACGGACAGTTTCTTCTTCATCAGTAGCCTCCGCTGTGGGAAAGCGTGTCGGGGTGCGTACATGCGGGGATTCGCCGCGCCGGTCGGTGCAGGTTCGCCGGCCCATCTGCCCCAAACCGCGGCGTCACGCACGCCGAAGGCGCGCCACTCCGCTTCTTCGCCCGATCCGTACGACATCTGACGCGGGTGGCCTCGGAGCGCGGGCACGCGCGCGCAGCGAGAACGCGCTTCCGCGCGCACTCACCGCGCGTTCGATGGCTCGCAGCACCCCCAGGGTGCGCTGCGGGACGCTGCCGAGCGGAGGCTCGTGGCTGCCGCGTGGGCGCTCCCGCTGCCAAAGGGGGTCGCTGGTGCGGGCGCGGCCTGCCACGTTCACGACGTCCGTGTCGTGCCGCCGTCGGTGGGGTCCGCGGGCTAGAGTCGACCATCATCACCTGGGGTTGTGGTCCCGCCGACCGCGGGCACCCACACCCCCGGCCCCGGTGGCCGCTGCAGGATGAGGACACCCCGGTGGAACTCGCTCCCGACGTCGTGGCCGTGCTGGCGGTCACCGCCACCGCGCTGAGCGTGGTCCTCGCCGTCGTCATCGTGGTGCTCGCGCTGCGCTTGCGGGTGGTTCGGCGCGCACAGGTGCGGGCCTTCGGTGGCGCGGAACGCGACCTCCTCGAGATGCTCGGAGAGCACCGCGCGGAGCTCGCGCAACTCGACGATGCGGTGCGCAGCCTCGAGGTGCGCGCGGACGACCTCCGGGAGCGTCTCAGTCGCGACCTCTCCCGCTTCGCCGTGGTGCGCTACGACGCCTTCGAGGACATGGGCGGTGCGCTCTCCTTCTCCGCGGCGCTGCTCGACGAGCATGGGGACGGGGTGGTGCTCTCCGCCATCAACGGCCGTTCGGAGACCCGTTCCTACGCCAAAGGTGTCACCGGGGGGCAGAGTGCGCACTCCTTGAGCGCCGAGGAGACGGAGGCCATCGAGGCCGCGATGACCAGTCGTGCCGCCGCTCCCGTCGCGCAAGGCCGCCGTCGTCGCCGGAGCGCATCGTGACCGCCAGCACCGATCCGTCCGCCCGCGACCTGGTCGCCTACCTCGGCCCGGCCGGCACGTTCACGGAGACCGCTGCCCGGCTGATCACCGGCGCCACGGACGACCGGCACCTGCTGGCCTGTGGTGACATCGGCGAGGTGCTCCGGACCGTCGAACAGGGCGGTGCCGCTCGTGGTGTCGTGCCCATCGAGAACACCCTGGAGGGCTCGGTCACGGCCACCCTCGATGCGCTGGCCTTCGACTCCGCGCTGCTGATCCACGGTGAGTTGGAACTGCCGATCACCCTCATCGCCGCCGCGCCACCGGGAGCTGCTCTGGAGGTGGTCGGAGAGGTCGTGTCCCACCCGGTGGCCCTGGCGTCGAGCCGCCGTTGGCTGTCCGCCGCTCTGCCGCAGGCCGGCCACGTGCCCGTCGCCTCCACGGCCCGGGCCGCGGAGCTCGTGGCGGAGCACGGTCCCGGCCAGCTCGCCATCGTCAACCCGCTCGCCGCGGAACGCTACGGACTCGAGGTCGTCGCGCGTGACATCGCCGACAGCGCCCGCAACCTCACGCGGTTCGTGGTGGTCGGTACCCACGTCCCCCCACCGACGGGGTGGGACAAGACCTCGACGGTGGTGTTCATCGACGCGAACCGGCCCGGTGCCCTGCTGAAGCTGCTGGAGATCTTCGCCGAGCGGGAGTTGAACCTCACCAAGATCGAGTCCCGTCCCACCAAGGACGAGCTGGGGGAGTACTGCTTCTTCCTCGACGTGGAAGGTCATCTCTCCGACGAGCGCGTCGGTGATGCCCTCGCCGCCGTCAAGCGCACCCACCGCGACATCAAGGTCCTGGGTTCCTACCGGCGCTCCGGTGCACGCCGCACCGATGAAGCCGAGCGCATCCACGCGGACGACGCGGCCTACCGTGACGCCGCGGCGTGGCTCGCAGGGTGGCGCGAGCGGGTCACCTCGACGCCGCCGTGAACCGGTGGACGCGGTGACCTCCGTCGACAGTCACGCCCCCGAACCACCCCGCGACCCCCGGGGTTCGTGGGGCCTTCCGGCCCTCGGTGACCTCCCCATCCGTGAGGACCTCGGAGACGGCCTGGTCCGTGTGCTGGCCCCGAACCCCTCCCCGATGACCCTGGATGGCACGAACACCTACGTGCTATCGCCCCCGCACAGCGGCGAAGCCGTGCTGATCGATCCGGGGCCGGAGGACGCCGGGCATCGCGCGCGGGTCGCCGCGGTGCTCGCCGAGGCGGATGCCCAGCTCCGCGCGGTCCTGCTGACCCATCATCACCACGACCATGCCGAGGGGGCTGCCACGTGGGTCCGCGAGCACGGCTGTGCGCTCCTGTCGGCATCCGCGTCCCGCACCCGCGCGCACGGTGGCCTGGCGGATGGCGCACGCATCCCGGTGGGTGGCACCGACATCGAGGTGGTGGCCACCCCCGGCCACACCCGCGACCACCTCGCGTTCCGCCTGGCGGACGGTGGGCTGCTGACCGGTGACCACGTCCTGGGGCGCGGGACCAGCGTGGTCGCCCACCCCGACGGCGATCTCGAGGCCTACCTCCACTCCCTGCGTCGGGTGCACGATCTCGGGCCACACGTGCTCTACCCCGGTCATGGTCCGGTCCTCACGGAGGACCCCGGGGCGGTCATCGCGTTCTACCTCGCGCACCGCCGGTTCCGCGAGGACCAGCTGCGTCACGCCCTTGCCGCGTCCCCCGCCACCCTGGACGAGTTGGTCGCGCAGCTCTACGCCGAGGTCGATCGGCGGTTGTGGCCCGCGGCGGCCGCATCCCTCTCGGCGACGGCGTCGGCGCTGTCAGCCAGGGGCGAGCTCCGCACCGACGCAGACGGGCGGCACCACCTCGAGGTCTGACGTCCTTCGGTGCGGTGGACGCCGGCCGTCCCACACCGCACCGTGTGGTCCGGACCGCTCAAGCAGGTCGGTCCCGGGCCGATGGGAGGGGCGGCGTCCCCGTCGGCGACGAGCGAGAGTGGGTGGACCGTGGCCGAGTTCCTCGACAGTTTCGACGTCGAGCGGCATGCACTGCTGTGCTCGTTGGCCGAGGTGGAGGAGGTGTGGAGCCGCTTCCAGGAGCGCAGTGCCCTGGAGGTCGAGGGCACCACGGAGACGGACTCACTCATCGCCGGGGAACTGTCACACGTCCGACGTGACCTGGAGTCCACGGAGTTCACCGTCGGGATCTTCGGGTTGATCAAGCGGGGGAAATCCACGTTGCTGAACGGCCTCATCGGCCGTGAGGTGTCATCGATGCACGTCACCCCGGAGACCGCTGTGCCGGTCTACGTCTCCTACGGCGATGCCCCGGAGGCGGTCGTCCACTTCGCCAACGGCGTGGCGAGGCACGTCGCCGTTGAGGATGTCCACGCCTACACGTCGCAGAAGTCCAACCCGCAGAACCAGCTCGGGGTCACCTTCGTGGAGCAGCAGGTGCCCGTCGGCTTCCTCCGCAACGGCACCCGCCTGATCGACACCCCCGGGCTCGACGATGCGGAGGCCGACGAGGTCTACACCGAGCGCACGCTCCAGGAGCTCGACATCGTCGACGCCGGCGTCGTGCTGTTCCTCTCCCCACCGACGGTCGGTGCCACGGAGCTCGGGTTCCTCGAACAGGTCGTGGCCCGTGACCTGAAGAAGACCTTCCTGGTCTGCAACATGTACCCGCAGCACTTCCACGACCCCGACACCCGCAAGGCCGTCCTCGAGTACGTCGGGATGCGGATCGTCGAGGCGTCACGCAGGGCCAGCCGGACGGGCGAGGTCCGCGTCTACCCCGTGTGCGCCCTGGAGGCCTGGCAGGCGCGGCAGAGCGACGACATCGACCAGTGGAAGCGCTCCGGCGCTGACCGCCTGCTCCGGGACATCGAGAACTACCTCTCGGACCACGCCGGGAAGGAGGTCCTCGATCAGGCAGCCGAGCGCATCGCCCGCGCAGCGGAGATGGCACGGGCCGAGGTGCAGGTCCGCCAACAGCTGCTCGAGGATCCCGCCAAGCTGCAGATGTTCCGCCAGCAACTCGATGAGAACATCGCCGACCTCGAGCGACGTTTCGACAACGCGGTGTCGCTCGCGCTCACCGAGGTGGCGCCGCTGCGCATCCGGATCCGTGGGCTGGTCCTGCACCCGTTCACGCGAGCGAAGCAGGAGCTCACCGGCCTTGAGACGATCGAGGAGCTCGAGCAGTTCTCCTCCCGCTTCCGACGGCAGCTGGAGGTGGCCGGCGAGCTCGCCTCCCGCCAGTTCACCGAGGGACTCGCGCAGATCGTGTCGAGGTTGCAGAACCAACTGCAGGAGCGGTTCCAGGCAGTGATGACCGATCTGGCACCGAACCTCCCCCAGGTGCGCTTGTCCCCCAACGCCCTGCTCGTCACCTCGGATCAGTTGCAGCAGCTTGAGGCCGCCCGCCGACGATCGCAGCAGACCTCGCGGAACTCCGCGCTGGTCGGTGGCCTGTCCGGCGGCGGGCTGGCGTTCGTGGCCGCCGGCGCGATGCTCGGCCCCTTGGGGCTGCTCGGGGGCGCACTCGTCGGATGGAAGCTCGCCAGCTTCGTCGCTGGACACCGCAGCCTCGAGCATGCCCGGGAGGCCATCGCCACACGGTTGGACGAGATCGCCGCCTCGCTGCTGAGGGATGTCGACCAGCAGGTCGAGACCGCGGTGGAGACGGTCCGCTCCTCGGTGGACCGGCGGCGGCGCGCCTTCGCTGCGGACCTCTACAACCAGTTCGAGGTGGTGCAGGCGATCAGCGAGGATCCGGACGCCCTGGTGGCACAACGACGCGAAGCCGCCAGGTTCGTGGAGGCCTTCGAGACCTGCGCGACGAAAGCCCGCTCAGCGGTGACCGATCCCGGCACGTTGGCCGCGGTCGGCTGATCCCGCCGAACCACGATCGCGCGTCGGGGCACCCACACGCCCCTCGCGGTGTGCCGGACGCTCGACGGCCGGCACACCGCCGTTGCACGTCACGTCGAGGTCGTCCGGCGGGTCCGCTTGATGCCCGCTTCCTTGAGGACGGATGCGGGTACACCGGCCTCACGCCACGCGGGATAGCTGATGCCCTTGCGTTCGGAGTACTCGGCGGCGGCATCGATGAAGCGGCGCTCGAGTGCTTCCATGTCGGGGGCCTCACCCAGCTCCACGAGGCGCTCCTCCAGATCGAGGCGCTTCTGGATCAACTCGACGCGTTTCGCCGGGTCGGGTTCCGCATCGATGCGACCCTGGATATCGGGAAGCTTGGCCTCGATGGCCTTACGGTCGACCGGACGACCGGGCTTGCGCTCCTCATCTAGCGCAGCCAGGTACTCCCGAACGGCGCGGCCCTGCTCCCGTCCCTTCGCCAAGGCGGCCTTGTGCTCTTCGCTCATCTTCCGGGCCAAGGTGTGTCCATTCTCGTCGTGCCCCGTGCGGCTATTGGCCCCACTGTCGAGTGCTCTTCGGGGGGTCTTTGACGGTAACACGTCCGGTGTCGTGCGACACCGACCGCTACGGACCATCGCCGGTGTCACCGCTCCCGCCACGCCTTTGGCAACGGTAGCGCCGCACCGGCGTGCCGCCGTCGATGCACACCCACGTAGGGCAGGTGGCTACGGTGCGTGCAAGGGTGCAGGCATCGTGGCCGATCCCTCGCTACGGCCCGCCCCCGGGAGAATCGAACGCGTTCGCCGAGGAGGTCCGTCGTGTCCGCTCCGTTGCCACCCGCCCGATCAGTCGCCGAGAATCCGAGCCAGGACCAGCTGCGGGAGTGGGTGCTCGAGTTCATGCCCGAGGACCGTACGACGGTCACGGAGTTCGGCAACATCAACTACCAGGCACGGATCCTCGCGCGTCTGACACCCTCGACCTTCATCGTCAGTGATGCACCGAACGTGAAGCAGACGATGTCCCGGGAGGAGGCAGCGGAGTACGCCGCCAAGCAGGATGCACACATCGCTGAGCAGGACATGGTCCTGATGGAGGGCTACATCGGGCCTGATCCTGCGTTCCGCACCGCCTCGCGGCTGTACATGGAGCGGGCGCACTCGAACATCCCCGCGATGCAGGAGCAGCTGTTCTTCCCCAAGGACGCGGACTGGTCTCCTGACTTCACGATCATCTACACCCCGACACTTCGGATCCCGGAGCACCATGAGGAGTGCCTGATCCTGGTCGACTACGACAACTGGACCACCCGCGTGTTCGGGTCCGACTACTTCGGTGAGTCGAAGATGGGCGGCCTGCGGATGTGGAACAAGCGGGTGTTCGAGCTCGGTGGACTAGCGATGCACTCGGGCGCGAAGACGTTCCCAGCGGAGGAGACCGTCGACGGGGCGGAGCGTCTGGCCTTGATCATCGGACTCTCCGGGACGGGGAAGACGACCACCACGTTCCGCAACGTCAAAGGTTCGCTCCCGGTGCAGGACGACTTCATCGCGCTGATGCCGGGCGGTGAGGTCTTCACCACGGAGAACGGCTGCTTCGCGAAGTCCTACGGACTGGACCCCGATGACGAGCCCACCATCTATGGCGGCGCGACACGCCCAGACGCATGGCTGGAATCGGTCGCGGTCGACGAGGAGGGCAAGGTCGACTTCTTCGACGACGCCTACACCGCGAACGGACGAGTGACCTTCCCCCTGGCCAACATCCGTCACCGCGATCCGAAGGCGCTCCCGAAGGCCCACTACCTGTTCATCCTCAACCGCAACGAGAACATCATCCCGGCGGTGGCGAAGCTCAAGCCGGAGCAGGCGGCCTACTACTTCATGCTCGGTGAGACCCAGGGCACCTCGGCCGGCGGCGCCCACGAGGCAGGCAAGAGCCTCAGGGTCCCGGGGACCAACCCCTTCTGGTTCGAGGAGGAGTCCTCGATGGGCAACCGCTTCCTCGAACTGCTCGCGACCACCGACCTCGAGGTCTACCTGCTCAACACCGGCCGGGTCGGTGGTCCCGAGGCTGATGAGCGTTCCAAGAAGGTCAAGATCCCCCACTCGGCAGCCGTCCAGCACGGGATCGTGGACGGCACCATCGAGTGGGAGGAGGACGCCAACTTCGGCTACGCCGTCGCGCGCGCCATCCCCGGCTTCGATGACGAGGAACTGCTGCAGCCACGCAAGCTGTACGAGCGTCAGGGCAGGACCGACGAGTACGAGCGGATCGTCGAGCAGCTGCAGGCGGACCGGGCGGCGTACCTGCGCAACTTCTCCCGTCTCGACCCGCTGATCGCCCAGAGCGCCGGCGTCTGACCGACGCTGCTCCGGTTCGGGGTGGCGGTACTGATCACGGCCGTCGGCGCACTGCTCGCGGTCCCGCGCACGGATCGGGCGCAGCAGTCGCTCAGGCGATAGTTGCGGGTGTGCACGGGCAGTCGGGTGAGGGTCCGGGAGCTGGCCCTGGTGGGTGGCCTTCGGCCTGGGCGTCGACGACGAGCGCAGTGATGGTGCTGCGCAGGTGCTGCGGCCTGTGCTTCTTGACCATGAGGGCAGCACCGGCCTCGCGTCGCTGCTGCGGGGTGGAACGGTCGGGTGGCCGGTCACCGCAGGTCAGCTCGTCGGCGCGGACCGGTCCCGTGGCCACGAGCTGCGAGGGAAGCCGTCGGAACACCACCGCAGCGGGATGTCCGTGCAGGTTGGCGGCGACGGGGGTGTCACCGTGCTGTTCGACCCGGTCGTCGCCAGCCACGCGTCCGTGCGCAGCACCGACCCTGGCGCTACCAGGTCCCGGAGCGCCGGCGTCAGATCCGCCTCCGCAGCATCCTGCGTGACCACCAGGACACCTCGAAGCGGGTCACGCTCGCTGCCGACGCCCCTCGCTCGGACGTTGGGCGAGACTTGCATTCGAACACGTGTTCGTATAGCTTTGTCTGCAGGCCGTACGGCTCCACCACCGGCTTCCGGGGGCACCATGCAGGCGTCAGTGGTCGCACCGCACCACCCGCTCACGCGATCTTGCGTGAGCGGTGCTGCCCTGGCGGCCTCGCCCCGTGGCAGCTACGCGAAGGGCCGGGAGCGTGGCTCACCGGGACCGCGCCGGGGCGTTGCTGCAGCGGCCGCTGCGTCTGCGGAGAGCGCTGACGGGTCGTCGGCCCGCGACCAGGAAGCGGCGGTGGAGCGGGCTCTGCTGGCGATCGAACAGGTCGGTGCGCTGGACCTGCAGGACCTGACCGACGCGGAGCTGGAGGCCCATGCGGCGCGGCTCCGCCGCCCCATCGCCGTCTTGGAAGCCGCCCGTGCGCGTGCGTTCTCGGAGCTCGAGCGGCGTGTCCGACGTCAAGCCGATCCGGGCAGGACCTCGGGTCAGCTTCTGGAGGCCCGCCGGCGCGCTGCGCGGCAGCAGCAGCTGTCCCCGTCGGAGGCCAAACGTGCGGCTGAGGCGGGCCGTTACGCCGACGAGAACGCGTCCACTGGACGGGCCTTCCGCGCGGGCGACGTCGGCGCGACCCAGGTGCGACTGCTGGGTGCGGCGCTGGAGCGCCTGCCGGCCGAGCAGCGCGAGGTGGCCGAGCGTGAACTCCTGGAACTGGCGCGCTCCTGCGACCCGGTCACCTTCGGCCGGCGGGTCCGTCGCTACCTCGCGGAGCACGCACCGCGGGGCTTACAGCAGCAGGAAGCCGGTCAGCACCGGCAGCGCAGGTTCAGCATCACGGACACGCCAGATGGTGGCGTCGCGTTCTCCGGACGGGCATTCGGTGCTGCTGCTGAGCTGGCGAGGTCGGCCATCGCGGCCTTCCGGCGTCCGGACACCCCGGATGAACACCGCACCCCCGAGCAGCGTAGTGCCGACGCGTTCGAGCAGCTCTGCGATGCGGCGCTGCGGCTCGGTGAGGCACCGACGGTGCACGGTGAGCGCCCGCACGTTGTCATGGTCGTGGAGGCGCCCCAGCTCGGGGAGGTGATCGGGACGGCCCGTTTCGCGGGGTCCGATCAGCCGGTCACCCTCGAGGAGGCCGGCACGCTCCTGACCGACTGCGCCATCAGCCGACTCGTGGTCGCCGCGGACGGCACGCCTCTCGAGGCGGGAGAGGCCGTCCGCACGGTTCCCGTCGGTCTCTGGCGCGCGCTGCTCGTCCGTGACGGTGGCTGCCGCTGGGATGGCTGTGATGCCCCGGCGTCATGGTGCGATGTCGCGCACGGGGAGCACCCGTTCCGCGCACAGGGTCGGTTGTCGCCATCCAACGCGGTCCTGTTGTGCCGGCGACACCACCGCCGTTTCGACCGGGGACCGTGGCGCTTGGAGATCGACGGTGAGACGGTCGTGTTCCACCGCGAGCAGTCCGCGTACGTGCATCCGCTCGACCGGGCCGATCCGTCCTCGGATGAGCGATCGGGGGTTCCAGCGGCACGCGACGGCCCGCAGAGGGGTGCACCAACGGCAGGTTGCGGACAACTGGGGCTCATCGACCTCGCTGATCCCTAGCACGCACGAAGGTGGATCCTCGTGCCCGAACATGGTGATCGGGGGTCTGCGGCTATCTGAAGGCGGCTGTCCGACGGCGGTTGTCTGCAGCCGGCTGTCCAACCGCGGCTGTCCGACGGCGGTTGTCTGCAGCCGGTTGTCCGACGGCGCCTCGCGGATCGCGCGTCGCCAGGCGGGCGACGGCAGCTGGTCCTCGTATCGCGCTCGCTGGGCGACGCCGAGGGTGGTGCCGAGAAGGGTTGGCAGTACCGCGACCTGCGGCACGTACGCCCCTGCGGGATCTTCGCTCGGACGCATGCGACGCGGGTCACAACCCGAGGTTGGCGTGGATCTCCCGCGTCGCCGTCGAGCGGTTCAGGGTGTAGAAGTGCAGGCCGGGCGCGTCGGCATCGAGGAGTTGCTGACAGAGCTCCGTCGCGAGCTCGACGCCCAGCGACCGCACAGCTTCCTCGTCGTCGCCGAGCGCGAGGAACCGGTCAGCCAGCGCTGGAGGGACCTCGGTGCCGGACAGCTCCGCGAAGCGCTGGATCTGGCGGATGTTGGTGATGGGCATGATCCCCGGAAGGACCGGGGTGTGGCAGTCCAAGCCCGCGAGGTCATCCACGAGACGGGTGTACTCCTCCACCTCGAAGAAGAACTGGGTGACCCCGAAGTCGGCCACCGCGAGCTTGGCCGCCAGATGCTTCCGGTCGGTGGCGAGATCCGGAGCGAGGGGATGACCGGCAGGGTGCGCGGCGACACCGACGGAGAACGCATCGCCACCGACCTCCCGCGCGAGCTCTACCAGCTGCCAGGCCCGCTCGAGGTCGAAGAGGACCTCCTCGGCATCGCGTGGCGGATCTCCACGCAGCGCCAGGATGTTCTCCACGCCGGCATCGAGGTAGCGCCCCAGTAGCTCCTGCAGCTCCGCGCGGCGGTGGTTGACCGCCGTCAGGTGGGCCATCGGGGTCATCGACGTCCGGGTCAGCAGGTCCACCACCAGGCGGTGCGTGCGTTCCCGGGTCGAGCCGCCGGCGCCGTAGGTGATCGACACGAAGGAGGGGGACAGGGGCTCGAGTTCGTTCAGCGTCGTGCGCAGCGCGGTCTCACCCTTGTCGGTCTTCGGGGGGAAGAACTCGAAGGAGGTGGTCGGTCCTGCGGAGAGCAGCGCGTCGATCCGGGGCATCGGGGTTCCAGGTGGCGTGAAGGGCGGGAGGTTGCGCGTGCACGCTCGGCGGCGTCAGTCGGACGCCCCAGTCGTGTGGAGGGTACGGCCGGTGCCGTCGTGTGGACGGTGCAGTCGGGCGGGTACGGCCGGTGCCGTCGTGTGGACGGTGCAGTCGGGCGGGTTCGGCCGGTGCCGTCGTGTGGACGGTGCAGCCGGGCGGGTGCGGACGGTGCGGCTTCGCTAAAGGGTGCCGTCTAGGTGGCCGGTCGCAGCTTGCACCGTACGTCGACGCACACGACCCCCCGCCCGTCGGGGCGGACGAACACCGGGTTGAGGTCGAGCTCGGCTACCTCGGGGAGGTCCTCCACCATGGCCCCGACGCGATGCAGCACGTCCTTGAGCGCGGAGATGTCGGCCGGGGGTGTGCCGCGATAGCCCGTGAGGAGCGGCGCCATCTTCAGTTCGGTCAGCATCTCGTCCACATCCACCGTCGTGATCGGGGTGATGCGCATGCTGACGTCGCCGAGGAGCTCCGCCATCGTTCCGCCCGCACCGGTCAGGATCAGGGGCCCGAAGGACGGGTCGTGGGTCACGCCCACGAGCATCTCGACGCCCTCCTCGACCATCTCCTGGACGAGGAAGCGATCGCCGTATCGGGTCAGCTCCCGTGCGGTGAGCTGCTCGCGGATCTCCGCTATCGCATCGGTGATCTCGTTCGCGCTGTGCAGCCCGAGCGCGACGCCACCGACGTCCGCCTTGTGGATCGGGGCCGCGAGCTTGACGGCGACCGGCCCACCGATCTGGGCCTGCACCTCAGCCGCTGCCTCGGGAGTGTCGACCACCTCGGAACGCGCCATGGGGATGCCGTAGGCCGCGAGCAGCTGCTTCGACCGCTCGGCGGAGAGCCAGATCGCGCCGTCCTGCCGGGTGGCTGTGGCGAGTTCCTCGCGGACCAGTCGCCGCGCGGTCTCGGTCCGCGCGTCGTCGAAGCTGCGCACCTCACCGAGGGGTTGGCGACGCCAGCGCGCGTAGGCACCAACGCGTCCCAGGGCGCGGGCGGCACCCTCGGGGAAGCTGAAGGTGGGCACGTTCGCGTCGCGCAGTGTGGCAGGCACGCCGTGGGAGGTCATCACGACCGCGATCAACGGCGTGTCGTCGGGCAGGTCGTCACGGGCGCTGACCAGCGCCTCGGCGAAGGCGTCCATGTCCGCCCGTGCCGTGGGGATGAAGATGACGAAGACCACGTCGGTCTCGTCCGCGGTGCCCAGGATGCGGATCGCCTTGGCGTAGGACTCCGCCGACGCCGAGGCGATCATGTCCACCGGGTTCGACACCCCGGCTTCGGCAGGGAGGAACTCCTGCAGGGTCGCGATGGTGCGATCCGAGAGCTGGGGCACCTCGAGGTTGTTGGCGGCGAGCGCGTCCGCGGCGAGGATGCCGGGGCCGCCGGCGTTGGTGAGGACGGCCACGTTGCGTCCCGCGGGCCAGGTGCCGGGAGCTGACAGCAGCGCCGCGCAGTCGAACATCTCCTCCAGGGTCTTGGTGCGGATCACGCCGGCCTGGGCGAACAGGGCCTCCACCGCGTCGTCGCCCGCGGCGATCGCGGCGGTGTGGGAGCTGGCGGCGCGCTCGCCTGCGGTGGAGCGGCCCGATTTCACCGCCACGATGGGGGTGCTGCGGGAGATCCGACGGGCGATGCGGGAGAACTTGCGTGGGTTGCCGAAGGACTCGACGTACATCAGGATCACATCGGTGTCGGGGTCGTCCTCCCAGTACAGCAGGAGGTCGTTGCCGGAGATGTCCGCCTTGTTGCCCACCGAGACGAAGGTGGAGATGCCGAGCCCGATCGACTCCACGTGGTCGAGGACGGCGAGGCCGAGCGCCCCGGATTGCGACGACATCGATACCCGGCCGGGGCGCGGCAGGGGGGGGGAGAAGGTGGCGTTCATCCGCACGTCCGCCTGGCCGTTGAGCACGCCCATGCAGTTGGGCCCGACGATGCGCATGCCGACCTGGCTGGCGCGGTCGATGATCTGCTCCTGCCGCGCCGTGCCCTCACCACCGATCTCGGCGAAGCCGGAGGAGATGATGGTGACCGCTCGGACACCGAGCTCAGCGGCTTCGTCCACCACCTCCGGTACGCCCGCTGCGGGCACGCAGATCACCACCAGGTCGGGCAGTTCCGGACAGTCGCCAAGGCTCGGGTAGGCGGCCATCCCCTGGACGTAGGGTGCGGCGGCGTTGACGGGGTAGACAACTCCGGAGAAGTCCGCCTGCCGCAGGTGGTCGAGGATCATCCCCCCGATCGAGGTGCGGTCGCGTGACGCCCCGACCACGGCGACCTTCTCCGGGTGGAGGAAGCGGTCCAGCGCCACCTTGGCAGCCGCCCGCTCCTCCGAGGCGACCGCATCGAGGAAGCGCTCCGTGACGTTGGTCTCCAGGTCCGAGCGCACCACCCCGCCGTCGTGGCCGGAGGTGAACTCCAGCCCCAGCTCACGGACCAGGTTCAGCATCCGGACGTTGTCGGAGAGGATGTCGCCGGACAGCTTCCGGATGCCGGCGGCCTCGGCGGCGAGCGCCACCTGGCGGACCAGCACCGTGCCGACCCCGAGTCCCTGCGAGGCGTCCTCGACCAGCGCGGCGAACTCCGCATGGTCGGGCTCGTCCGGATCACGCTCGTAGCGGGCGACGCCGATCATGCGCTCGTGGTCGCCCCGACCCCGGGTCGCGACCACGGCGTACTGCAGCTCCGGGTCCAGGTCGGTGAACCGGTGGACGTTGGACTCATCGATGTTGAAGGGCCCGAGGAAGCGCAGTCGCCGTGACTCCGCCGAGGTCCTGGCCCACATGCCCAGCAGGAGCGGGGCATCCTCGGGACGGATCCTGCGGACGTGGACGACGCTGCCGTCCTTGAGGACGTGCTCGTACTCGTGCTCCATGCGGTCGGCCCCTCATGCGTTCGCGCGCTCCGCCGTGCTGCCCAGCGGCAGCACCGGGCTGGCGCTGTCCCCCCCATCCTGGCCGCTGGTCGTCCCGTGCGCCACCCCACAGGTCGGTTGCGGCAGGGGTTGGCTCATCCGCTGGAGACGGCGAGCGTGACCAGCAGCACGGGGGTGGCGAGCACCGCTGCGGCAGCCAGCACGAGCCAGGCGCGGACCGGACCTGCCGCCGTCGGGGGCGCCTGGCTCGTTCCCGACGGTGTCGCCGGTGCGTCGGCGGACGGCGCCGGCAACGCGCCGGGTCGTTCACCGCCCGCCTGGTGGCGCCGGAGCCACGGTCGCACCCGTCGTTGACGTGTGGGCGCGTACCCATCGTGCACGCGACGTCGGTTGCCGGGGACCCGCGCTCGTCCAGCGCCGGGCGTGCGGAACGGGACGCCCCTGGCGCTCCCCCCGCCGGCGTCCTGCTCGGCGCGCCCGCTGCCCTTGCCGCCGCCCGAGGCTGCCCGATCCATGCCATCGGCGGAGGCGTGACCCGAGGCGGCGCCATCTCCCGCCACCGTGCGACGGCACGCGGCCAGCAGGCGCTCCAGGTCGGCACGGTCCTTGCGCTGCAGATCACCCCCCACCTCCTCGTCCGCGCGGAGGGCGTCGGTGCCGAACCCGAGGAGCACCGGTGCCCCGCCGCTGTCGAAGCGGACCTGCTCAGCACTGAGCGCACCGTGGTGCAGGCCGCTGGTGTGTGCCGCCGCGACGGCGGCGTGGGCCGCCGTGGCGATGGACGTGACCGTCGTCGCCGCGAGGTGCACGTCCTCGGGGGCATCGAGGATGTCGCCGAGCGAGCCGCCGACGGCTGCCGGCATGACCAGCGCGATCCCGGTCGGCAGGGTGACGAGGTCGTGCACGGGCAGTAGTCCGGGGTGCTCGAGGGCGCGGAGCGCATCGGTCTGGCGCTGCAGTCGGGCGAGCGCGGCCTCCTCCACCTCGGTGTCGTGGATCTCGATCATGAGGGGGCGTCCGGGGCTGCCCAACGCCTCGGCACGGTGGAGTCGCCGGTCCTGGCCCTCCCACAGCATCCCGCGGAGGCGGTAGCCGGGTACCTCGTCCCGCGACCGCGCCATCCCGTGCGCTCCCATCACGTCCTCCCCTTCCTGCGCCGCCAGCCCCTTCGAGTGATATCATGTTATCTGATGAATTCACGTTGTAGGAGGATGCTCGTGGTGGAGCGACGGTCCTGGTTGCTGTTCGCGTGGTGCATCGGGCTGGTGACCGGCACCGTGCTGTTCCACCGCATGGGCGCCGGCACGCTGTCGTCGCCGCCGCTGGACCCGGCGCAGTGGGGTACCTGGATCGATGCGCGGGGCGCGGTGGTCGCCACCGTCGCGGCCGTGCGCCTGCTCGTGCTCGGGCTGTGCTGGTACCTCGTCGGTGTCACCACGATCGGCCTGGTGGCGCGGCTGCTGCGGGCCGCTCGACTGCTGCGCGCCGCCGATGCCCTCACCGTCCCGTGGGTCCGCCGACTGCTGCAGCAGGGGCTCGGCGTGACCTTGGCGGCGTCGATGGTGGTGGGCGCTGCGGGCTCCAGCGGCGGTGTCGTCGGGCAGGGCGGGGCTGCGGTCACACCCGACGGTCCACAGCCCCGACCGCCGACCACGCCGATCGAGGAACCGGACGCAGCGGTCGAGCGGACCGAGGTCGACCGTGCGCCGGAGCGCCACGGTGCGCGCCGTACGGAGGTCCCGCTCGCGGACCTGCCGATCCCGATGCCCTTCGCCAGCAGCAACCACGCCGCTGATGGGAGGACATCGCCCGCCTGGTTGCCGGAACCGGTAGGGCCGCTGCTGGAGCAGCAGGCGGAGGTCCCGGGCGTCCCTGGGGCGCGCTCGGACGCGGAGGGTCCGCACGTGTCGGAGGTGGAGGGTCCGCACGCGTCGGAGGTGGAGGGTCCGCACGTGTCGGCCGTGGTCACGGAGTCGGAGGCAGCGACGGACACGGGCACGGTGGACCCACCCCAGGGTGCGGAGGAGTACGTCGTCGTCAACGGTGACTCGTTGTGGCGGATCGCGGAGCAGCGGTTGCGGCGTTCGCTGGGACAGGCGCCGTCGGACGCGGAGATCATCCCCTACTGGGAGGCCCTGATCGAGCGGAACCGTGCGGAGTTGCCCGACCCCGACGACCCTGATCTCATCCTGCCCGGCCAGCGGCTGCACCTACCGTCGGTACCGGACGCCTGACAGGAGGTCGTCGACCATGGCCGACGGGCCCGCGGCGCAGGACCCCTACCTCGCCCTCGGCGATCGCGCGCGGCAGGAGGCGGAGATCGCCGCGCGTGCGGAGCGGCGTGACCGTCTCGAGCGCGCCAGCGAGGTGGCGACGTGGCGGGGGACCCTGCGTGACCTCGCGGAACGACAACCCCTCGTGGGGCTGCGTCTGGCCGGCGGGTCCACACGCCGCGGGTGCCTGGTGGCGCTCGGGGCCGACCATGTCGGTGTGCGCGCTGCCGGCGGGCAACTGGTGCTGGTCCGCCTCGATGCGATCCACGCCCTGCGCCAGGAGCCGGGATCGCCGACCCACGTGGCCACCGGGGACCGTGACCGGATCGCCGGGCGGCACCTGATAGCGGTCCTGGCCGAACTCGTCGAGGAACGCGACCGCGTCGCCCTCGCCGGAGACGGCTGGGAGGAGCCCCTCTCCGGAGCGCTGATCGGCGTGGGGGAGGATGTCCTGACGCTGCGGCTCGAGGGTGCCGAGCAGGGCACGATCTATCTGCCGCTGACAGCCGTCACCGAGGTCATCCTGGACCGGTGAGCCGCCAGCGCCGGCGGTGCGCTGAGGGGCTCTCGCTCAGGGCTCCTCCTCGTCGCTGCCGCTGTCGGCGTAGAGGTGCTCGAGATCGCCTGGCGCGATCCGGGAGCGCTCGACGAAGGCGTCCACCTCGTCGGCCTTCAGCCGGATCACGCGGCCGAACTTGTACGCCGGGAGCTGACCGCTGTCGATGAGCCGGTACAGGGTGCGCGTCGTGATGCCGAGCTCCCCCGCAGCCTCGCGTGTACTCATCCACTCTGTTGTTTCACGACCCATATCGACCCCTTCGGATTTCCTCCACTATACTCTGGCATGCTTCGGTTGTCACCGAGGTGCGGCGTCAGAAGGCCGTCGGTGTGCTCGGTGCGTCCCGCGACGCGGCGGCGCGCACCAGCGGGCTTCCCGCCTTCGGCGACGCTGGCTAGCGTTGCCCCCGGGACGCGGTCACGGACCTGGGGGCACGGGCACGGGGGGAACACGTGGTCGAGGTGTCGACATCTTCGGACGCTGCAGCGGGTTCCGCGCGCGGTGCGGCGGGGCCGGCCCCCGGCGTGCGGCGCATCACACGTGCCCGCAGCCTGCCCGGTGGACGTGCCGTCGTGGGTGCGCTGCTGGTCGCCGCGGCGATCGTGGCGACCTTCGTCGCCTACCTCGATGCGGTCACGGTCCCGACCCGTGAGGTCGTCATCGCCACGGAGGTGGTGGATCCGGGTACCCAGCTGTCCTCGATGGACGAGGTCGCTGCACGGTTCGGCACCGTCGAGGTGGAGTTGCAGGAGGGGGAGGCGACCCAGGGTCTCGTGCCCGCCGACGAGGTCGAGGCGCTGGTGGGGCGTACGGTCGTCGCGCCGCTGCAGCGCGGTGACCTGCTGCTGGCGTCCCAGGTGGTCGCTGACGGCGGCATCGAGGGAGCCCACGTCCTGTCCTTCGCCCTGCCGCGGACCGCGGCGGTCGGCGGTTCGCTCCAGCCCGGTGAGCGGATCGATGTCCTCGGCACCTTCGGCAGCGGCGAGACCGCCTACACCGCGTTCGTGGCGCGTTCCGTGCCCGTGCTCCGTGTGACGGCGCCGGACGGCGGTGCCATCGGGTCGGGTGCGGAGATCACCCTCACCGTCGCGATCACCGCGCCGGGTGACGTGCAGGCCCTCGGCCACGCGGTCAACACCGCGAACGTGTTCGTGGTCCGTTCGCGGGGCGGTGAGGAGGGCACCGAAGCTGCGCCGGGTGCCTACCGGGCGGAACCGCGGGAACAGGGCCCCCGGCCGGAACCGGCAGGACCGCTGCCGGCGAGTGCGGGATCGGACCAGTGATGCGTGAGCGCTTCGTGCTCCTCGGTCTCGCGCCGGCGCGTGCGGAGTGGTTCAGGATCGTCGGGCAGTGGGCTACCGCGGCGATGCTGCCGGCGGAGTTCCTTCGCTGCGTGTCGGTCGCGGAGTTGCGGGCGCGGCTGCGCTCCGGGCGTGCGTTCTCGGCGGTCCTGATCGACGGCCAGCTTCCCGGTCTGGACCGTGACCTGATCGAGGAGGCGACGACGGCCGGGGTGAGCGTCCTGGTCGTGGACGGGGCAGCCCGCCGGGACTGGTGCTCCCTCGGTGCCGCCGCCGTGCTGGCCGACCCCTTCTCCCGGGATGAGCTGGTGGAGGTGCTCCAGGCGACGGCGCGGCCCATCGGGAGTGCGACCGATGACCGTGCCGAAGCACCGGTGACCGAGCCCCTGCGTGAGGGTCGGGTCCTGGCGGTCTGTGGGGCAGGTGGCACAGGTGCCTCGACGGTCGCCATCGCGCTGGCGCAGGCGCTGGCGGCTGGTGAGGGACAGCCCGATGGCAGGCACGGTGCCGCCACGCCGACACCCACCGTGCTGCTCGCGGACCTGTGCCGGGTAGCCGACCAGGCGCTGCTGCACGACGCGCGCACGTTGGTTCCGAGCGTCCAGGAACTGGTCGAGGCGCACCGCTCGGCGACACCGTCCAGGGAACTCGTCTGGGACCAGACCTTCGAGGTGCCCGAGCGCGGCTACCGGCTGCTGCTCGGCCTGCGCCGGGCCCGGCACTGGGTCAGCCTGCGACCACGGGCGGTCGAGGCGGCACTGGACTCGCTGCAGTCCATCGCCGAGGTGCTGGTCGTCGACGTCGACCCGGACATCGAGGGCGAGGAGGAGACCGGCTCCCGCGACGTCGAGGACCGCAACCTGCTGGCTCGTGCGACCTTCTCGCGCGCCGAGTTGGCGCTGGTGGTGGGTGAGCCCTCCATGAAGGGCCTGCACGCGCTGGTGCGCACCATCGATGATCTCGTCGGCTTCGGCGTTCCGGTGGAGCGCCTTCTGCCGGTCGTGAACCGCGCGCCGCGCTCTCCACGGCGTCGTGCGGAGGTGACCGCCGCGGTAGCGAGCCTGGCTGAGGGCGTCCTCGGTGCCATCGCCGCGTCACGCCTGGCCAACCCGGTCCAGCTCCCGGAGCGTGCGGTCGACCAGGCACTGCGGGACGGTGTCGCGCTGCCAGCCGGTCTCGGTCGCAGCCTCGCACGCGGGGTCTCGGCCCTGGAGGAGCGGCTGCCGGAGCGACGCACGGTCCCCGACGCCGGTGCGGTGCCTACACCCGTCGCTCCCGGCAGCCTGGCTGCCTTCACCGACGACGCCGACCCCGGGGAGGAGCAGCTGTGACCGGCTTCCGATCGCCGTTGGTCGAGATCGAGCAGCGGGTGCTGCAGCGCGCGAAGGAGGAGGTCCTCGACCTCGACGGGGCCGGTACTGCGAGCCGACTGCGGCAACTCCTCGAGGAGGAGGTCAGGAGGTGGAGCCTCGACTTCAAGCACGGCCTGCGGGACTTCGACCTGCCGGACCCGGTCAGGGTGGTCGAGAAGGCCGCCCGCAACCTGACGGGGTACGGGCCCCTGGAACCGTTGCTGGCGGATGACGATGTCTGGGAGATCATGATCAACGCTCCTGATCAGATCTTCGTGAAGCGGCACCGCGGCGACTCTGGCTACCACGACGAGGCCTTCCACGACGATGACCACGTCATCCGCACGCTCACCAAGCTGTTGGACGATGCCTCCACCTCCCACCGCAAGCTGGACGCCTCGGAGGGCCTCCAGGACGCGCAACTGGACTCCGGTGCCCGGCTCCACATCGTGCACCGCGACGTGGGTCGTGGGTCCCACCTGCTGGTCAACATCCGCAAGTTCACCGGGGTGGCGTTCCGCTCGCTGGACCAGTTGGTCGAGCGCGGGATGATGACCGCCCAGGTCGGCGCCTTCCTGCGTGCGGCATCGCGGGCGCGGCTCTCGACGGTGTTCGCGGGACCGCCAGGGTCGGGCAAGACCACGCTGCTGTCCTGCTGCACGGCCGAGTTGGATCCCGGCCTGCGGGTGGTCACCGCCGAGGAGGTGTTCGAGGTCGACGTTCCCCTGCCGAACGTCGCGTCCATGCAGACCCGCGCGGCCAGACCGGACCGGCCGGAGATCGACCTGCGGCGGCTGGTGTCCGGGTTCCTGCGGATGGCCCCCGACGTCGCGATCGTGGGGGAGGTCCGTGACCGCGAAGCACTCCCGCTGCTGCTCACCCTGTCCTCCGGCGTCAAGGGGTTCACGACCATCCACGCCGGCTCCTGCCGCCAGGCCCTCTCCCGCCTGCGGTTCATCTGCCAGCTGGCGGACACCCGCTCGGAGCTGCCGATGACCGCACTCAACTCCCTGGTCACCGAGGCGATCGACCTCGTCGTGCACAGCGAGCGCGTGAACGGCGTGCCACAGGTCACCGAGGTGGTGGCGGTGGAAGAGCAGCAGACCGCCGCCGGCGCGACGGCCTTCACCGTGACCGAGCTGTTCGTCCGGCCGACACCGTCGGCACCTCTCGCCTGGACCGGCAATCTGCCGGTGCGTTGCGCACCCGCGCTCGCGGCCATCGGCGGTGATGTACGGGAGCTGCTCGACGACACGCTCGCAGGACCCGCCGGGCCGGCAGCGGGGTGGTCGGCGTGAACGCCGCGGTGGTCGGGTTCCTGCTCGCTCTTCTCGCGGGGTACGGGGTGTTCCTCCTCTACACCGCGGTCGTGTTCGGGTGGCGTGGGGTCGGCATCTCACCAGGGATCACGCAGCGGCGACAGCGCACCTCCGTGCGGGAGTTCCTGGTGCAGGCGGGTCTGGACAGCATCCGCCCGGTGGAGCTGTTGGCGGTCGAAGTGGTCCTGTTCAGCATCGCCGCGGCCTTCGGCTACGCCGTCTACGGCGGGATCCCGGCCGCGCTGGTGGTCGGGATCGCGGCGGCCGCGATCCCCATCGCCAGCGCGCGGAGCCGCCGCCGGGCCCGCCGTGCCGCAGCGCGTGAGGCGTGGCCCCGGATGATCGAGGAGATCCGGATGCAGGCGATCACCCTGGGGCGCTCCATCCCGCAGGCGCTGCTCTCGGTCGGTGCCCGAGGACCCGAGGAGATGCGACCGGCCTTCGCCGCAGCCCATCGTGAGTGGCTGATCTCCACCGATCTGGACCGCGCACTGAAGGTGCTGAAGGCCAACCTCGCTGATCCGACGGCGGACGCCGTGTGCGAGACGCTGCTGATCGCCCACGAGGTCGGTGGTACCGATGTCGACGCCCGCTTGCGTGCCTTGATCGATGACCGGACCGAGGACCTCCAGGGGCGCAAGGACGCCGTTGCCAAACAAGCCGG
>PXDB01000126.1 GCA_003565155.1 Nitriliruptoraceae bacterium | reverse complement strand
GGCGCGGCGGCGCGGCGGCGGCGCGGCGGCGCCACAGCGATGGCCCGCGACCTCAGCGGGCGTTGCGCTCCCACACCAGCCGCAGACCCTTGAGCGTCAGCGCCGGATCGTGGTGGTCCACGGTCCCGCAGCGGTCGAGGACCAGTTCCGCGGTGCCACCGGTGGCGACGGTGGTGACCCCCTGCCCGAGTTCCAGGCTGATGCGGCTGACCAACCCGTCGACGAGTCCGGCAGCGCCGTTGACGATGCCGGACTGCAGCGCGGTCGTCGTCGAGCGTCCGATGGCGGAGGGTGGTGCAACGGGCTCGACGGTCGGAAGCCGTGCGGCCCTGGTGGCCAGGGCCTCGGCGCCCGTCAGGATGCCCGGCGCGATAGCCCCGCCGATGAAGGCGCCTGAGGTGTCGATCGCATCCACGCTGATGGCGGTGCCGAGATCGACGACCACCGCAGGACCGCCGTAGAGGGCCGACACCGCTACCGCGTTGGCGATCCGGTCGGCACCGAGGTCCTGCGGATGGTCGTGTCGGATCGCGATCCCGGTCCGCACGCCGGGGCCGATGACCACGGGGTGGGCGTCACCGGACAGCTCCCGTAGGAACAACGCCCGCAGGGTCTCGGTGACCGTGGGCACCACGGATCCGACCACCACACCCGTGAGGTCGGCCTGCAGCTCCATACCGGCGCGCTCCAGCAGGCCCGAGATGAGCAGGGCGTGCTCGTCCACGGTCCGCCCCGTCGAGGTGGACAGCAGCCAACGGTGCAGCAGTCGATCACCGCAGAACACCCCGACCACCGTGGTGGAGTTCCCCACGTCGACGGCGAGCAGCACGGCGGACCTCCAGCGGATCGGCGCGGCCCACCGACCGTAGCCGCTCCGGTCGCTACAGGACCCCGGCACGGGGACGGCTAGGGTCACGACATGCTCTACATCGTGGGTGGAGGCGGTC
The DNA here is from genome assembly GCA_003565155.1 of Nitriliruptoraceae bacterium. GTDB lineage: Bacteria > Actinomycetota > Nitriliruptoria > Nitriliruptorales > Nitriliruptoraceae > T1Sed10-7. Next base: position 11,827 of record PXDB01000126.1, on the reverse strand, counting down.
ACGGGTCGGATGTCGCCGACCTGGTCCTGCGCTGCGGGCTCACGCCCGCCGGTGTGGCTGACGACCGCAGGGTCGATGCGGAACGCTTCGCCGGGCGGGGCATCCCCGTCGCGGGCACGATCGTCGACGTGCCGACCGACGCCCGCTTCACCTTCGGCGTCGGCCTTCCCGAGGTGCGTCAGAAGCTGGCACCCCGCGTCCCCTGCGCGCCGGCGGAACCCCTGGTCGACCCGACCGCGGTGGTCTCCCCGACCGCCACACTCGGCCTCGGCACGCAGGTGTTCTGGCAGGTCGCCGTCTCGCCGCTGTGCCGACTCGGTGAGCACGTGCTGATCGGCCACGGGGCGGCGGTCGGTCACGACAGCGTGCTCGAGGATCTGGTGTGCGTCGCACCGGGCGCCCGGATCAGCGGCGACGTCACCATCGGCAGTTGTGCCGCGATCGGTGCAGGTGCGTTGATCCTTCCTGGCCTGCGGATCGGGGACCACGCCATCGTCGAACCGGGAGCCGTGGTCACCCGGTCCCTGGAGCCCGGTGGCCTGGCCCGCGCTCCGGCGCCGGGCCCGCTGACCCGCTGACCCGCTGACCCCGTTATCCGGCCACGGCCTGCCCACCGCCGGTCTCGGCCCGATCGGCGCGATCGAGCACCCGCTCCCGGCACCGCCAGCCGGCCTCAGGACGTCGCTGACAGCAGGCGGGCCTCGTCCTCGGGGTCGCCGAGTTCCACGTTGTCGATCAGCCGGACGCCACCGACCTCCCCCGCCACCGCGACGACCGCCGGGGTGGTCTCGCTGACCGGTGCGCTCGTCGGCTGCATCGTCGCGGCGTCCACCACCTCGACGTAGTCGACGACGAGCGGGACGTCGGCCAGCACCGCTGCGGCTGCCGCCCGCACCTCCCTGGGCAGCACCTCCCGACCCTCGTCCCGGGCGCGTTCCGCGGCGAGCACCGAAGCCCGGAGCGCGCGTGACAGCGCCGCCGCCGCGATGCGGTCCTCCGCATCCAGGCGGCGGTTCCGGCTGGAGCGAGCGAGTCCGTCGTCCTCCCGCTGCGTCGGGCCCGCCACGATCTCCACGGGCAGTTCGAGATCGGCGACCAGCCGCCGCACGACCTGCAGCTGCTGGCGGTCCTTCCGCCCGAACACCGCGAGGTCCGGCGCGACGATCGACAGCAGTTTGGTCACCACGGTGGCGACCCCTTCGAAGTGGCCGGGTCGCGACGCGCCGCACAGGTGCTCGCCAAGCGTGGCGACCGACACGGTGGTCAGCGGCGCACGCGGATACATCTCCTCCACGCTCGGGGCGAACACCACCACCGGCACGCGCAGCCCCAGGCTCGCCAGCGCCGTCTCGTCGCCATCGAGGTCGCGTGGGTAGGCCGCCAGGTCGTCGGGACGGTCGAACTGGCTGGGGTTGACGAACACCGACACGACCACCACCTCGCTCAGCGTCGCGGCGAGTCGGACGAGGGCGAGGTGGCCGTCGTGGAGGGCGCCCATGGTGGGCACGAAGCCGATCGTGGCACCGGCGGCCCGGGCCGCAGCCACCCGGTCCCGTAGCGCAGCGATCGTCGTTATCCGCTCCACGGCGCGACCTCTCAGCTCGACCTCGGTGGGGCGAGCACCGCCTCGATAGCCGCCACCACCTCGGCGTCGAGGAGGCTGCGGGCCGGCTCCAGAGTGGCGCTCGCGAGGGCACGGTAGGCGGGCAGCAGCTCGGGGAGCTCGACCGCCAGCTGTTCCAGGTGCCGGGTGACGGTCCCGACGTCACCGCGCACGATCGGTCCGGTCAGCGCCGTGACACCCTCCGTCGCCGCGCGGGCCACCGAGGCCTCGGCCAGGGGGAGCAGGAAGGCCTCCGGGCGCTCGACCGCGGCGGCGCGCAGGAGGCGTCGCGCGGTGATCGTGGCCGCGCCGACGGCGTTGGAGGCCACGGTCAGGCCCGCGTGGTACAGCGCCCGACGGTCGTCAGCGATGTCGACAGGATCACCACCGAGGTCGGACACCAGCTGCCGTGCCCAGTCACGGTCGTCCCTCGGCGCGGTCACCCCCCAGGCGACCCCGACCAGCAGCTCGGGATCCCGAGCCCCCGTCGGCACGGTCATCGCCGGGTGACATGCGGCCACGCGGGCGCCGGCCAGGCGGGCGCGATGCAGGACATCGAGCCCCCGTGATCCGGCGAGGTGGACGATCCGCTGTCCTTCGACCAACGCGTCGTCGCGGACGACGTGGTCGACGACCGCGGCGATGCGGTCGTCGGGGACGGTCAGCAGCACGAGGTCGGCACCGACCACCGCCGCGGTCGCCGTCGTGTGATCCCGGACACCCGTCACGGCGTCGGTCACGCCACGACGGGCCGCCGCGGTGCCGCCGGCGACACCCGTCACGCGCCAGCCAGCCCGCGCACCGGCCACGGCCAGCAGGGTGCCGAGACGACCGGGACCGACGATGGCGACCCTCATCGTGGGTCGGTGTCGCTGGCACCGGGACGCTCGAAGCTCGGCGCGGGCCCGGCGGGGCCGTCCGGACGCGGGATGCGGTTGCCCGGTACCTCCTCGAGGCGGACCTCCAGGTCGATGCCCTCCACCGGTGCAAGGGCCTGTAACGCCGTGGTCAACCGCTGGCCATCCGGCAGGACACCACCGGGCAGGACCTCCAGCAGGGGCACCAGGACGAAGGCGCGCTCGGTGATCCGTGGGTGCGGCAGCGTGAGCCGCTCGGTGTCCATGACGGTGTCCCCGTGCAGCAGCAGGTCGATGTCGAGGGGGCGGGGCCCCCACCGGACCTCACGGTCACGGTCACGGCCGAAGGCCGCCTCGACGAGTTGCAGCTCGTCGAGCAGCGCCAGGGGCTCGAGGCTGCTCAGACCGGTCACCACCAGGTTCAGGAAGTCGTCCTGCGGGACGGCATGTGGGTCCGGTGGGGCCGGCCAGGGTGGGGTGCGGTACACCCCGGAGACGTCGTCGATCACGACCCCGTCGAGGTCATCCAGGGCGTAGACCGCGGCGGTGAGGGTCTCGAGGGCGTCGCCGACGTTCGCGCCCATGCCGAGCGCGATCCGGGGGCGTGCTGCGGCGCTCACGCGCGCACCCGCCGGATCGTGACGGAGACCTCCCGGGCGACCACGGGCAGGGGCGCCGCCGGTTTGTGCACCGTCACCTCCGCTGCCTGGACCCGATCATCGGACAGACAGCGCACGGCGATGCGCTCGGCGAGCGTCTCGATCAGGTCACACGGCTCACCCGCGACCAGGGCCGCGACGTCGCCGGACAGGCTGCCGTAATCCACGGTGTCACCGAGGTCGTCGGAGGCGCCGGCAGCGGCCAGGTCGACACCCAGCGCCACATCGACGACGAAGCGCTGCCCGAACTCGCGCTCGTGGGCGAGGACGCCGTGGTGCCCGAAGACCTCGATGCCGGTGATGGTGATGCGGTCCACGGCTGCTCCTCCGGTCGGTGGGGTCGGTCGGGCCGGGGTCGGTGGGGTCGGTCGGGCCGGGGTCGGTGGGGCCGGTCGGGCCAGGGTCGGTGCGCGGGCTGCCCCAGCTCAGCGGGTCACGTCGGTCCCGGCGGCGACGGCGTGGGCGACGCGTACCGCCCGCACCGTCTCGGCGACGTCGTGCACCCGCAGAACGCGTGCGCCCTCCGCCACCGCCAGGGCGGCGACGGCCAGGGAGCCCTCCAGGCGCTCCGTCACCGGCGCGTCGTCGGTCAGCCGACCGATGAAGGACTTCCGGGATGCGCCCACCAGCACGGGCCGCCCGAAGGCGGTGAAGCTGGCGAGATGGTGCAGGAGGGCCAGGTTGTGCTCGAGGAGCTTGCCGAAGCCGATGCCGGGGTCGAGCACGACGCGCTCGGCCGCGACCCCCCGCGCCGCCAGCCGCCGCAGGCCCTGATCGAGCTCATCGTGGACCTCCGCGACGACGTCGAGGTAGGTCGGGTCGCGCTGCATGGTGCTCGGGGTCCCCTGCATGTGCATCAGCACGTAGGGAACCTCCGCCGCAGCCACGGTGTCGAGCAGCGGGGGATCGAGACGCCCTGCGGAGACGTCGTTGACCAGGGCCGCACCAGCATCCACGGCGGCCCGCGCTACCGCCGCCTTGGTGGTGTCGATGGACACGATGGCCCCGGAGGTTGCCAGGGCGCGCACCACGGGCAGGACACGGGCGAGCTCCTCCTCGACGCTGACCGGGGCTGCTCCCGGCCGGGTCGACTCACCGCCGACGTCGATCACGTGCGCACCCGCCTCCAGCATGCCGGCCGCGGCGGCCAACGCCGGCGCGGGGTGCGCGGCCGGCAGGTAGGACCGGCCACCGTCGGAGAAGGAGTCGGGCGTGACGTTCAGGATGCCCATCACCACCGGCTGCGTAGCGGTGGGCAGGATGCCCGCAGGGGTGACGAGGTCGGGAGGCGGCTGGCGCCAGCTGGCGAGGCGTGCGTCGAGGTTGTCGGCCACCGTGGGCTCCGCGGCCACCAGGCACGCGCGCAGGGCGACGCTGCGACCGATGAGCCGGACGAGCCGGGGGTCGGTGCGGCGCACGACCACGTCGACGCCGGCACCGTCCACCACCGCATCGATGAAGGCGGCGTCGGCGTAGAGCTCGATCTCCACGGGTCCGGCGGTCTGCCAGCCACCGGCATCGACCACACGCAGGCTGGCCGTCGCAACCTTCTGGCCCATGCCACCCTCCTGCGCGGTGCAGCATGCCACGCCCCCGTGGGCTCGGCGATCGCATCCCCGCTGGGACGCGCGGCGTCGGACGAGCGCGGCGAGGTGCGGCGGGTTCAGTCCTTGAGCAGGGTCATCGCTTCCGCGCGCGTCTTGGGATCGTCGCGGAACTTGCCACGCACCGTCGAGGTGACCGTCCTGGCTCCGGGCTTGCGGATGCCGCGCATCTCCATGCACATATGCCGGGCCTCGACCACCACGAGCACGCCCCTGGGCTCCAAGGCCCGCTCGAGCGCGTCGGCGATCATCGCGGTCATCCGCTCCTGCAGGCCGGGTCGCTTGGCGCACACGTCGACCAGCCGTGCGAGCTTGGACAACCCGGTCACCTGACCGGATGCGTTGGGCAGGTAGGCGACGTGCGCGACCCCGGTGAAGGGCACGAGGTGGTGCTCACACATCGAGTGGAACTCGATGTCGCGCATCATCACGATGTCGTCGTAGGCCTCGTCGAACGCGACGGAGAGCACCTCGGCCGGGTCGACGAGCAGCCCCGCGAAGATCTCGTCGTACTCACGGGCGACACGCGCCGGGGTGTTGACGATCCCTGGCCGGTCCGGATCCTCCCCGATGGCCTCGAAGAGCATCCTGACGGCACGCTCGATCTTCGCGTGGTCGAAGGAGTGGCTCGGCGCGATGCCGGTGATGTGACGCACCCGTCGTGCGGCCTCGTCAGCGTCGAGTTGCACCAGCTCGTCGGACAGCACCTCGTCGTCGTGGGTGTCGAGCCCGTTGGCGGACTGGGGCAGCGGATACACGCTCACGGCAGACCTCCTGGGAGCGACCGGCCCCGCGTCGGGGGGCGTGCGAACGTTGCGGCAGCTCACGCCTGCTTCGACGCCGGGGCGGCCGCGGACGTGTCGTGGGCGTGCCCGTTCCCGGATCCGTTGCCGTTCCCGGTGCCGTTGCCGTGCCCACCGACGGTGCTCCTCCGCAGCTTCTCGATCACGGCAGCGGGGTCATCGGCCTCTGGCGCGACCAGGGCGCGGCTGGGGCGGTGGTGGACCGGATCGAACACCTCGTCGAGCAGCGACCCGTCGACGGTCTCGACCTCCAGCAGCTTCGCGGAGAGGTCCTCGAGCACATGGTCGTTCTCGACCAGGATCTCCAGCGCCTCGTCATGGGCCTCGTCAAGGAGCGCACGCACCTCCTCGTCGATCAGCTGCGCCACCTGCCCGGAGTAGTCCGGCTGGTGGCCGAACTCCTTACCGAGGAAGGGCTGCGAGTCCTTCTGTCCCAGCGTGATCGGGCCGAGGAGACCGCTCATGCCGTACTGGGTGACCATCTCCCGGGCGGTCGCCGTGGCCTTGCGGATGTCGTCACCCGCGCCGGTGGTGATGTCGCCGATCTTCAACTCCTCGGCGACACGACCCCCCATCATCACCGCGAGACGGTCGATCAGCTCCGAGCGGGAGATGAGGTACTTGTCCTCGGTGGGCAGCTGCATGGTGAAGCCCAGCGCCTGGCCCCGCGGGATGATGGTGATCTTGTGGACCGGGTCGGCGTTGGGCAGCGCGTGTCCGACGATGGCGTGACCGGCTTCGTGGTAGGCGACGGTGCGCTTCTCGTCCTCGCTCATCAGCCGAGTCTTGCGCTCCGGACCCGCGATGACCCGCTCGATCGACTCCTGCAGCTCCGCCATGTCGATCTCCTGCTTGCCACGACGGGCAGCGAGCAGGGCGCCTTCGTTGACGAGGTTGGCGAGGTCCGCGCCGGTGAAGCCGGGGGTGGAGCGCGCCAGCACGGACAGATCGACGTCATCACCGAGCGGCTTGCCCTTGGTGTGGACCCCGAGGATGGACTCACGACCGACCAGGTCGGGACGGTCGACGACGATCTGACGGTCGAAGCGACCGGGGCGCAGCAGCGCGGGATCGAGGATGTCGGGCCGGTTGGTGGCCGCGATCAGGATGACGGCGGTCCGTACGTCGAAGCCGTCCATCTCCACGAGCAGCTGGTTCAGGGTCTGTTCCCGCTCGTCATGGCCACCGCCCATGCCGGCACCGCGGTGCCGACCGACGGCGTCGATCTCGTCCATGAAGATGATGGCCGGGGCGTTGGACTTCGCCTGCTCGAACAGGTCCCGCACGCGGGAGGCACCCACACCGACGAACATCTCGACGAAGTCGGAGCCGGAGATGGAGAAGAAGGGCACGCCCGCCTCGCCAGCCACGGCCCGGGCCAGCAGGGTCTTGCCGGTCCCAGGGGGCCCGTAGAGCAGCACACCCTTGGGGATCTTGGCGCCCATGGCCTGGAACTTCTGCGGGTTCTCGAGGAACTCCTTGATCTCGCGCAGTTCCTCCACCGCCGACTCGGCGCCGGCGACGTCGGTGAAGGTGACCTTGGGTGCGTCCTTGGAGACCACCTTGGCCTTGGACTTGCCGAACTGCATGACCCGGCCGCCGCCGCCCTGCATGTTCTGCATCAACAGGAAGAAGATCCCGAGGATCAGGACGAAGGGGATCACCGTGGCCAGGATCTGGACCACGGCCCCGGTCTGCTCTGCGTTGAACTCCACCTCACCGATCAGGCCCTGGTCGATCCACCGGCTGAGCTGGTCACCGTTGATGTCCGGGTTGTAGACGGTGGTGAAGGCGACGTTGGAGCCACCCGAGCGACGTTCCCCCTCGATGGTCTCCGAACGGTTGCCGATCGAGGTGACCTGCAGGTCGGAGTCCTGGAGCTGTCCGTCCTCGACCGCGGTCTGGAACTGGCTCCACGTCAACTCCGTGGGCGCGGTCGCCGAGGTGAACACGCTGAACCCGATCCACATGGCCGCCGCGAGGGCGAGGATCCATGGGAGCGGACCGCGCAGCAAGCGCTGGGACGGCTTCTCGTTGGCCACGGGGGAACCACCTGTCGGGGCCGGTGCGGGCGGGCGCAGGGCTCGTGCGGTGGCGTCGAGGCGACCCGCGGGGAAGGTTCGATGCTACCAGCGGGCAGGGTGCGCCCCCCGGGGCCGGCCCGGCAGTGGTTGGGCGTCCTGTGCACGCCTGGTCAGCCCCCGTAGGCCTCCGGCTTCAGCGTGACGATGTCGCTGAGGCCGCGGTAGTGCTCCGCGAAGTCCAGCCCGTAGCCCACGACGAAGACGTCCGGCACCTCGAAACCGACGTAGCGGATCGGCAGGTCGACCTCCCGTCGGGACGGCTTCGTCAGCAGCGAGAGCACCTCGACGGAGGCCGGCCGGCGTGACCGCAGGTTCTTCAGGAGGTAGTCGAGGGTGAGGCCGGAGTCGACGATGTCCTCCACCACGAGCACGTGTCGGTCCTCGATCTCCGCATCGAGGTCCTTGAGGATGCGCACCACCCCGGAGGAGGTGGTGGCCGAGCCGTAGGAGGAGACGGCCATGAAGTCCACCGACGACGGCACCCCGAGCCGCCGATGGAGGTCGGCCACGACGAAGATCGCACCCTTGAGGACACCGACCAGCAGCAGCTCCTCGCCCGCGTAGTCCCGGTCGATCGCCCCCGCCAGCTCGTCCAGCTTCTCCGCGATCCGCTCGCGGGAGATCAGGACCTCCTCCACCTGCGACCGGTACGCCGCGGGGAGCCGTTCGAGCATCTCTGCCGACTCGGACATCGTGGTTCACCCGTCGGTTCGGGGGCAGCGAAGACCACCGTTGGCGGCGCCCGCGAGCCTACTCCCCGTCGTCAGCGCCCGTCGGCCCGGCTCGTACCAGCGCAAGGGCGAGCTGGGGATCGCGGCGCCCCTCCAAGGCCAGCGCGGCGTCGACGGCGAAGCCCGGGACCCACACCACCCGCTGGTCGCCCGGGGGATCGGTGGACACGAGCACGGGCCAGCGCGATCTGAGGATGCGTGGCAGGTGCGCATCACGCAGGACGGCGCTCACCCGTCGGTTCCCGAGGGTGGTACGGACACGGTCACCCGCCGCCACCGGCCGCAGGTGCAGTGCCCCCGAGACCGCGGGCAGGAGCAGGGTGCAGCGGTCGCGACGGGCACCCGTCGGTACGGCCAGGCGCTCCGGCGCTACGGGCGACGGCATCCAGGGTTCGGGCAACCCGAGGGCGAGCTGCTCCTGATACCCGGCGGCACGACCCTCGCTGGCGCGCGTGCGCACCTCGAGGAGCACGCCCGCCTCGGACCAGGCGGTCCGGCCCGGCACGGCGATCAGCCGAGCGGCAGGCGCCGGTGGGTCAGCGGGCCCGAAGGCCAGCACGGCACGGGTGACCTCCAGGCGGAGGTCACCGGGCAGCGTGCAGCGGCTGCCCGGCTCCTGCGCGAGCACACGCTCGACGACCGCCGCGGAGGGGGGCCGACCGCGGCACCGTGTCAGCGCTTCCCGCACCCGGCGTGCCGCCAGGGCGGGGTGCGCGCGGCGCAGCGCCGGGCGCTGGAGCAGGACGACGGATCCGAAGGTGTGGAGGGGAACGGCGCTCGCGGCTGCCGCGGTCAGCGCGGCCGCGTCCCGCGCCGCGTGCGCCGCCAGACGCGTGAGGGCACCCACGGGATCCGGCCCGACGCGGGCCAGCGTGGGGAGCAGTTCGTGTCGCACGAGGTTGCGACGCAGATCGGGCTCATCGTTGCTGGCGTCGTGGAAGACGGGTAGCCCCTCACCCGTGATGAAGGCGTGGACGTCGCGACGCCGGAGACCGAGGAGCGGTCGACAGCGCCCGACGCTGCGACGCTGCATACCGGACAGGCCGTCGATGCCCGTCCCGCGAGCCAGGCGCAGCAGCAGGGTCTCCGCCTGATCGTCGGCGGTGTGGCCCAGCAGCAGCACCTCCGCGCCGACATGCGCGGCCACGCGCTCGAGGGCGTCGTAGCGGGCCTCCCGGGCTGCAGCTTCCGGGCCGGCTCCCGTCGCACGGACGTGCACCCGTTCCGACTGCCAGCCGACCCCGAGCCACGCGGCGTGCTGGGCGACCAGGCGACGTTCGCGTGCCTCGATGTCCGGGTGGCGCAGCCCGTGGGCGATGTAGACCAGGGTCAGGGCCAGATCGGGGCGGGCCTCGGCGGCCAGGAAGGCCAGAGCGGTGGAGTCCGGACCGGCGGAACACCCCGCGACCACGGCCACATCCCGCGGGAGATCGGCCAGCGCCCGGGCCACCTCACCGACGAGCACGTCGCGGTGCTGACCGGCCGGCAGGGCGGCGACCGGGCCCGCGCTCATGGTGACTGCACCCGCTCGAGCCACGTCGACGGAGCACCGATCTCCTCACCGCTGGGGAGGTTCGCCGGCGCCGCGAAGGCGAGGTTGAGGCCGTCGGTCCCCGCCGAGTCGAGGACCTCGGTGACGAAGGCCTCGCCCTCACGGTACTGGCGCCGCTTCATCTCGAGCCCGGCGACGGCGGCCAGCACCTTCGAGGTGACGTCACCCTGCCGTGAGGCGAGCGCCGCACGGACCTGGTCGGGGTCGTCGATCAAGCCGTCCGCAGCGCCGTACATGGTGGCGTTGCCGTGACCCTCCAGGAGGCTCATCAGTCCCTGCGCCTCGTCGATGACGGTGACCTGTTCCTCCGTGAGCACCGTCTGCAGCAGGGGCTTGAGCTCACCCGTCGCACGGGCGCGCGCCAGGGCCTCGGGGATACGCGGCGCCAGCTCGGCGAGCTGCGTGCCGTCGACACGGGTGTGCTCGAGGTAGCGACCGACCAGACCCCGCAGGTGGTCCGCAAGCCAGACGCAGGCGTCGAACTGCAGGCGATGGGTGATCTCATGGAGCACGACCGTGCGGCGGATCTCGTCCGCGACCTCCCCGTGCTGGTCAGCGAGGTCCAACACGTTGGGTCCCACGACCAGCAGCTGCCCGGACCCCGGCCCCGCCAGCGGCAGCACGTACTGCCCGAGGACCTTGGTGGAGAGCAGTCCGAGCAGCGCTCCGAGCTGGGCACCCAGCACGCGCCGACTGGCCCGCGCGCGTTGCTCGAGTCGGTCGCGGAGCGGCTCGAAGGCCCCTGCGACCACCTCGAGGTTCGCGCGGACCCACGCGGTCCGCCCGACGACCTTCACCGTGGTGGGCGCCAGGTCGTGACCGAGGTCGGTGAAGCGACGCGCGGCAGCGTCGATGCGGGGCAGCTCGTCGTTGACGACCGCGCGCAGAGCCGACACCCGACCCGGCTCGACGCGCCGTGCCGGTGCCAGGAGCGAGGCCGCTCGCAGTGCGACCCCAGCGTCGATGAGCGGCCGTTGCGGGCCGTCATGAGGGGCGTGACCGGACGGGTCCGACCCGGCAGCGTCAGCGGGGTTCAGGTCGATGCCTGATCCCTCTGCGGGCCGAGCACCCGGAAGCGGTAGAAGGCGAGCATGATGCTGAGGCCGACGAACCCGAGGCCCGCGAGCAGCCAGGCGGCGAACCAGGTGAAGGGCGTCTCACGGTCGCCGAAGTCCCCGAGGTCGCGTGCCGGGTTCTCCTCGGCGTCCCTGGGTGCGGGCTGCGGACCGGAGGGCTCGTCCTCCTGGGCGAGCACCACGGCGTCGCCCCCGAGCCCCGCGGCGGTGCCTGCCGACGCCACGCCCGGCAGCAGCAGCAGGCCGGCGAGGGCCAGCACCAGCAGCGCGGGGAAGCGTCGCATCTCGGGGACCTCCACTGTCAACCGACCGCAGGCGGGGACGTACGGGCGCGGAGCCTAGCTGCTCGGTCGTCGGCGCCGGTAGCGACGGCTTAAAGTTGCATTAGCAACTACTTGCGCTACGCTGGATGACAACGCACCTGCGAGGAGCCACCATGCCCGCCATCAGCGTCGACGACCTCCTCACGCTGCCACGTGTGCAGCCCCCACCCGGGGCCGGCGCCACGACGCGTCCGGTGCGCTCGGTCACCACCGCCCCGCGGGGCTTCGAGGGCGAGGGCTTCCCGGTACGCCGCGCGTTCGCCGGCGTCGACCTCGCCGACCTCGACCCCTTCATCCACCTCGACCAGATGGGCGAGGTGGAGTACGCCCCCGGTGAGCCCAAGGGGACCCCGTGGCACCCACACCGGGGTTTCGAGACCGTCACCTACATGCTGGACGGCAGCCTGCAGCACGCGGACTCCAGGACTCCCAGGACCGTGAGGAAGTTCATGTGGTGCCGGGGTGGGGTTTGACGCGGTAGGAGAGCACGAGGTCGGTGCCGGGGTAGACGGTCTGGGTGTCGTTGAGCAGTTCG
>PXDB01000084.1 GCA_003565155.1 Nitriliruptoraceae bacterium | reverse complement strand
TTGGCGGACCGGTGCGGCCCCCATCCGGAAGGACAGCCGGGCCAGGGCGAAGGACAGCACGACCCAGCCACCGAGCAACGAGAGCTCGGATCCGAGGGCCGTGAGGCTGGTGCCCTCCAGGGCGATGGCCCGCATCCCCTCGATCAGGGGTGTGATGGGCAGCCACTCCGCGAACACCCGCACGCCGCCCGGCAGCGCCGCCAGGGGGAAGAACATGCCGGAGAGGAACATCAGCGGCAGCGTGGCCAGCCCGGCGAGGTTGTTCGCGGCGTCAACGGTGGGGGCACGGCCGGCTACGGCGAACCCGAGCGCGAGGAAGGTGAGGTTGCCGAGCACCGCCAGGGCGACCACCGACAGCGGGTTACCGACCACGGTGCCGCCGAGCAGCACGCCCGTGCCGAGCAGCAGCAGGACCTGGAACACCGACACCCCCAGCCGGGCCAGCACCTGACCCGTGATGAAGGCCATGGGTGACACCGGGGTCGCGGTCAGCCGGCGCAGCACCTGTGTCTCGCGGTACCGGGCGATGGAGCCGGCGATGCCGACCATGGTGAAGTTCATCAGCCCCATGGCCAGCATGCCCGGCAGCACGAAGTCGAAGTAGTCGATCGCGCCGCTGCCCGCACCGGCACCCAGGTCACCGGGCGCGAGGTCACCGCCGGCGGTGATGGACAGGTCGTAGAGGCTGAAGACGAGCAGGAACAGGATGGGGGCGAGGGCGGCGAGGAAGAAGGCCTCGCTGTCGCGCAGCAGCATGCGGATGCTGGCCCGGGTCAGGTCGATGGTCTGGCGCATGGTGGTCCTCCGGGGTGTGGGCCGCCGTGTGGCGGCACGGGACGGTGTGTGGGGTGCGGGGGCCTGGCTGGTCGTGCGGGACGCTCGGTCGCGGGACCGCGCCGCATCAGACGCGCAGACGGCTGCCGGTGCGGGCCAGGAACACGTCCTCGAGCGTCGGGGCGGCGACCTGGAGGTCGTCGAGCACCAGGTCATTGGCGCTGGCCCAGGCGAACAGCGCGGGCACGGTCCGGGAGGGGTCGGTGACGGCGAGGTCGTAGGTGGTGTGGCCGTTGATGCGGACGGTGACGGCCTCAACCCCGGGGAGCCCGTCGAGGGGGGCACGGATCGGCTCCGGGGTGGCGAAGCGGACGTGGTGGCCGCCGTCCAGGGCCCCGATCAGGGCCGCGGGGGTGTCGAGGGCGACCAGGCGCCCCTGGTCGACGATGGCGACGCGGTCGGAGAGGACCTCGGCCTCCTCCATGTAGTGGGTGGTCAGCACCACGGTGCGGCCCTCGGCGTTGGCGGTGCGCACCAGCTCCCAGAGGTTGCGGCGGCTCTGGGGGTCGAGGCCGGTGGTCGGCTCGTCGAGGAACACCACCTCCGGGTCGTTGACCAGGGCGGCGACGATGCTGAAGCGCTGCGCCTGTCCGCCGGAGAGGTGACCGATGCGGGCGTCGCGCTTGGCGGCGAGGCCGACGGCCTCGAGGAGCTCGTCGGGGTCGCGCCGGGTGGCGTAGAACGAGCCGAACAGGCGCAGGATCTCCCGCAGGGTCAGGAGCTCGAAGTAGGCCGAGGCCTGCAGCTGCACGCCGATGCGGTGCTGGAGCGCGTCGCGGTCCCGGACGGTGTCGAGACCGAGCACGCTGGCGCGCCCCGACGTGGGGCGGCCGAGCCCCTCGAGGATCTCCAGGGTGGTGGTCTTGCCGGCGCCGTTGGGGCCGAGCAGGGCGAAGATCTCCCCCTGGCGCACCTCGAAGCTGAGGCCGGCCACGGCGTCGAAGGTGCCACCGTCGGGGCTGAGGTAGGTCCGGACCAGGTCGCGCACCGCGACGGCCGGGATCTGGGTCGTGGACATCGGGTCCTCCTCGGGCGGCACCGGGTGTGCCGCGTCCTCGTCAAGGACGATGCCCCCGGGCGCTGACCGGGCGCTGACCGGGCGCTGACACGCGGCGACCTCGACCTCAGTCGATCGGCGCCAGTAGGCCGGTGCGGCCACGGCCGGTGGCGACCACCTCGGCCGCCCCCTCGCCGAGCGAACGCCGGGCCGCGTCCTCGAGGCGTGCCACCTCGGTGCCGTCGAGCGTGGAGAGCGGGGCGGCGTCGGTCTGGCGCAGGGCGGCTGCTCGGCCGAGGTGGAGCAGTGCCCGCCCGGCGTCCCCCTCGGCCAGGGCGACGGCCGCGGCAGCCTCGTGGAGGGCGGGGATCGCCGTCACCACGGGGATGCCACCGGGTACCGCACCGAGGTGGTGGACGGCGAGCTCCAGGGTGGTCCGGGCCGCACCGAACTCATCGAGCGCCACCTCGGCGTGGGCGAGCGCGGTAGCGGCCTCCGCTGCCCCGACGTCCTCCCCGACGGCGGCGAACACTCGGACGGCCTCGCGCAGGTCGGTGACCGCGGCTCGCACATCGCCGGCGCGCCGACGGTTGATCCCCCGGGCGTGCAGCACCATGGCCTGGGAGACGTCCCGGCCGTGGAGTGGGCCGTCGGCGAGCATCCGGGTGAGCTCCACCTCGGCGCGGTCGTGGTCGCCCCGGAGCATCGACACGATCGCCTGCTGCGTGCGGACCATCCTGAGCTGCGCCCGGGCGCCCACCGCCTCGGCCAACGGCCCGGCCACGGCGAGCTCGCGCTCCGCATCCTCGAGACGGCCGACCTCGAGGTGGCTGACCCCGAGCAGCGTGCGGGTCTGGAACGCCACCCACCGGTCCCCGCACCGGCGGGCCGCGGCCAGCGCAGCCTCGGCGTCGTGGCGTGCCCGCTCATGCTGGCCGAGGGTGACCGCCATGCCCACGAGGATGAAGCGGCCCGTAGCGACCACCCAGTGCTCCCCGAGCTCCTCGGCCCGGGCCACGATGCCCTCCACCCGCGGGAAGGCGTCGGTCTGGTCCTCGGCGGTCAGCGCGTCGACGTAGGCGACGAGCAGCGGCACCCCGACGCTGGCGAAGGCGGTGGGGGCACCGATGTCGGCGAGCACCGTCTCCGCCGTGCGGACCGCGCTGATGGCGGCCTCGATCCGGTTGTCGAACAGCTCGTGCAGGCCGAGCCAGCCCAGGGCCAGGGCGCGCAGCTGCGGATCAGCCTCGGTCCCCGCCTGGTCCAGGGCCCGTCGCAACCACCGGGCCGCCTCGGCGTTGTGGTCGCGCAACCACCAGTACCAGACCAGGTCGACGGCCAGCTGCAGCGCACGGTCCGGCTCGGACTCGAGCCACCAGGCCAGCGCCGCCCGGCACTCGTCCTGGTCCCGGTCGAGCAGGTCCAGCCAGCGCAGCTGCTCAGGCCCCTGCAGCCCCGCCCCGGCAGCGGCGGCCCTCGCCGACACGACGGACGCGTGCCGCCGCCGGACCGCGACCGCGTCATCCTCGCGGACCAGGCGGTCCTGGGCGAAAGCCCGGATGGTCTCGAGCAGCCGCACGGTGACCCGGGGGCGACGCGCGGGATCGTCGACCAAGGGCGGCGCCGGCTCCAGGGTGAGCAGGGACCGGTCGGCCAGCTCAACCAGCGCCGGCAGGACCTGCTCCCCCGCCGCGCCCGGGGCGTCCTCCACCTCGTCGTCGCCGACGACCGCGGCGACCAGGTCGGCGCCGACCGGGCCGGCGAAGGCACCCAGGCGGCGGAGCAGCCGCTGCTGCTCGCCGTCCAGCAGGTCGTAGCTCCAGGCGACCACGGCGTCCAGGGTGCGCTGCCGGCGGGTCCCGCGACGACCACCCGTGAGCAGCTGGAAGCGGTCCTCGAGACGCGCCGCGAGGGTGGTGACGGGCAGCGTGGCCGCGCGGGCGGCGGCGAGCTCCAGGGCGAGGGGCAGGCCGTCCAGCCGGCGGCAGAGCTCGACCACCGCCGCCGCGTCCCCCTCGTCCACCGCGTCGAGGTGGAGGGCCGCACCCGCAGCGCGGGCACGGTCGACGAACAGCCGCACGGCGTCGTGCTCGAGCAGCACCTCCGCATCGCCCGCGAAACCCGCATCGCTCGGGACGGACAGCGGGGCGACGGGCAGCAGCCGCTCGCCGTCCACCCGCAGCGCCTCGCGGCTGGTGGCCAGCACCCGGACGTCCGGACCGGCCTCCACGAGGAGGTCGGCGACCGCCGCGGCTGCGTCGGGGAGGTGCTCGCAGTTGTCGAGCAGCACCACCAGACGCGCGTCCCGGAGGCGACCCTGGATCCGGTCCTCCAACCCCCGCGGAACGCCCGCCGGCGCCCGTAGGACCACGCCGGCGTCGGCGTCGATGGCCAGCGCCGCGGCGACCTGCCGCGTGACGTCGTCGGGGTCGCCCACCGGTGCGAGGTCGACGAAGGCGACCCCGTCCGCCGGCAGCTCAGCGAGGTCACGCATCGCCTCGACGGCGAGCCGGGTCTTGCCCGTCCCACCCGGTCCGATCAGGGTCACCACCCTGGCCTGGCGCACCGCTTCCCGGACAGCCGCGAGCTCGTCACGGCGACCGACGAAGCTGTCCCGGGCCGTGGGCAGGGGCGCGAGCTGCGAGGTCCCGGCCCCTGGGTGCACAGCGGCGTCCGGGGCGGCCTCCGGTGCAGCGTCGAGGGCGATCCCGGGCCCCGCGCCGGGCGCCGCGGCACCGGCCAGCCGCTCGTCGCGACGCAGCATCGCCGCGAGCAGGCGGTCGGTGGCCTCGTCGAGGTCGAGCCCCTGCTCGTCGCGCAGTCGGGCGCGCAGCCCGTTGAGCACATCCAGCGCCTCGACCTCGCGCCCCGAGCGGTAGAGCGCGAGGGCCAACGCCCGGTGGGTGCGCGCCTGGTCGGGGTGTGCCGCCACCGCCGCCCGTAGGTCAGCGACCAGCTCCCCGCCGCCGCCGCGCGCCAGCACGGCCTCGGCGCGCAGCTCCACGGCCTCACGGCGCAGCTCCACGAGCCGCGAGGCCGCGGCGACCGCTTCGGGATCGTCGACCGCCTCCGCGTAGGGCTCGCCACGCCACCAGGACAGTGCCTCCACCAGCGCGTCGGGGTCGGGCACCCCGCCGCCCGCTGCCGTCTGTCGCGCCACCACGACCCGCCGCTCGAAGCGCGCCGCGTCGATGGCCTCCGTGGGCAGGTCGAGCACGTAGCCGGGCTCGCGGGTCACGATCCCCGCTCCCCCATCGCCCAACGTGCGACGCGTCCGTGAGACCAGGACCTGGAGGGCGTTGCGGGCGTCACCGGGTGGATGGTCGGTCCACAGCAGGTCGACGAGGTGGTCCCAGGCGACCACCCCACCGGGCCGCAGAGAGAGGGCGAGCAGGAGCGCCCGGCTGCGGGCACCCAGGCGGATCGGGACACCGTCGACGGCGACCTGCACGGGGCCGAGGACGGACAGCTCGAGCTTCGTCGTCACCGGCGGCAGCCTAGAGCCGGGTCTGGTCGGGGTCCTCCCCCGACCGTACGTCACCGCCGCGGCCAGAAGACGGCAACCAGGGCCGCCGCACCGACCACCACCAGTGCCCACGCGGCCAGCGGTGCCAGGGGCAGCAGCCGGTCGGTCTCACGCAGCCAGAAGGCCCACGCGAATGCTGCGACGGCGAGGTAGAGGGTCAGTCCGCCCCCCAGCAGGGTCCTGATGCGCCGCTCCAGCCGATGACGCCACATGCGCAGCGCCTGCCAGCCGGCTTGGAAGGGCAGGATGACCGCGAGCAGCGTGAGGAGGCTCACCGGTACACCCACCCGGTCGTCGGAGGTCCGGAACAGCTCATGCAGCCAGGGGTTCAGCAGCGCCGCCACCCCCGGTAGCAGGGCGAGGGCCGCCAGGATCTCCAGCAGCTGCCAGGCGACGGTGTGGGACCGCTCGGCAGCGGCCCACTCGGCGGCGAACGCCTCGATGTCGTCGCCGACCACATCATCGATCGCCCTGCCGTCAGCGACCGCCTCCTGCAGGTGTGCCTGCAACTCCTCGGCACGACGTCGCCGCCAGCGCCGCGGCATGCCGACGCGGTACCAGGCATGCTGCACGCGGGCCACGGTCCCTTCGATCTGCGGGGTGCCGTACCGGTCAGTCATCGGCAACTCCTCCCTGCGGCGGTACTCCGTCGAGGATCGCGTCGACGCCACGGGCCACCGAGGCCCACACCGTGCGCGCGTCCTCGAGTTCCGCCCGGCCGCGCTCGGTGATCGCGTAGTACCGGCGGGGTGGACCCGCGGCGGCCGGTGCGCGGTAGGAGGTCAGCGCCCCCCGCCGCTCGAGCCGGGACAGCAACGGGTAGATGGACCCGTCCTTCACGATGTCCAGGCCCGCCCCGCGCAGCGCCTGCGCCAGCTCGTAGCCGTAGCGGTCCCGCTCGGCGACCAGCGCCAGCAGGCACGCGTCGAGGATGCCGCGCAGCAGCCGGGAGCCCCGCGACTCGTCCGCCACCTGCCACCTCGTCGTCCGCTCGTACCCTTGCACCACAAGGTAACGACGCACACCTGCAGTGCAAGGGTCTGGTGGCGAGCACCAGCGTCGGCCCGACACCACCCGCGGTCGATCCCGCCCACCGCGTGGCCTGGTTGACTCCCGCCCCATACCCGTCCCCGTCGGGACGAGAAGGGCGACGATGACCGGTCCGCCAACCGAGCACGGCAACCCGCTGGAGGAGCTGGACCTCGCGACGCTGCGCCAGCGCACCAGCGTGAAGTGGCGACAGCACCCCGACGACGTCCTGCCGCTGTGGGTCGCGGAGATGGATGTCCAACTCGCCCCACCGATCGCCGCAGCCCTGCACCGGGCGGTGGAGCTCGGCGATACCGGCTACCCGGCGGGGGCACGCGAGTACGCGCGGGCGCTGTCCGGCTTCGCCGCGCGGCGCTGGGGCTGGGACGACCTCGACGTGGAGCGCACCGCCATCGCGCCCGATGTGATGCTCGGCATCGTCGAGGTCCTGCGACTGGTCACCGACCCCGGGGACACCGTGGTGGTCAACGCGCCGGTCTACCCGCCCTTCTACGCCTTCGTCAGCCACGACGCCCGCCACGTCGTCGAGGCGCCCCTGGATGCCGCCGGCCGCATCGACCTGGCGTCATTGCGGGAGGCGTTCATCGCCGCCCGGGGGCACGCCAACGGGGCCAGCAGCGAGGTGGCCTACCTGCTGTGCAACCCGCACAACCCCACCGGGGCCGTGCACACCCGCGAGGAACTCGCGGCCGTCGCGGCGCTCGCCCGCGAGCACGGCGTCCGGGTCGTCGCCGACGAGATCCACGCCCCGCTGGTGCTCGAGGGTGCCCGGTTCACCCCGTACCTGACCGTCGACGGCACCGGGGACGCCTTCGCGGTCACCTCGGCGTCCAAAGCGTGGAACCTCGCCGGCCTCAAGGCGGCGCTGATCGTCGCCGGACCGGACGCGACGGAGGACCTCGCCCGCCTGCCCGAGGAGGTCAGCCACGGCCCGAGCCACCTCGGCGTGCTCGCCCACACCGTCGCCTTCGAGCAGGGGGACGCCTGGCTGGATGCGCTGCTGGACGGGCTCGCCGCGAACCGCACGCTGCTCGGCGAACTGCTGACCGAGCACCTCCCCGAGGTGCACTGGACCCCGCCGGAGGGCACCTTCCTGGCGTGGCTGGACTGCCGCGCTCTCGGGCTGGACGGCGGCGACGGCGGGAGCGGTGACGGACCCGGCATCGTGTCCGAGTTGGCCGGTCCGGCACGCGTCTTCCTCGAACGGTCGCGGGTGGCGCTGAGCTCCGGGCACGTGTTCGGCACCGGAGGCGCCGGACACGTCCGGCTCAACCTCGCGACCTCGCAGGCCATCCTCACCGATGCCGTCACCCGCATGGGGGCGGTGCACCCACGCTGACGGTGGCGACCGGCGGTGGTGCCGCCTCGGCGACCGGCACCTCGGTGGATAGTTTGCCGGCCCGCTCGGCGGCGCAGGAGGTGCACAACGTGGACGGTGGCGAGTGGCTCCGGTGGGCGCGCGAGCTGCAGGCCATCGCCCAGTCGGGGCTCTACTACGCGCGGGACCCGGACGCTGCCGGCGACGCCTTCGACGAGGAGCGCTACCGGGACGTCGGCCGAATCGCCGCGGAGATGATGGCCGTGACGACGGCCGCCGAGCTGGATGACGTCGTGGCGGTGTTCGCTGCGCAGACCGGTCATGCCACGCCCAAGGTCGGTGTTCGTGGTGTGGTGTTCGACGCGTACGACCGGGTGCTGCTGGTGCGCGAGCGGCTGGACGACGACCGGTGGACGTTGCCCGGCGGGTGGGTGGACGTCAACGAGCCACCGTCGACCGCCGTGTGCCGTGAGGTGCAGGAGGAGACCGGGTTCGAGGTCCGCGCCCATCGGTTGCTGGCGGTCTGGGACGGCGACCGGCACGGTGGTACGCCCACCCCCTTCCACACCTGGACGCTGTTCGTCGCCTGCGAGATCGTCGGCGGCGCCGCCACCTCGACGCATGAGACCTCCGAGCCGCGCTTCTGGCCCGTCGACGACCCACCGCCGTTGTCGCTGACCCGGGTCACGCCGTCCCAGCTGACGCGGTTGCTGGAGCTGCGACACGACCCGCGTGAGCGCACCGCCTTCGACTGACGGGGAGCCGCGCGGGACCCGGAGTCGGCCGGGACCAGGAGCCGCGCGGGACCGGGAGCCGCGCGGGACCGGGAACCCCGCCGGTGACGCTGGCGTCCTACCCACCGGATGCGAGGAGGTGCCATGAGCACGATGCAGCTGGCGGTGGCCGCTGCGGTGCTCGGCATGGCCGTCGCAGCCTGTGGCCCGGCCGTCGGATCAGGTGCCGCCCCGGAGACCTCGCGGGGACCGGTCCCGCTCGAGGAGGCCGAGCTGGTCACCGATGCGCAGCTGTCGGTTGCCGTGCCCTCCTGCAACGGCGATCCCGAGGTGGCCGCGCTCGACGAGGACGACGGCACCGTCTACCTCGAGGTTGTCACCACACAGGTCGTCGACGGGCCTGCGGAGGCCTGCCTTGACCTCCTCGAGGTGGCGTTGGACGCTCCACTTGGTGAGCGTGACCTGGTGGATCTGGTCTCCGGCGAGCGGCTGCGCGTGACCGACACCGGCGGCGAGCAGCCGCTCGAGTGCCTCGACGCGGACTACCCCATCGAACCCACCTTCGACACCGCCGAGGCCGCACTCGAGCACGCGCTCGCCGAGGATGTCGATGACGACGCTGGCATCGCGCCTGCGCCCACCAGCGTCGACGACTACGAGGCCGTCGAGCGCGCCGACGGGTCGATGGAGTTCCGCTACGACGACGATGGTGACCGCTCCTTCGTCTGGGGCGTGATCCAGGACGAGGACGGCCGCTGGGGTGTGGTCTCGCTCGGGGGCTGCTTCCCCGCCGACGGCTGACACGGACAGCGTGATCGGGGTGGTCGCTCCTGCGGTGCGTGCGGCACGCGGGAGCAGCAGGTGCCGCTGGCGACGTCGCACCGCGCTAGACCGACGGCGCCGTACGGGTCGACCTGGCGGCCGTCGACGATCCGCGGCTGGTGGAGGTGGTCGTCGCGGCCGCGGTGGGGCTCCGCAACGCCCGCTCCTGGGGGTCGCCGGCCCTCCGGACGGCCCTGGGCGAGCACCTCGCCGAGCGCCGTCGACCTCGACGCGGCCCGGGTGGTCGCAGTCGGGCGCGGTGTCGGTGCCGAGGAGGTGCTGGACGGGCTGCGCCGACGTGGCGAGCACTCGCTCCTCCAGGTGGATGCGACGTCGGCCACCGCCTGCTACCAGCTACCGGAGACCGTACGTGCCCACGCCTGCGACCTGCTGGGGAAGCTCGAGGAGCTCAGGACCGCGATGGATCGCGCGCTAACGCTCGGGAGGCCGCTCGCCGTGGTGGCCATCGCGGAGGCGGCCTTCGTCCTCTTCACGACCCGCGGCCAGTACGCGGAGCTCCGCCGACGGCCCAACGTGTGGCGGCTCACGACGGGGTGGACCCCGGGTGAGACCCCGTGGGGGTGTCGATCTCACATCGAACGCGGCAGCTCCGTCGGGCTGTTCCACGGAGGCCAACTCGTCGCCATGGCCGGCCAGCGGTTGCTACGCCGTCCACACCGCCCCAACGCAGGCACCTGCGGAGGCCGGGTTCGGACACGCGCACCAGGTCGCCACCGGCCGGACCAACCACGTCTACGAGGCCCTCCTGCAGGTGTGAACGACCCTTCGACGATCGCCGCTTGCGCCTATGGACCGATTTATCTATACTTCTAGATATGAGCACAGAGCAGCAGTTCAACGTCTACCTCCCGGCGGACCTTGTCCGCCGGGTCAAGCACGCCGCGATCGACGAGGGGCTGTCCCTCAAGCGCTTCACGATGCAGGCGCTGGAGCATGAGCTCGAACGGTTGGCGGCGACCGACCCGGCCGGTACGGCCGATGGGCAGGAGCAGCGATGAAGCCGATCCCGATCCGCTACGTCCGGGACCTGCCTGCTGCCCAGCGCTTCTACGAGGCCCTCGGCCTGGGGCTCGACTTCGCCGGGCGGCCGTCGCGTGCCGGCCGGACCCGCTGGGTCGAACTGACGGGCCCCTCCGGGGCGGTCCTCGCCCTGCACACCGCCGACGACCCCGACGCGGCGGAGCTGGGATCGGCGAAGGGCCCCGGATCGGAGCAACCCGCGGCGCTGCCGCAGGGCGAGCCTCCCGTCGAGCTGGCCTTCGAGGCCGTTGAGCCGCTCGAGGACGTCGTCGAGCGGCTGCGGGTCGCCGGCTACGAGCCGGCGACCGCGATCGTGGACGAGTCCTTCGGCCGCTCCTTCCGTGCCCGCGACCCGGAGGGACTCGAGCTCCAGATCAACGAGCATGACCGAGCGCTGCACGGCTGACGCCGCGATGGCGACCGCTGGCGGCTGACGTGCGCGCAGCTGGCACGCCGCTGTCCGATCACGGCGCTGCACGGGCGCTGTTGCCTACGCCTTGTCCGCACGGTCGGCTGCGAGCGCCGCGAGTACCGTCTCTGCGATGTCCCCCAGGGCGTCGAGCTGCGCGTCGTCGAGGGTGTCGATCAGGTAGCGGCGAACCGACGCGACGTGAGCCGGCGCAGCAGCCTCGATCACGGCACGCCCCGTCGGGGTCAACACCACGAAGCTCCCCCGGGCGTCGGTCGGGCACGCCTGCTTGTCGACCAGTCCGCGCTTCCCCATCCGGGTCAGCTGGTGCGACAGCCGACTGCGGTCCCACTGCAGCGCGTCCACGAGCTGGAAGTGGCGGAGGCGGCCCTCGGGGGCCTCGGACAGATGGACCAGGATCGCGTAGTCGGCCTCGGACAGCCCGGAGCACGCAGCGAGATCCCGAGCCAGGCGTGCCTGCAGCTCCACGCGCATGCGCGTGTAGCCCCGCCAGGCACGGGCCTCCCGCTCGTCCAACCACTTCGGTGCGTCCATGGTCGCCCAGGGTACCGGACGACGACCCAATAGTTGACTCGTCATCTTTCGCTCGCTATGGTCATAGTTGTTACATCAACAAACTTCGTCAAACCCCGTCATCGAGCACGCCGCGACCAAGGAGGCACCCCACCATGAGCAGCACCACCGCGACCGACCTGTCCGCCCTCACCGGGACCTACACCATCGACCCCAGCCACAGCCGGATCGGCTTCGTCGCGCGGCACGCGATGGTCACCAAGGTCCGCGGCAGCTTCAACGAGTTCACCGGCAGCTTCCGCGCCGACGGTGATGATCCGTCGAACTCCTCCGCGGAGCTGTCGATCCAGGCCGCCAGCATCGACACCCGCAACGAAGACCGCGACGGCCACCTGCGCAGCAACGACTTCTTCGCCATGGAGGAGCACCCGGAGCTGCGGTTCGTCTCCACCGCGATCGAGCGCGTGACGGAGACCGAGTTCCGTGTCACCGGCGACCTGACCATCCGTGGCACGACGCAGCCGGTCACCCTCGACCTGGAGTTCACCGGTTCAGCCGTCGACCCGTGGGGTGACACCCGGGTCGGTTTCGAGGGTTCCACCGAGGTGAACCGCAAGGACTGGGGGCTGCACTGGAACGCCGCCCTGGACGCCGGTGGGGTTCTGGTCTCCGAGAAGGTGACGCTGGAGTTCGAGATCTCCGCGACCAAGGACGCCTGACCTCCCGCGAGGTCGCCGCCCGGTGACCCCCACCCAGGAGGAGTACACGATGCAGTTCGGCATCTTCTCTGTCAGTGACATCACCCCCGACCCGACCACCGGGCGCACCCCCACCGAGGGCGAGCGCATCCAGGCCATCCTCACCATCGCCCGCACCGCCGAGGAGGTCGGCCTGGACGTGTTCGCCCTCGGCGAGCACCACAACCCGCCGTTCTTCTCCTCATCCCCGACGACGACGCTCGGCCACATCGCCGCGCAGACGAATGACCTCGTCCTGTCCACGGCGACCACCCTGATCACCACCAACGATCCGGTGAAGATCGCCGAGGACTACGCGATGCTCCAGCACCTTGCCGATGGCCGGGTGGACCTCATGCTGGGTCGCGGCAACACCGGACCGGTCTACCCGTGGTTCGGCTACGACATCCGCGACAGCCTCGCGCTGGCGGTCGAACACTACGCACTGCTCCGACGGCTCTGGCGCGAGGACGTGGTCGACTGGGAGGGCACGCACCGCAGCCCACTGCAGGGCTTCACCGCGACCCCCCGGCCGCTCGACGGCGTACCGCCCTTCGTGTGGCACGGATCGATCCGCACACCGGAGATCGCGGAGCAGGCCGCCTACTACGGGGACGGGTTCTTCCACAACAACATCTTCTGGCCGATGCGCCACACGAGGCAGATGGTCGATCTCTACCGACAGCGCTTCGCGCACCACGGCCACGGGGGCGCTGACGAGGCGATCGTGGGGCTGGGTGGGCAGTTCTTCGCCCGCCCGAAGTCCCAGGACGCCGTGGCCGAGTTCCGGCCCTACTTCGACGTCGCGCCGGTCTACGGCCACGGCCCGTCCCTGGAGGAGTTCACCGCCCAGACGCCGCTGACCGTCGGCAGCCCCCAGCAGGTCATCGAGCGCTACGCGGCGATGCGCGAGCACGTCGGTGACTACCAGCGGCAACTGTTCCTGATCGACCACGCGGGCCTGCCCCTGAAGACCGTGCTGGAGCAGCTCGAGATCCTCGGCGGCGAGATCGTCCCCGCCCTGCGGCGTGAGATGGCCACCGACCGCCCTGCCCACGTCCCCGACGCGCCCACCCACGCCAGCCGCACGGCCCAGCAGGCCGATGCGCCCACCCCCGTCGGAGGAGCACGATGACCACCGGAAGCACCCGAACCCTCACGGTCGTCTCCGCCGGGCTGCGCGAGCCCTCGTCGACCAGCCTCCTGGCCAGCCAACTGGCGGCCGCGACCCGCGCGGCGCTCTCCGAGCGGGGCCTGGACCCTGAGGTCACCACGATCGAACTGCGCGAACACGCCCGCGACGTGACCGACAACCTGCTCACCGGCTTCGCCAGCGAAGGGCTGCAGGCCGCCAAGGACGTGGTAGCGGCCGCCGATGGGGTCATCACGGTGACACCGATCTTCTCCGCCTCCTACAGCGGGCTGTTCAAGAGCTTCCTCGACCTGCTCGACGATGACGCGTTGGCTGGCACACCGGTGCTGCTCGGCGCCACCGCCGGCACCGCGCGGCACTCCCTGGCCCTGGAGCACACCATCCGACCGCTGCTGTCCTACCTGCGGGCGCTCACCGTCCCGACCGCGGTGTTCGCCGCAGCCGGGGACCGGGGCAACCACCACACCATCGACGCCAGCGTCGCCACCCGGATCGAGCGGGCGGCCGCGGAGCTCGCCACGCTCGTCGCGACACGGGAGGCAACCGAAGACGTGGACACGGGACTGCACAGCCCCTCCTTCGCTGCCCTGCTGCACGCCAGCTGAGCGCCGATCACCGAGCCGGGGTGGGAAGCCCCCGAGCGGGCCGTGCCGCTGGTGTCCGCAGCCGGGCATGAGCTGTGGCAGCAGCACGCTCGGGCGACGCACGCGAGCGGAGGTCCGGTCGGCGTCAGGTGTAGACCGTGCCGACCTGGACCAGCCGCCACGTACCGTCGAGACGTGCCGCGACGATGAACATCTCCCACCCGACCTCGGCGACGTCGCTGGCCGCGGTGGGCACCTCGACCGGGCCGAGGTCACCGAACCACAGCACGCCGTCCTCGACACGGGTGATCGGCAGGAGGTCCTCGATCCAGTCCTGGTCGGCGATGTCGTTCGGGTGCACCGGCAGGTGGGTGCGCTGGGCCGTCAGGAACAGCTGGTGGCCGAGCTCGTCCGCCCGTGGAAGGTCCCGGCCCGCGTCGATCGCGCGGTCACGTGCCACCTCGGCGGTGTCCCCGTCGACGTAGCCCTGCTCGGTGAGCCACCGTGCCAGCCGCTTGGTGACGGTGCCGGCGTCCTTCAGCTCCTGCTTGGAGGCCGCCACCTTGCGGACCATGAAGTAGCCGAGGAACTCGCCGTAGTTCTCCAGGATGTGCTCCGGCCCGAACAGCCGGGTGAACGCCTCGTCGTCACCGGCGTCGAAGGCGGCCTGCCAAGCCTCTGCCTCCTCGGCGTCGAGCGACAGGTAGCCGTAGCCGTTGCAGCAGTGACGCAGCAGGTCGACGATGTTCTCGTACCGGGCGTAGGTCGAGTCCGCCAGCCGCGCCCGTTGGGCAGCGAGGAACTCGGTCAGCACCACATCGATCGACGGGGAGGCCGCCGGGTCGTCACCACGCGGGGTGCGTTCACCGAACAGCGGCACCACCTCGGCGCCGTCGCCATGTCCGACCGTCATCGGTACCCCTTCCTCGTGCTGATGCTGCTCCGGCCGACCACCGGCGTCGGCGGTGAGCATGCCCGAGCCGCCGCCGACGTGCAGCCGTGGAACCCCTCTGCCGAGGTGACCGGCTTCCGTGTGCGTGGGGTGGGCGGTCGCGTCGCCGCCGGAGGCCCGGCGCACCGGACGCCCGGGACACCGGAAGCGAGGCGCAGTCACAGCCGTCCGGCGTCGATGATGCGCTGCAAGAACCGGCGGGTCTGGGGCTGCTCCGGGTCGACCAGCAGCTGGCTCGGGGGACCCTGCTCGATGATGCGACCCTCCTCGAGGAAACACACCCGGTCTGCGACCTCCCGGGCGAAGCCCATCTCGTGGGTCACGATGACCATGGTCATCCCCTGCGCCTTGAGGTCACGGATCACGTCCAGCACGCCGCCGATCAGCTCGGGGTCGAGGGCGGCGGTCACCTCGTCGAGCAGCAGGACGTCGGGGTCGGTGGCCAGGGCACGCACGATGGCGACCCGCTGCTGCTGCCCGCCGGAGAGCTGCTCCGGGTACTTGTCCGCGAAGGCGCTCATCCCGAGCAGCTCGAGCAGACGGTGGGCGTTGGCCTCCGCGGCACGGCGTTCGGCACCGTGCACCTTGCGTGGCGCCAGGGTGACGTTCTCGAGCACGTTCATGTGGGGGAACAGGTTGTAGGCCTGGAACACGATGCCGATCCGCTTGCGCAGCCCGGTCTTGCCGAAGCTGGCATCGTCGATGGGAACACCGTCGAGCCGGATCGTCCCGTAGTCGAAGGGCACGAGCTGGTTGATGCACCGCAGCAACGTCGACTTGCCCGACCCCGAGGCACCGATGAGGCAGACCACCTCGTGGTGGGCGACGTCGAGGAACACCTCGTCGAGCACCAGCGTCTGGCCGTAGTACTTCGTCAGGTCCTCGATCGACACCCGCGGCGGCGAGGTACCCGCCGGGTCGTCCACGTGGGCGTCCCCGCTCACAGCGTCCTCTGCAGTCGCCGTTCCTGGTCGCGACGGGTCACCCAGTCGGTCAGGCGCGCCATGGGGATCGTCGCCAGGAGGAACAGCCCGGTCGCCACGATGTAGGAGGAGAAGTTGAAGGTGCGTGCGGTGAAGATCTGCGCCTCGCGTACCGCTTCCCGCGCACCGATCACCGACAGCAGCGCGACGTCCTTCTGCAGCGCCACGGCGAGGTTCAGCAGCGCCGGCACGACGTTGCGGACCGCCTGCGGCAGGATCGAGTACCGCAGCACCTGCCACTGGGTGAGCCCCAGCGCCTTGGCTGCGGCCCGCTGACCGTCGGGGACGGCCTCGATGCCGGAGCGGTACACCTCCGAGGTGTAGGCCGTGTACCCGAGGATCAGCGCCACCGAGCCCCAGAACAGCCGGCTGTCGGTCACCCCTGGCAGGTTGAGCGCCGGCACCCCGAGGCCGAACAGCAACACGAGCAGGATGGAGGGCACGCCGCGCAGCAGGTCGATGTAGATCACCGCGAACACCCGTAGCGGCGCCGCCCAGGGCCCGGTCAAGGAGCGGAAGATCGCGATGACCACGCCGAGGAGCGCGATGATGAGCAGCGCGACGACCCACACACCCATGTTGATGAGGAAGCCCCGCCACACCATCGGCAGGGCGTCACGCATGGCGTCGACGTTGAAGAACTGCCGTTGGATCAGGGGCCAGTTCTCCGCCGAGGTGACGACACGCCACAGCGCCCCGAAGACGACCACGGTCGAGACCACGCTGATCAACGCCGGGAGGTAGCGCTCCTTCGGGGTCAGCGTGGCCTTGACCGGCGGACGGGGGCCGGCGCGCCGCGACCCGTCCGGCGGCGCGGCGCGCTCGGCACTCACTCGGTGATCTCCACCACGTCCGCATCACCGATGAGGAACTCTTCGATCAAGGCGTCGATGAAGCCGTCGGCGATGAGGACATCCAGTGCCTGGTCCACGCAGCCGACGAGCTCGTTGCCCTGCTCGAACAGCAGCCCGTGCCCCGCGTCGTTCGGGTCAGCCGGCAGGCTGGCCACGATGTCGGCCTCGGGGATCTGGGCCGCCGTGGCGAACAGCGCCGTGGGGAACGACACGACCGTGGCGTCGATGTTGCCGCCGAGCAACGCCTGGAAGGTGGTCGCCTGGTCGTCGAAGACGGCCACGTCGTCCGCACCGATGATGTCCTCGATGTAGTCGAGGTCGGTCGTGCCGATGGTGGCACCCCACTCGGCGTCCAGGAGCTCCTCGAAGGTGGTCGCGCCGACGACGCCGGAGTCCGGCAACGCCAACAACGCCTTGTCGGGCTGGTAGTACACCTGGGAGAAGTCGACGATCTCCTGGCGCTCCTCGGTGACCGAGATCTGCTGGATGGCGAAGTCGAAGTCCTTCGCGCCGGGGGCGATCGTCTCCTCGAAGGACTGGCCGACCCAGACGACATCCTCGTCGTCGAAGCCCAGCACGCTGGCAAGCTCGTACACGATGCCGTTCTCGAAGCCCTCGCCACCGGCGGGGTCGTCGTCCAGCATCCATGGCGGGAACACCGGGTCACCGGTCCCCACCGTGAGCTGGCCGGCGTTCAGCAGCGCGAGATCGTCGGGCGCGCAACCCTCGATGCCGCCGGCTGCGGCCGCGGACTCGTCCTCGGTCGCCTCGTCGGTCTCATCGGCAGCATCGGGGTCGTCGTCCGTGACCTCGTCCTCGGTCTCGACGTCGACGTCCTCGGCGTCGGGGCTTTCCTCACCACACGCGGCGAGGACCAGTGCAGCGGCCAGCATCACCGCCAGGGAGCGAACACGCAGAGAGCGCACCATCCTGTCCTTTCCTGGAAGCCATCTCGACCGTGTCGAGGTGGAGGGAGCGCCGTCCCACCGGACGGCGGGGTGACGCTAACCCGACTTCGGCACCCTCGCCCACACCGTGCGACGGGCACCCATCGACGGCCGCATGGTGCACCTGCTCCGGGATCGGTCGATGCGGTGGAGGGACGCTCCTCGTACCGATGCGGTGGTCGGCGTCCTGGAGCTGCCCGGCAGCCGGATCCCCGTGGTCCTTCAAGTGAGCGCGACCGCGGAGGAGGCGACCCGCGCTGGGCGCTCTCGGCTCGCCTCGGTCACGACGATCTCCAGCAGCTCCATCGTCTGTACGGCAGCGACCCGTCCGCCGGCGACTTCGTCCACGACGGGCTGCGCGACGACGGCTGGTACCGCGGTATCGAGGCAGAGGACGGCACGCTGGTGCGCGTCGCCGACAGCCACGTCGTCGACCCGGTGAGCGGCGTCGTAGCGCTCGGCAACGTCGCCGCCCGTGCTGATGCGCGACACGTGGTCTGGCACGGGCGACGGTCGCCACCCTGACCCGTGCGGCGTCGTGATCGGATGCACAACACCCAACCGGTGGGGCACCGAGGGGCGGGGCCGAACACCGCCTCGTCGGCTGCCCGGGTCAGGTGATCGCGCTCGCCCGGGTCGGGCGCGACGAGGCCGGCTACCGCCTGCACGCACAGCGGCTGGAGCCGTACCCGCCACAGCGAGCTCCGCGAGAGGCCGGAACACCTGGCAGCTGGCCGCGCGGCGCCATCGCACCCACCGCTCGCGATGGGGTGTCCACGACACACACCCCTGACGGCCGTGCTCGCGTCGACGCGAGGCAGGAGTTGGTCTGCGGCTCCTGGGCTGCGGCGTCCTCCGGGGCGGCTCACCGCACCAGGGTGGAGCGTCCGTCCGAGCGACCGAGGATGTCCGTCCTACGCTGCCCGCTGGTTCGGGATCCTTGGCCGACCCTGACCCGTGGCGCTCACGTGGGCATCCTCGAGCCGAACGAAGCTCGCGCCACTATCCCCCGCGATGGCCAGGTACTCCTTCAGGGCCGTCACCGTCTGCGGACGCCGATCCCGGGGGGCATCGTGGAGCAGGGCCACATCGCCGGGCCGCACCGGAGTCATCGACTGAACGATCTCCTCGGCTGACCGCTCAGGAGACCAATCGATACCCCCGCGGTTCCACAGCCAAGTATCTGCGTCTGCGGCGCGCGCCGCCAGTGCGCCCGCCGCCTGGAGGTAGCCCTTCGGCGGCCGGAAGAGCGGCACATCCCGCTGCGCGACCTGCTCCACCGCTCGCCGGCCGTCTCGGTATTCAGCGAAGAGTCGGCGGGCGGGCAGGCCATGTGGGTCTGGATGCGTTAGTGAGTGCGACGCGATGCCGTGGCCTTCGTCGAGCATCCGCGTGACCAACGAGGGAGCTGCCTCTGCGTTGCGTCCGACGAGGAAGAACGTGGCCGCGACGTCGTGCTCGGCGAGGACATCAAGGACCTCGGACGTGTACAGCCCCGGACCGTCATCGAACGTCAGAGCGATCGACTCGCTGTCGATGCGCTGACCGGTCTGGGCGAGACCGTAGGGCGCAGCCCGCCACATGCGTCGACCTCTGCGGTACGCCGCGCCGGCTACTCGTTGCAGCATCGCCCCCCCAACCTGGTGGACATCTCGTGTACTTGTGGGGGCACAACGCCACCGCGGCGGCGGCAGGCTAGTCATCGGAGCGCCAGAGCGCACGTCGCCTGCCTCGTGCGGGGCTTGCGTTGGGTTGCACGAGCGGCTCTCAGTGTCGGCAGCCTGCACTGACCCCGGGATCGGCAACAGACAGCTGCATGACATCCGCGCACCGCACCGCGCTGTACGCCGACATCCGCGCCTCGCCGGACCGGTGCACCGTCGGGCGTTGCGCGGTGGAGGTGGGTGTCAGCCGCAGCTCGCCGGTCGGGTGTCACTCGAGGTGTACGGCGAGGTCCTCAAACAGATGACCGAGTCCGTGGTGCTCGGCGGGCCGATGGACGGCCACACGCAGGTCCTGAAGGGCCCAGCGTGCCGACGCAGGATGGTCACCCGAGCCGGCCGGCCTCAGCGGCCCGCGCGGCGACGGGGGCAGCCGCCGCGATGACCTCCAGCTCACGCTCGCCGTGTGCTCCCGAGACGAACCACGCCTCGAACGCGGACGGTGGCAGGGACACACCCGCGTCGAGCATGGCGTGGAAGAACCTGGCGAAGGCGTCGGTGTCCTGGTCGGAGGCGTCCGCGAAGGTCCGGACCGGATCGGCTCGCAGGAACACGCTGCCAAGGCTCCCCGCGCGTTGCACGCGGTGCGGGACGCCGGCCTCGTCGAAGGCGCCGTCGATGATCCCGAACACGGCGTCAGCGGTCGCGTCCAGGTGGGCGTACAGCGCATCGTCGCAGTGCTGCAGCGTGACCAGCCCAGCGGTCGCAGCAACGGGGTTCCCGCTGAGCGTGCCCGCCTGGTAGACCGCCCCTGCCGGAGCGAGGAGGTCCATCACCGCCGCTCGACCAGCCACGGCCGCCAGGGGGTAGCCCCCGCCGATGACCTTGCCGTAGGCGACCAGGTCCGGGACCCACCCGGCCGCCGCACCCACCACCTCGGGATCGGCGAAGCGGCCCCACCAACCCGCCGGGCCGACACGGAACCCGGTCATCACCTCGTCCAGGACCAGCAACGCCCCGTAGCGTGTCGTGAGCTCACGGAGGAACCGCTCGAACCCGGGCTCCGGGGGAACGACGCCCATGTTGGCGGGGGCCGCCTCGGTCAGGACCGCGGCGATCCGGTCCCCCTGCTCGGCGAAGACCGCCTCGAGCGCCTGCCGGTCGTTGTAGGGCACCACCACGGTGTCGGCCACCGCTCCTTCGGTCACCCCGGGGGAGTTCGGCAACCCCAACGTGGCCACGCCGGAGCCGGCCTGGACCAGCAAGGCGTCGAGGTGCCCGTGGTAGCAACCCGCGAACTTCACCACCACTGGTCGCTCCGTGGCGGCGCGCGCGAGCCGGACCGCGGTCATGACCGCTTCCGTACCGGAGGACACGAACCTGACCCGCTCGACAGCACGGACGCGGCGCAGCAACTCCTCGCCGAGCTCCACCTCGACGCCCGTGGGAGCGCCGAAGGAGGACGATCGCGCCACCGCGTCGCTGACGGCGGCGACCACTGCCGGGTGGGCGTGGCCGAGGATCATCGGCCCCCAGGAGCCGACGAGGTCGACGTAGCGGTTGCCATCGACGTCAGTGAGCCACGCGCCCGACCCGGATCGGAAGGTCACGGGGGTACCGCCGACCGAACCGAACCCGCGCACCGGCGAACTGACGCCTCCGGGGAGCACCTGCCGGGCGCGGTCAGCCCACTCCTGCGACGTACGACGATCCATGTCGATCCTCCTGTGCAGCTGTACTGCGACGGCCGACGGCCCCACTCAGCTCTCCTGCAGCCAGCCGGCGACCTCGCTGGCCCAGTAGGTGCACAGCAGGTCCGCGCCGGCGCGATGGACGCCGGTGAGGGCCTCCAACACCGCCGTGCGACGGTCGAAGGCACCCGCGGACGCGGCGAACTCGACCATCGCGTGCTCCCCGGACACGACGTAGGCGGCCACCGGCACGTCCGCCACCGCAGCGGTGTCGGCGACGATGTCGAGGTAGGTGAGCGCAGGCTTGACCATGACGATGTCCGCGCCTTCGGCGAGGTCCAGGGCGACCTCCCGTCCGGACTCGCGACGGTTGGCCGGGTCCTGCTGGTAGGTCCGCCGATCCCCCTCCAGGGTGGATTCGACCGCGTCGCGGAACGGGCCGTACAGGACCGAGGCGTACTTCGCGGCGTAGGCGAGCACACCGACGTCGAGGTGGCCGGCGTCGTCCAGGGCCCGGCGAACGGCACCGACCTGTCCGTCCATCATGCCGGAGGTTCCGAGCAGGTGCGCTCCGGCATCGGCGAGCACCATGGCCATCGCCTGGTACCGCTCGAGCGTCGCGTCGTTGTCCACTCGGCCCTGGGAGTCGAGCACCCCGCAGTGCCCGTGATCGGTGAACTCGTCGAGGCACAGATCCGGTATGACGACGACGTGGTCACCCAGCGCATCCCGGAGCAGGCGCCCCCCCCGGGCCAGGACGCCGTCCGGGTCGCTGGCACAGCTACCGATGACGTCGCGCCGGTCAGGGACCGCGAACAACAACAGCCCACCGACCCCGCGGGCGACCGCCTCAGCAGCCGTGGACAGCAGCGAGTCCTCGCTGTGTTGCGCGACCCCGGGAAGCCCATCGATCAGGCGTGGGCGGTCGAGGCCCTCTCGGAGGAACAGGGGGAGCACCAGCTGCCCGGGTGCCAGCCGGGTCTCGCGCACCAGGCGGCGCATCGGGGCGCTGGTACGCAGCCGCCGCGGCCTGGCTGGCTGGGACGGGGACGGGACGTGCGGGTGGGCGGTCACGCGCGCTCCGGATCGCTCTCCATCAGGGTGCCAGGTCCACCGGCGAGCACGCGCCGTACGGTGTCCGCGACCTCGTCCGGCGTCGGGCCGTCGCAGACGACCACCCGGCCTGCGGGCAACTCCCGAGCCGCGGCCGCCGTCGTCGGTCCTCCACAGACCAGGGTGGTGGTCGCGGGAAGCGCCGGAACGCGGGCGGCGACGGCCCGTACCGCGGTTGGGGAGCGCACCACCACCGCCGCGAAATCACCGCTGGCCAGCCGGGCAACGGTCCGCGGCTGATGCGCCACCTGCTCCGTCGAGTAGAGGACCACCTGCTCCACCTGCCACCCGTCGGTGCGCAACCCCTCCGCGAGCCCCTTCATGGCCTGGGCACCGCACGGGAGCACCGCGGTCCGGGGCCGCACGTCATCGGCCCGTCGCAGCGTGTCCAGCAACCCCCGCGAGGTCGCGGTCTCCGGCTCCACCACCGCGCGGAGTCCGAGTTCGCGCAGCGCGGCCGCCGTGGACGGCCCGACCGCGGCTCCTGCCAGCCCCCGGGCGGCGCCGGCTGCCGCGGCCCGGCGGACCTGCGCGTCGCCAGCCAGGTCCTCGAGGGCTCGCAGCGCGGTCCGTGAGGTCAGCAGCAGCACGTCCGCCTCAACCCGCATCAACTCGAGGACCCGGGCCGCGCGGGCGCCAGCGTCCGGATCATCACAGGTACGCGTGACGAGGTAGGGATCCTCGACGGTGTCGATGCCGCACGCGGTCAGCGCGGCAGCGTCGCGGTCCTCCCCGCCGCGTGCGCGGACCAGGAGCACCGGCCGTGCGTCACGGGCCATGGACGTGCTCATCGGGGCCTCCTGCACAACGGTCGGGGCGTCGGGACGGTCATCGGACGAGGAAATCCTCCGCACCCGCAGCGAGCACGGCCTCGGCGGTGGACCGCCCGAGCCCGGTGGCGACCGCACGGGCCTCGGCGGTGTCACCGCCGGGCGGCAGGACAGCGGAGCCGGTGAAGCTCACGTGCTCACCCCCCGCACCCGAGGCGTCGGCGGTGAGCGTGACCTCCGGGCCGTCCAGCCGGGCCAACGCCCCGATGGCGCTGGCACAGGAGGCCCCGACACCAGCCAGAACCGCACGCTCCGCCAGCATCGGGAGCCGCGTCGCGACATCGTCGAGCGGAGCCAAGACCGCGCAGGTCGCTACG
Organism: Nitriliruptoraceae bacterium; assembly: GCA_003565155.1. GTDB lineage: Bacteria > Actinomycetota > Nitriliruptoria > Nitriliruptorales > Nitriliruptoraceae > T1Sed10-7. Next base: position 17,481 of record PXDB01000084.1, on the reverse strand, counting down.
TCGTCAGCGCGGCACTCGACGGCGAGCGTCCCCTGTGCGGGTGCGGGCAGCATCCGCATCGGATCGAGTCGTTCCGCGATGCGGTCGGCGTGCCCCAGGCGGCGCAACCCGGCGACCGCCAGGACCACCGCGTCGAGACGGCCGTCGTCGACGGCCGCGAGACGGCTGTCCACGTTGCCGCGCAGGTCGCGAACCTCGAGGTCGGGGCGCAGCACCCGCAGCCGGGCCTGCCGGCGGGGCGAACCGGTGCCGACCCGCGCGCCCGGATCGAGGTCGTCGAGCCCGCGGCCGTCAGAGGACACGAGCGCGTCCCGCGGATCCTCCCGCGCGGGTGCTGCGGCCAGCTCGATCCCCTCGGCCGGGGCGGAGGGCAGGTCCTTCATCGAGTGCACCGCGAGGTCCACCGTCCCGTCCAGGAGTGCGGCGCGCAGCGCGGAGACGAACACCCCCTGCTGGGGCATGGCCGACAGCGGCCCCCGGTGCACATCCCCGAAGGTCCGGATCGTGACCAGCTCCACCTCCACCCCTACGGAGCGTAACGCGGTGGCCACGGTCATCGACTGGGTCATCGCGAGCCGGCTGCCACGGGTCCCGAGGCGCAGACGCGTCACGCGCGATCCTCGTCCCCGCGTCCGAGCCCGTCAAGGAGCGCGGCGCCGACCTCCGGGCCGAGGCCGAACAGCGTGTCCAGAGCCGCCACGAGCTCCTCGCCGCGCCCCTGTTGCACGAGCTCGCGGGCCCGTAACGTCGGGACGTGCAGCAGCTCGTTCGCGAACCGGTCGAGTGCACCCGTCACGGCGAGCACCGTCGACGCGGCATGCTTCCGTTCCGCACGGTCGAGTTCGCGGCCCATCGCGGCCTGAACGTGACGACGCAGTGCCACGATCGCCGGGTCCGCGCGACGCCCGGCCTCCCCGGCCGCGAACGCCTCGACCGCCGCGTCCACGACCGTGCGGGCCTCGGCGACGGCCGCGGTGTGCGCGGGAGGAGCGTGTCGCTGGATGCGGTCGAGATCGACGACCTCAGCGAGGTCGAGTTCGCTGACCGAGCTATCGACATCGTGGGTCAGGGCGAGGTCGACGATGGGCAGCGGTGCGGTCCGGGGCCCGAGCGCCGCGGTGAGGGATCCGGCGTCGATCACGGGGTGGGGCGCACCGCTGCAGGTCACCACCACGTCCGCAGCGGCCAACGCCGAGGCGAGATCGGCCTGCGGTACGACCGTGCCCGGGTGGGACCGGGCGAAGCGGGTCGCGCGACCGCTGAGCGAGTACAGCAGCAGGTCGGCGACCCCCCGTTCGCGCAGCGCTGCGTAGGCGATGCGGGCGAAGGAACCGGTCCCGATCAGGCATACCGTCCGCCCCGCCAGCGCGCCGTGCGCCTCTTCGACCAGGTCAAGCGCGACCTGGACGATCGAGCGACTCGCCGCCTGCAGGCCGGTGGTGGTCGTAACCTGGCGGGAGGCCCGGCTGGCTGCACCGAAGAGCCGGTCCAGTGGCGGCGATGCGGTGCCGTCCTGTCGTGCGACGGAGATGGCAGCGCGGACCTGCCCGGCGATCTCCGGTTCCCCGACCACCATCGACTCGAGACCGGCGGCAACGGAGAACAGGTGCCGCGGGACGTCATCCTCGAAGCGCTGCCGCACGACCGGCGCGAGATCCGGTGTACCCCCGCCGACCAGGAGCATCTCCCGTGCCTCGGTGGCGGCCTGACCAGGTGCATCGGTGTCGAGGTAGAGCTCGACCCGGTTGCACGTCGAGAGCAGCACCGCGCCGGTGGCGGTGCCATCGCTGACGAGCTCGTGAGGAAGATCCGCCCCCGCAGCGAACCCCTCGAGCTCATGGAGCGCCACGTCCGCGTGGCTGACGCCGATGAGTGCAAGAGCCATGGGAGAACGGTACCGGGTCGGTCACCCCGGCCGCGAAGCGGCAGCGTTAGGAACGGTAGTCTCGGAGGATGCTGTTACCACCATCTCACCCCCTGGTCAGCGGGATGACCGCCGCCACGCCGTTGCTGCGGGCCTACCGGGGCGAGCGCCCGGAGCGTCTCCCGGTCTGGTTCATGCGACAGGCGGGTCGCTCGCTCCCCGAGTATCGCGCGACCCGTGAGGGCACACGGATGCTGGACGCGTGCCTGACACCGGCGCTCGCGGCGGAGATCACCCTCCAACCGGTCCGCCGGCACGGTGTGGACGCCGCGATCCTGTTCAGCGACATCGTGGTTCCGCTCAAGCTCGCGGGCATCGACGTGGAGATCGAACCCGGCGTCGGTCCGGTCATGGGTGCACCCGTGCGGACGGCGGCGGACGTCGCCCGGCTGCCCGAGCTTGACCCCGCGGCGCTCGCGCCGATCCGTGAGGCGGTGGGTCGCTGCGTCGAGGAACTGGGGACCACGCCCCTCATCGGGTTCGCCGGGGCACCGTTCACGGTCGCGTCCTACCTCATCGAGGGCCGGCCCTCCCGCGACCACCTTGTCACCCGCGCCCTCCTCCATACCGAGCCGGGGGTGTGGGACGAGCTGCTCGCCTGGGTCGCCCGACAGACGGAGAGGTTCCTGCGCGCTCAGGTCGAGGCAGGTGCCTCGGCGTTGCAGCTGTTCGACTCCTGGGCCGGGACGCTGCCGCCGGCGGACTACCGCACGGGAGCGCTCCCCCACTCCCGCACGGTGCTGGAAGCGGTCGCGGACCTCGGCGTCCCGCGGGTCCACTTCGGGACACGCACGGTGCAGATCCTGACCGACCTGCGCGACGCGGGAGCCGACGTGGTCGGGATCGACGACCGGACACCGATGGCGGAGGCCGTCTCCCGGCTCGGGCCCGATGTCACCGTGCAGGGCAACATCGACCCGGCGCTGCTGGCCGCACCCTGGGCGGTGCTCGAACGGCACATCCGTCAGGTGATCACCGATGCCCGTGCCGCCCGCTCCCACGTGCTCAACCTCGGCCACGGGGTCCCACCCACCACCGACCCGGACGTCCTGACCCGGGTCGTGGAGCTGGCCCACAGCGAAACCGGCTGAGGTGACCCGTAGACGCCGGGCAGTGGTGGTCGGGGGCGGCATCGCCGGTCTCGTCTGGGCCGTGGAGGCCGCCACCCGCGGCATGGATGTCACCGTCCTGGAAGCCGGCGACCGCGCCGGCGGTGCCGTGCGCCGTGAGCAGATCGGGGACGTGGCCACGGAGGTCGGCGCCGAGGCGTTCGCGATCGCCCGCCCCGAGGTGCTCACCCTCGTCGAGGAGCTCGGGCTGTCGGAACGCGTCGTCCGCCCGGCCACCTACCAGGCTCACCTCCTGACGGCGCGTGGGCTGCTACCGCTGCCCCCCGGCTTCCTCGGTATCCCGGTGGATCTGGACGACATCGCCCGTCTGGTCGGCAGCCGCGCCGCTGCCGAGGCAGCCCGCCTGGACGCCATCCCGCTCGCCGGCGACGCGCCCCTGCCCCCCACAGTGGGCGCCCTGGTACGTGAGCGGCTCGGGGCTGCGGTTGCAGCACAGCTCGTCGATCCCGTGATCGCCGGTGTGCATGCCACCCCGGCGGACGAGGCGGAGCTCATGTCGGTGGCACCCCAGCTCGCTGCTGCCGTGCGCAGACACGGCGGGCTGCTGCCGGCCGCTCGGGCGCTCCGCGGGCCCCTCGGCCCGGCCGGCGCTCCGGTCGCAACGCTCACCGGGGGGCTGTCGTTACTGGTGGACGCACTGGTCGCCCGCGTCGAGTATCTGGGTGGCACGGTCCGGACCGGCTCGCCCGCCACCGGGCTGCACCGGCGCCCGGCAGGGTGGCGTGTGACGCTGGATGACGGCCACCTGGACGCCGAGGTGGTCGGTGTCGCCCTCCCGCCCACACCGGCCACGCAGGTGCTGGGGACGGTGCTGACCACTGCGAGCGACGAGGTGCGACGCCGGGAGCGCGCGGTCGGCTCTGCTGCCGATCCCGCCACACAGGAGGCCATCGGGGCGGTGCGTGGCGCGCTCCGGGAGCTTCGCGCCACGGAGGTCACGCTCGTGACCCTGCTGCTCGCGGACGCGACCCTCGCAGCGGCCGGTGCGCCGGTCGGCTCCGGGGTGCTGGTGGCGCCGGAGGTGACCGACGTGCACGCGAAGGCGATGACCCACGCGAGCGCGAAGTGGTCCCACGTCGCGGCTGCTCTCACCCCCGGGCATCACCTGGTCAGGTTGTCCTACGGCGGCCGACCATGCCAGTGCGTCCCGGCTGCCGCTGCAGGTCCCGGTGCGGTCACCGGGCATGAGGTGCCGCACCCCGGCCCCGAGGCGCCCGAGCATCGCCCCTCCATGGTCGAGGTGGCCTTCGCCGACACCGCCAGGGTGCTCGGCGACGCGCTGGGCGACGCGACGGTCCGCGCTTCCCGCGTGACCCGATGGCGCCACGGCCTGGTGCGGCCCCTGGTCGGCAGGCAAGCCGCGGTGACCGCCGTCGACGACGCACTGGTCGATGTGCCCGACCTTGCGCTGCTCGGCGGGTCGCTCGCGGGGAACGGGCTCGCCGGGGTCGTGGCTCGCTCACGTGCGGAAGCGGCCCGTACGCTGTCGTGACGGCGCCCGAACCGGCCGTGCACGATCCCCGTCACCACCGACCCCTCCCAGGAGGCTCTCGTGGCCGAACCCGACGCCACTCCCGACGTCGACGCGCTCAACCAGACGGTGCGCTACACCGTCTGGGCGGTCTACGCCCGTACCGGCGCCTCGGCGCAGCTGGATGGCCACGGAGCCGAAGTATCGGCGTGGGCGGACGCCGTCACCGGCGACGACGTGGTCCTCCGTGGGCTGTACGACGTCTCGGGGATGCGTGCGGACGCAGACCTGATGGTCTGGCTGCACGGGCCATCGGCCGAGTCCCTCCAAGCGGCGCTCCGCGGGTTCCGGCGTACGGACGCCGGGGCGACCACCACGCTCGCCTGGTCGGCGATGGGGACCCATCGTCCGGCGGAGTTCTCCCGCGACCACGTGCCGAGCTTCATGCGTGCTACCCGGCCGCTCACGTGGCTGTGCGTCTACCCGTTCGTGCGCTCCTACGACTGGTACCTGCTCCCGGACGATGAGCGTCGGGACATGCTGCGCGAGCACGGGATGGCCGGCCGGGGTTTCCCCGACGTCCAACCCAACACCGTCGCAGCCTTCGCCCTGAACGACTACGAGTGGATGTTGGCGCTCGAGTCGGACGAACTGCACGACCTCGTGGACATGATGCGCGACATGCGGGCCACGAAGGCCCGACTGCACGTTCGCGAGGAGATCCCCTTCTACACGGGTCGGCTCGTGGACGCCGCGGGCGCCGTGGAGGTGCTTCGATGAGCTACGACGCGTTCCTGCTGGCATCCTTCGGCGGCCCCGAGGGTCCCGATGACGTCATGCCGTTCCTCGAGAACGTCACGCGGGGTCGCGGCGTCCCGCGCGAACGACTCATCGACGTCTCGCACCACTACCACGAACTCGGCGGGGTCAGCCCGATCAACCAGCAGAACCGGGACCTGATCGCCGTACTCCGAGCCGAGTTCGACCGGCGCGGCATCGACCTGCCGATCTACTGGGGGAACCGGTTCTGGCACCCCTTCCTCCAGCCCGCCCTGGAGCAGCTGCACGCCGACGGTCACCGGCGGGTGCTGACCTTCGCCACCAGCGCGTACTCCTCCTACTCGGGGTGCCGGGCCTACCGCGAGGACCTCGCCGAGGCACTGCTGGAGTCGGGCCTCGATGGCAAGCTCCACCTCGACAAGATCCGCCACTACTTCGACCACCCCGGCTTCGTGGGTCCGTTCGTCGAGCGGCTGGTGACGGCGCTGCGCTCCCTCGCCGACGACGAGGTCCCGCTGGAGCGCACCCGCGTGCTGTTCGTGACCCACTCGATCCCGACCGAGATGGCGGCGGCGTCGGGGCCTCCGGGCGAGTTCGATGAACGGGGCGCCTACGTCGCGCAGCACCTCGAGACCGCGAAGCTGGTGCTCGAAGGCGTCGCCGCCGAGGGCCTGGCGTTGCCGGCCTGGTCACTGACCTACCAGTCCCGCTCCGGTGCCCCCCACGTACCGTGGCTGGAGCCGGACATCAACGATGCGATCCGCGAGGTCCACGAGGATGGCGCCGAAGCGGTGGTGATCGTGCCCATCGGGTTCGTCAGCGACCACGTCGAGGTGATCTGGGACCTCGACAACGAGGCGCAGGAAACGTGCGATGACCTCGGCGTTCGGATGCACCGGGTGCGGACCCCGGGGGTGCACGAGGCGTTCGTCGCAGCGATCGCCGACCTCGTCGAGGCACGGATAGCCGGTGACCCCGGCGAGGCGTTGAGTCCGCTCGGGCCGTGGCGCGAGGTCTGTGCGGTGGGATGCTGCGCGAACGCGCGCGCCGACAAGCCGACGGTGTGCGGCGAGGACTCCACGGTCGGGCACCTGACCGACGTCTGAGTGGGTCTCGCTCGATCGGCTCGATATCGCCAGCACGTGCCCGGCTCGTCGTGACCGCGGAGTGGCATCGCCCGCCGCTCCGGACCCCGTACATCCGCTCCTTGGAGGACCTCCACCGCACGTACGCCAGCATCGGGACAGCAGCCCCGTGGTGGTGCAGCAGCGGCTCGGACGACGCTCACCGGCGTTCACGCGGTGCCGGTGGCCGCTGCTGCCGGCCGGCGTGTGCAGCGCAGCTCGCCGCAGATGCAGGAACGAGCGCTCCTCGACAACGAGCACGGAGCGTGTCGCCACTGTTGGAGCCGCTCTCGTGCAACGCCTCCCGAGAGGAGGGATCCCCGTCTCGGCGGGGCGGCTGTGGAGCGGATGACGGGATTCGAACCCGCGACCTCCACCTTGGCAAGGTGGCGCTCTAGCCAACTGAGCTACATCCGCGCGGTCGGTGACGATACTCCGTGGTGGGGGGCCCGGCAAACCGCCGGACGCAGCGAGCATCTGGCCTGGCGACGGCGCTAGCCGCGCCCTGCGCTTCCCGTCGACCCGAAGCCGCCGTCACCCCGCGCGGTGGCGTCGAGGTCCTCCACCTCGACGACCATGGCATGTCCGACCCGTTGCAACAGCAGCTGGGCGATGCGGTCGCCTGCCGCGAGCTCGACCAGCTCCGCCCCGAGGTTGACCAGCAGGACCTTCACCTCGCCGCGGTAGCCGGCGTCGATGGTGCCGGGCGCGTTGGTGACCGTGACCCCGTGGCGACGCGCGAGACCGGAGCGCGGGTGCACCAGACCGACCCAGCCCTCGGGGATGGCCATCGCGAGACCCGTCGGCACCGCGGTGCGCTCCCCCGGTGCGAGACGCACCGGCTCCGCTGCGGCGAGGTCGAGGCCTGCGTCACCCGGGTGGGCGTAGCGTGGCAGGGGCGCGTCCGGCCGCAGCCGGCGGACCCGCAGCTCGATGCGCTCCTGCTGCGGATGCTGTGCCACTGACGCCTCCGCTCAGCCGCTCGAGTCGGTACCGACGATAGGAGCTCCCCCCTCGTCGAGGTGGAGGGCGTCGGGCTCCGCATCGGCGGTGCGGCGCTGCCGGGCGTCCTCCAGGCGCCGAGCCCGCTCGGAGACCGCGGCGGCGCTGGCCACCAGCTCGGCGAGGGCATCCAGCAGCATCGACGGCACCTCGTCGATATCGGTGAGGGCGTCGTAGTCAGCCGTGATGCCGACGTTGACCCACCCGTCCATCGAGGTGACCCCGACGCTGTAGCTGTGGTTCGCCGCCAGCGGGGTGAACGGGAAGGCGCCGAGCAGCCGGGACCCCAGGCAGTAGATCGGCAGCTGGGGGCCGGGGACGTTGGTCACCAGGAAGTTGAACAGCCGGGCGTTGACCGCCACCCGGGCCGCCATCGCGTGCAGGGTCGGTGGCGCGAACTCGCCGAGGCCCAGCAGGAACCCGGCACCGACCGCGGCGTGGGAGGACTTCACGTCGCTCATCGCCTCGTGGCACACCCTGAGTCGGTGGATCGGGTCCATCTCGAACATCGGCAGGTCCACGAACACCGCCACCACCCGGTTGCCGAGCGCGTGGGCCTCGGAGGCCTGCCGGGTGCTGACGGGCACCATCGCCCGGAGCCACATCCCGTCGGTGCGGTGCCCTCGGGAGCGCAGATAGCGCCCTGTGGCGTCGGCCACCAGCGCCAGGATCACGTCGTTGACCGTGGTGTGGAAGGCGTCCTTGACCGCCTTGACCTCCTCCAGCGGTACCCGCTGGATCGCGAAGCGCCGGTGCCGGCCGGGCGGCTCGTTCAGCGGGGACCGTGGGGCGGGCCTGAGCAGGTTCGCCCGCGTCACCCGGCTCACGCCACGGCCGACATCGAGGACCTTGCTCGCCGCCACCCTCGGGGTCCGCAGGAGCCGGCCGAAGGACTCCGCGGCCTGGGCGGGGCTGGCCGCGAAGTCGCGGGCCGCGCGGGCAGCCAGGGTCAGCTCCGAGGGGGCGGGCCGGGGCCGCCACGGCGGCGGCGCAGGGAGTTCATCACTCGCATCGGGGGTGAGGTCGAGCATCACCGTGGCGATATCGATGCCGGACAACCCGTCGATCATCGCGTGGTGGGTCTTGCCGAGCAGCGCCACCCGGCCGTGCTCGAGGCCTTCGATGACGTAGAGCTCCCAGAGCGGCTTGTCGCGGTCGAGTTGTCGGGACAGGATCCGCGTCGCGTACTCGGTGAGCTGGGCGGTCGTTCCGGGGGCGGGCAGGGCCGCGTGGCGCACGTGGAAGGAGATGTCGAAGTCCTCGTCGTCGACCCACGTGGCGCCCGCGAGGGCCAGGCCCGGTTCGATCACCTTCTGGCGGTAACGGGGGATGTGTTGCAGCCGCGAGGCCACCAGCTCCAGGAAGCGCGAGAAGCTGAAGTTGCTGCCCTCGGCCGGTGGGTCGAAGAGGAACAGCCCACCGACGTGCATGTGCCGCGTCGGCGACTCCATCTCCAGGAAGGCCGCATCCAGGGAGCTGAGGCGTTCCGCCCACGGCTCATCCTGCGCAGCTTCCACCGCGTGCTGCTGTGACGGGTCGCTGCCGCCGGCTGTCTGCTCCCCCAACGATGTCACTCCCAGCCCGGGGGGCTCCCACCCGGGTCGACGCTGCCGGCGGTCCGGCCGGTGCGCAGGACTTGAGCCTACCGGCGGCGCGACCCGTAGGTGGCCGTCGTGGTCGTGGCCGTCGTGGTCGTGGCCGTCGTGGTCGTCGTGGTCGTGGCCGTCGTGGTCGTGGCCGTCGTGGTGACCGTGGCGGTCGCGACCGGCGTGGTCGCGCTCACCGCGGCCCCATGCGCAGCGCACCGTCGAGCCGCACCACCTCGCCGTTGAGGTAGGGGTGCTCCACCAGCTGCCGGACGAGCAGCCCGTACTCAGCCGGATCACCGAGGCGCTGCGGGTGCGGGATCTGCTCGGCGAGCGCCTGTCGCGTCTCCTCGGGCACCCCCGCCAGCATGGGGGTGTCGAAGGTGCCCGGAGCGATGGTCACCACCCGGACCTGGTGCCGAGCCAGGTCGCGGGCCGCCGGCAGGGTCATCCCGACCACGCCCCCCTTCGAGGCGCTGTAGGCGACCTGCCCGACCTGGCCGTCGTAGGCCGCGATCGAGGCCGTGTTGACGATGACGCCACGCTCCCCGTGGACCGGCTCCTGCGTGGCCATCGCCTCGGCCGCCAGACGTAGGACGTTGAAGCTCCCCATGAGGTTGACGGCGACCACCGTGCGGAACAGCTCGAGGTCGTGGGGCCCGTCACGGGTCAGGACCCGCGAGGCCCAGCCCACCCCCGCGCAGTTGACGGCGACGCGGAGGCGACCGCGCTCCCCGGACCGGCGGACCACCTCGGCGATGTCGTCGGCGTCGGTGACGTCGGCGGGCACGAAGCTGGCCCGCTCACCGAGCGCCCCGGCCGCTGCGTCGCCAGCGGAGGTGGGCAGGTCCACGAGCACCACCTCGGCACCCGCATCGTGGAGCGCCCGGGCCGCCGCGGCACCGAGCCCCGATGCGCCGCCCGTCACGATCGCGACGTCCTGTCCGGTGAGCTGCATGCGGGCCTCCTGGGCGCGACGTCGCTCGGCGGGGCGTCACGCTCTCGGGCCACCCAGGCTACGCACCCCGTGCCGCGAGGAACCGCTCGCGCGCCTCGCGGTGGTCGACCAGCGGCGGCGGGTACTCCCCGGTGTCGCCGAGCAGCGTGTCCGCAGCCTCCCACGGCGCGTGGATCGTGGCGTCGTCGAGGTGGGCGAGCTCGGGTAGGTACCGCCGCAGGTAGACCGCCTCCGGGTCGTAGCGCCGCGACTGGGTCACCGGGTTGAACATCCGGTTCGGACGCGAGTCCGTGCCGGTACCCGCCGTCCACTGCCACTGCCCGAAGTTGTTGGCGAGGTCCCCGTCGACGAGGTGGTCCATGAAGTGCCACGCGCCGATCCGCCAGTCGACGTAGAGGTGCTTGGTCAGGAACGACGCGACGATCATCCGCGCCCGGTTGTGCATCCACCCCTCGGTGGTCAACTGGCGCATCGCCGCGTCCACCACGGGGTAGCCGGTCCGCCCGGCCTTCCACGCCGCCACCGCGTCGGCGTCGTCGACCCACCGGTCATCCTTCGTCCGGATGTCGTCGTGCACCAGATCGGGTCGGGCCGCCAGCATCTGGTGGTTGAAGTCACGCCAGCAGAGTTCCTGCAGGAACGCCTCCTGCCCCTGCGAGGAACGGTCCACCCGGTGCGCCAGCTTGGTCGCGGAGATCGTGCCGAGGTGGAGGTGGTGGGACAGCTTCGACGTGCCGTCGACACCGAGATGGTTGCGACGGTCGTCGTAGGCATCGACGGGGGACACCCCGTCGTCGTCCTCGGGGCCGTGGAACCACCACTCGGCCCGTTCCCGCGCGGCGGTCTCCCCACCGGCGGGCAGCTGTGGCGAGAGGCGGTCGACCTCCGTCAGCTCGGCCAGGGCCGGGATCGGTCCGGTCGCCACGGTGGTCGGCGTCGGCACCGTGCTGGGTGCCGGCAGCGGTTCACGCCAGGCGGCCTCTGCCCAGCGCCGGTAGTAGGGGCTGAACACCTTGAAGTGGTCCCCGCCGCTGGGCGTGACCCCGCCGGGGTGCACCACGGTCACGGAGGCGCCGTGGGCGATGACCTGCAGGCGTCCACCGAGCCTCTCGCGGGCGAGCTCCCGCAGGGCCGACTCCCGCCGGGTGGCGTGCGCGCTGACATCCGCACCGAGGTGGAGCTCATCGGCCTCCACCTCGACGGCCAACCGCTCCACCTCGTCGAGGGTGTGGCCGTGGCGTACCACCAACTCCCCGCCACGGGCCTTGAGGTTGGTACGCAGGTCTCGAACGGCGTCGACCAGCTGGCTGACCCGGTTGGGCGCCGCGTAGCGCGAGCCGAGGATGTCGCGGTCGAAGACGAACAGCGGCACGACCCGGTCGGCCCGCTCGCACGCCGCCCACAGCGCCGGGTTGTCGTGCACCCGGAGGTCCCGGGTGAACAGCACGATGGCCGTGGTGGTCATGGTGTCGCCCTCCTCATCCGCTCGTGCGTGGTCCGGTGTCGACCCACCGACTCAGTCTCGCTGGCGATGCATGGCGGCGTCGCACCACCTCGCTGTCGCTGTCCCTGTCCCTGCCGTCGCGCGCGATCCTGCCTGCTGCACGTTCGGTCAGGTTCGCAGCACCCACGCCCCCCGGACCAACCGCCGAGCCTCATGCTGCACCACCCGCCACCGTGCATCACCTCTCCTCTGCCGGGGCGCTGCGGCCCGCACCCTCTGCCTGCGCGACCGCTGCACGTAGCTCGGCGAGGAACCCGCTCGCGTCCGACCGCAGGCGGTCCCAACCGACGCGCAACACGATCCACCCAGCCAGCAGGTAGGCGTTGTGCTTCCGCTGGTCGAGGTCGAGCGCCGCACGCTGCGAGTGGTAGCCGAACCCATCCACCTCGAGCGCGACCGGCAGGCCGGCCAGGGTGATGTCCGGGTGCAGGACACGGGACGGAGTGCGCACCGTCCGGGGTGGCACATCGAACCTGAGCCCCTCCCGATGCAGCCACCCCTCCACCTCGGTGACCAGGGGTGAGTCCGCACCGGACCCCAACACGTCCTCGCACGCCAGCAGCAGGCGTCGTGCACCGGGTAGCTGCGGAGTGGCGGCGATGCGGTCCACGACCTCCTGTACCGACAGCAGGTCCCGCTGCCGCCCATCGATCAGCAGCCGCCTGAGGCTGTCACGACCCAGTACCGCGGCGCCATCCATGATCGCGCGTCCCGGTGAGGCCACCCGCACCTCACCGCTGTACGTCCAGTCCCCCTCCTCGAGGGTGCGACTGCGACGCAGGCGGACGCCGTCGGGCACCACGCGGCGGATGCCGTGGTCGAGCACCAGCAGCGGGCTGAGGTCAGCGGCCGACAGCAGGCTGCAGTGCGCCAGCGCAGACCGGCCGGTGACCACGGCTTCCGGCCCGACCGAGAGCGCGGCCGCGAAGGCAGCTGTCACCCCGGATGCTGGCATCCCCGGCAGCACGGCAACGCCTGGGAACGGCCGGTCGAACCCCTCATGACAGATACGTCTGTGCACCGTGGTCGAAGCGAGCCCGAGCGAGGTGGCCTGCCGGATCGCGAACGCACCGTGCTGCGCCACCGCGAGTCGCTGCAGCTGGCCCCACACGGTCGCCGGGTGCGTTGCCGTCACGGCGCAGCCTGTTGCGAAGGGACCGTGGGACCAGGAACAGCGGCCGTGGCCGTGACCGAGATCGCGGCCGGAGCCGTTGCAGGCCGCGAGCGGCAGAGCGAGACCCCGCGAGCGGCGGCGGGTTCCGGTTCGGATGGCGAGCGCATGGGCGCAGTCTGCGCCAGGTCACGCGGCAGCGGACGCCCGACCACCGCGCGGTTGTGGACAACGGCCACGGACACCCCGCTGCAGGTGCGCGCGGCGCACCCCACTCGAGGTCCGCACCGGCACCCCACTCGAGGTCCGCACCGGCACCCCCCTCGAGGTCCGCGCCGGCACCCCACTCGAGGTCCCGCGAGCGGCCCCAGCGATGTCCGGCCCAACCACCACTCGGCCGTCGCGGTCCGTTGTCGCGGCGTCGACTGGGGAAGTTCCAGCCCACATACGGGGCCGAACTTCCCCAGTCTGACCCCGACCGGGCCGCAACCCAGCCCCGCAACCCAGCCCCGACCGGGCCGCCCCCGCGCGGCGGGGCGGGCATCACCCGTCCGGCCCAGCGCGACACAAACGGGACCGGACCCACCGGGCCCGGCGCTACCGTCGCCGCGATGGATGCTGCCGTGCTCTCCCGCTTCTCGCTCCCCGTGCGGGAGTGGTTCACCACCACCTTCGCCGAGCCCACCGCCGCACAGGCGCAGGGCTGGCCGGCCATCGCCGACGGCGAGCACACCCTGATCCTCGCGCCCACCGGCTCGGGAAAGACGCTGACCGCGTTCCTCTGGGCCCTCGACCAGCTCACGCGACAGCCGCCGCCGGAGGACAGGGACCGACGCTGCCGCGTGCTCTACATCTCGCCGCTGCGTGCGCTCGCGGTCGATGTGGACCGCAACCTGCGGGCGCCGCTGGAGGGCATCCGTCTGGCTGGCGAGCGCCTCGGCGTCGAGGTGCACCGTCCCGAGGTGGGCGTACGCACCGGTGACACCCCGAGCCGCGACCGGGAGCGCATGAAGCGCAACCCGCCCGACGTGCTGATCACGACCCCGGAGTCGCTCTACCTGCTGCTGACCTCCCAGGCCCGCGACACGCTGCGGGGGGTGGAGACCGTCATCATCGACGAGATCCACGCGCTCGCACCGACCAAACGAGGCAGCCACCTCGCCCTGAGCCTCGAGCGCCTCGACGAGGTGGTCTGCGGTGACCGCAGCGAGCGCGCCAGTGCAGGAGCACGAGGCGAGGACGACGCAGAGGTGGCTGACCCCAGCACCGGAGCAGGAAGCGGCGACGACGACGAGGTGGCTGGCCCCACCACCGGAGCAGGAAGCGAGGACGACGCCGAGGTGGCTGACCCCAGCACCGGAGCAGGAAGCGGCGACGACGACGCCGAGGTGGCGGTTGCGTCTGCCGGCGTCGATGACGCCGCCGGCTCCGCGCCGGGGCCGGCCGATCGCGCGTCGGACACCGCACCACGCCCCCCGCAACGCATCGCGCTGTCGGCCACCCAGCGCCCGCTGGAGGAGATCGCCCGCTTCCTGGGTGGCTACGACGACGCGGGGGCGCCTCGGCCGGTGGAGATCGTCGACGCCGGCATCTCCAAGACGATGGAGCTCGAGATCGTCGTCCCCGTGGAGGACATGGCCGATCTCGGCCAGCCCGTCGAGCGGGGCACGGACCTGGAGCTGGCCGGTGGACCCGCCGCGGGCGGACCGACCCGCCGCTCTATCTGGCCGGCCGTGCACCCACGGCTGCTGGAGTTGGTGAAGGCCCACCGCTCCACGCTGATCTTCGTCAACGCCCGGCGCCTCGCCGAACGCCTCGCCGCCAAGCTCAACGAGCTCCACGCCGAGCAGCAGCACGAGGCCGCGCTGCGTGCACAGGGCCTGGAGGGCGAGGACCTCCAACAGGCCCTCGAGGAGGCCACCAACGAGCCGCCGCCGGAGCTCGTCAAGGCGCACCACGGCTCGCTGTCCCGCGAACGCCGCCTGCAGATCGAGGACGAGCTGAAGTCCGGCCAGCTGCGCGGGCTGGTCGCCACCTCGAGCCTGGAACTCGGCATCGACATGGGTGCGGTGGACCTGGTCGTCCAGGTGGCCTCCCCCGGTGCGGTCAGCCGCGGCCTGCAGCGCATCGGCCGCGCCGGCCACCAGGTCGGCCAGCCCTCCCGTGGGGTGCTCATCCCCAAGTTCCGCGGCGACCTGGTGGAGACCGCGGTCGTCGCGCGGCGGATGCACGACGGCGCCATCGAGGCGACCCGCTACCCCCGCAACCCCCTCGACGTCCTGGCGCAGCACCTCGTGGCGATGGTCGCGCTGGAGACCTGGACGGTCGAGGACCTCGCCACCACGATCCGGCGCGCCGCACCCTTCCACGAACTGGCCGACGAGGTGCTCCACGGCGTCCTCGACCTGCTGAGCGGGCGGTACCCGTCCGCGGAGTTCGCTGAGCTGCGCGCCCGTGTGGTGTGGGACCGCACCGAGGGCACCGTGCGGGCCCGCCGCGGCGCCCAGCGTCTGGCGGTCACCAACCCCGGCACCATCCCCGACCGCGGGCTGTTCGGGGTGTTCCTGGCCGACGGCACCCGGGTCGGCGAGCTCGACGAGGAGATGGTCCACGAGTCCCGCCCGGGCGAGACCTTCGTGCTCGGCGCCTCCACCTGGCGCATCGAGGACATCACCTACGAGCGCGTGGTGGTCTCCCCTGCCCCGGGCGAACCCGGCAAGTTGCCGTTCTGGCACGGCGATGGTCCCGGCCGCCCGCTGGAGCTCGGCAGGGCCATCGGGGCGTTCCACCGTGAGGTCAGCACCCGTTCCGCCGAGGACCGTGACGCGGAGCTCACACGGCTGCAGCGCGAGCACGACCTCGACGCGTGGGCGGCCGACAACCTCGTCGCCTACCTCGAGGAGCAGCGGGAGGCCACCGGCGTCCTGCCCGACGACCGCACCATCGTGGTCGAGCGGTTCCGGGACGAGCTGGGCGACTGGCGGGTGTGCCTGCTGTCGCCCTTCGGCGCCCAGGTCCACGCCCCCTGGGCGATGGCCGTCGAGCGGCGGCTGACCACGGCCGGCTACGACCCCGAGGTGCTGTGGGCCGACGACGGGATCGTGGTCCGCCTCCCCGACACCACGGCGACCTTCGGCATACCGGGGGGTGGCGGGTGGGACGCCGACGGCTGGGCACCGGGTGCGTGGGGGGCCGCGGGCGCGGTCGACGACGCGACGGGGGGCACCGGCCCGGTCGACGGCCCGAAGGGGGTCACCGGCCCGGTCGACGGCCCGAAGGGAGGCACCGGCGCGGTCGACGACGCGGCGGGGGGCACCGGCGATGGCACCTCTGCCGGCAACGGCGGCGACATCGAGGTGGCGGCATCCCCGCACCACCTCGACGACGCCACCCTGACCACCGACCTGCTCCCCGCCGCCGAGGAGATCCGCGACCTGGTCGTTGACCAGCTCGCCGGCACCGCGCTGTTCACCACCCTGTTCCGGGAGGCGGCAGGCCGCGCGTTGCTGCTGCCCAAGAGGATGCCGGGCAAGCGCACCGCCCTCTGGCAGCAGCGCCAGCGCGCCGCCGACCTGCTCCAGGTGGCCAGCCGCTACCCGAGCTTCCCGCTGCTGCTGGAAGCCACCCGCGAGGCCCTGCAGGACGTCTTCGACCTGCCCGGCCTCGAGGCCCTGCTGCGCGACCTGCACGCCCGACGGGTGCGGCTGGTGCCGATCGAGACCACCTCGGCGTCGCCCTTCGCCCAGTCGCTGCTGTTCGGCTGGGTCGGGCAGTACATGTACGAGTACGACGCGCCGCTGGCGGAGCGGCGGGCGCAGGCGCTGGCGCTGGACCGGGACCTGCTGCGGGAGCTGCTCGGCGGCGATGAGCTCCGCGACCTCCTCGACGCGCAGGTGTTGGCGACCCTGGAGCGGGAGCTCCAACGCCTCGGGCCGGAGGGGCAGGACGTCGTCAACGGCGCGGCCGGGAACGCCGATGACGACGTGATCACCAGCGCGGCCGGGAACGCCGATGGCGACGTAAACAGCGCGGCCGGGAACGCCGATGACGCCCGCGTCGGCCACGCCGAACAGCACGGGTCCGCACCGGACCGGACCACACCAGCCCAGAGCGCGCCCGCCCACAGCGGACTCGACCGGCGGGCCCGCGACGCTGACGAACTCCATGACGTGCTCCGCGAACTCGGTCCCCTCGACCGCGACGAGCTGGCCGCCCGGTCGCGGGCGCCGACGGCGACCACACTGGGCTGGATCGACCAGCTGGTGACCGAACGACGGGCCATCGAGGTGCGCGTGAGCGACCACCCGCGCATCGCCGCGGCGGAGGACGCCGCGCGGCTTCGGGATGCCGTGGGCGTGGCCCTGCCGCCCGGGTTGCCGGCGGCCTTCACCGACCCCGTCGAGGACCCCCTCGCCGACCTCGTCGCGCGCTACGCCCGCACCCACGGGCCCTTCGCGGAGCGCGCGTGCGCGCAGCGCCTGGGCGTCCCGACGCCACGGGTGGTGTCGACCCTGCGCTGGCTGGACCGCCAGGACCGCGTCATCGAGGGGGCCTTCCGCCCCGACGGTTCCGGCCGGGAGTGGGTCGACGCCGAGGTACTCCGCCGCCTCAAGCGCCGCTCTCTGGCGGCCCTGCGCGCCGAGGTGGAGCCCGTCGACACCGCCGCTCTCGGTCGCTTCCTTCCCGCCTGGCACCAGGTGCGCCGCGCCACCGGGACACGTCGCCGCGGCCTCGAGGCACTGCTGGAGACCGTCGGGCAACTGCAGGGCGTACCGATCCCTGCCAGCGTCCTGGAAGCGGACGTCCTCCCGGCGCGCCTCGAGGGCTACCGGGGCGGTGACCTCGATCAGCTGATCGCCGCCGGCGAGGTGGTGTGGCTCGGCGTCGAGCC
>PXDB01000048.1 GCA_003565155.1 Nitriliruptoraceae bacterium | reverse complement strand
GTGGCACTGCGCGACGCGCCGGGCCCGGAAGGAGGGCGAGCGGCGACCACTGCGAGCCACGAGGTCACGAGGAGCTGGGGGTGTCGGAGGCAGACGGGGAGTTCACCGCCTTCTGCGCAGATGAGTACCCGCGCATCGCGGGTGCGCTGAGCGTGTGGTGCGGCGATCGGGCAGTGGCTGAGGAAGTGACCTCCGAGGCCTTCGCCCGCGCCTACCGTGACTGGAAGCGGGTACGCCGGATGGAGGCACCTGGAGGTTGGGTCCGGCGTGTCGCGATCAACCTCGCGACCTCGCGGTTCCGACGTCGCCAGGCACGCCGGCGAGCAGAGCAGCGCGTCGCGCGCCACACGCCGACCACGACCCGTGATCCGGACAGCGCCGCCGTGGTCGCCGTCCGTGACGCCCTCCAGCAGCTGTCGGCGGCACACCGCACCGTGCTGGTGCTGCGGTAAGCGCTGGAGATGCCCATCTCCGAGGTGGCGGCGGTGATGGATCGCAGCGAGACCAGCGTGACATCGCTGACCCAACGAGCCTCGGCAGCGCTGCGGGCGCAACTGGAACACGAGGAAGCCCGGGTCGGGGAAGGGAGCGGAGATGGCCGATGATCTGAAGGCGCTACTGCACACGGTGGCGGCCGACGACTGCCGGCCGGACCAGGAGAGGATCGTGCGCCGTGGTCGTCAGCTCCAGGTGCGACGATCCGGTGTCCTCGGCGCCGCGGTGATGGTGGTGGTCCTGGCGGTCGTGGGCGTCGGGCAGGCGTTGCCGGACGCCCCCCCGGGCCCGTCGGTCGCTGACGCGCCGGCGGTGGGGCAGGCTTCCGATGCGGATGGGCCGTCCGATGAGGACCATCAGCAGGGTGTGCTCCCCGGCCTGACACCGGAGGAGGCCGAGGCGCGGTCCGCATGGGAGGAGGCGGCACGTACGCAGCTTCCACCGCCGCCGCCGGGCGCGCTGGACGCGGACTCCGCCACCTACGTCCAGGATCCGGTCTCGGCCTGCCGTTGGCGTGACGAGGTGGCAGGGCAGGCCGCAGCGCTACCGGGCTGGGACGATCTCGGGCTGGAGAAGGAGGGGATGGGCATCAGCGAGGCGCTGCGGCTGGTCGTCGCCGAGCACACCGGCGATCACAGCCCACCCGTGGGGCAGCTGTTGGCCTACTGCCAGTTGCGTGCAGCGGTCCTGGTCAGCCGGTGGCGTCACCCGCTGCGGCAGAGGGGCCGCACTTGGCTGCGGACGACCGCTACTACGAGGTGATGGTCCTCGAGCTCCCGATCTCCATCGACGAGCTCAAGACCTTCGACGGGGCCGGCGACGACGCCGACGGCGCCCTCCTCGACCTGGTGGATCGCCCGGAACTGTTCTGTCTGTGGCTGGATGATGTGGTCGACATCGTCGCGGCTGCAGCCCCGGACCTCGTCCCCACCGGCGACGCGTCGCTTGACGCGGAGATCGCCGATGCGGTGCTCCGCTCGGCCTGGGAGTCGAGGCCTGATCGGCAACGCGCTTCGACGTGGCACGCCGCGTCGCTGCTGGAGGCGTGCCGATCCTGAGGCCGCACCAAGGGTGCTACACGCTGGCCGTCGGGACCTCGCAGCTGGCTTCCGTCTGGAGTCGGCGGCGCAGTGCGTAACCGAGGATGCCGATGCCGGCGACGGCGAGGAAGGGCTGCACCGGCTCGAACCAGGTGATCGCCCCGCTGGTGCCGAGCGCGAGCAGCACCAGCTTGTTGCAGGTGGGGCAGCCGATGGCGAAGAAGGCGAGCAGGCCGCCGACGGTGAACCGTTTCGCGTCCTCGGCGGCGACCTCCTCGGCGTCACCGTCGCGGACGTAGGTCGCCAGCAGGAGCCCGCTGAGCAGCGCGGTGACGGCCAGCGCCCAGTAGCTCCAGGCGGGCGCCTCGATGTCCCGACCGAAGATGGGGTTGGGGATCATGGCCGTAGGGAACGCCAGCAGCAGGTAGGCGCCGAGGCTTGCGGCGGCGGCAGCCAACCACCGACGGGCGGTCCAGGTGCGCACGGGTACTCCTCACCGCGTGGGTGCGATCGGCCCCGGGAAGGGTAGGCGCGCATCGCAGCAGCTCATCGTCATCCAGGTGGACAACGCAGCGTCAGGCGTCGGTGTTCCCGCTGTGCACAGGGACCCGGCAGTTGCCCTCCGTGCGGAGACGACGTCGCAGGGCGAAGGCGAGCAGCCCGATGGCGGCGAGTGCGAACAACGGCTGGGCCGGTTGTAACCAGGTCACCACGCTGCCGGTGCCCAGCGCGGTGGCAGCGAGCAGGGTGCAGGTAGGGCAGATCGTGACGTAGACCCCGGCGGCTGCGGTCAAGCCGGCCTTGCGTCCCCGGTCCGGGGTGCGCCCGGCTACGGGGGAGGTGAGGTAGGTCGCGATCAGGGCGCCGCTCAGCAGGCTGATCACCGCGAGGCTCGGCAGGCTCCAGACCGGCGGTGGTTCGCTGAGTGAGACGACCGGGTTGGGCACCATACCGGTCGGCACGCCGAGCGCGACCGCGACCCCAGCCGCGACCAGGAGGGTGGCGATCCAACGGGAGATGGGCCAGGTACGCACGATCGGGGCCTCTGGAGTGGGGCGGTTACAGGAGGTGGCGACGAGGGTTCGTGACGGTGCGGAGGAGGGGATGCTCCGCGCCCCCGGCAGGATTCGAACCTGCGACACACGGTTTAGGAAACCGTTGCTCTATCCCCTGAGCTACGGGGGCGGGTCTGCCGGGAAGGTCGCCGGGAACGTCGGCTCGCAGAACCGCCACGATCGGGTGCTGCTGGCCGCTCCGACGCATGCCTCGACAGGTCCGGCAGCGTAGCGCCGGGGTGGAAGACCTCTCCCGGGCCCGGGCTGCGGCCGGGTACATGTCGACCCCGGCGCGGCCGGGGTCGACGTCGGGCGGAGAAGGTCAGCTCAGGCAGCGAGATCCGTTGCCGACGCGAACCGCCGGGCGTTCAGGGCGTTCTGCCCGGCGAAGAACAGGATCGCGTCGAGCAGGTTGCGGTCGGCACCGACCTGCGACGCCCGCGTATCGAGCAGGTGCTTCTTGTGCTCGGCGTTGGCGGCCTCGGCATCGTTGCGGACCCGGTACAGGTCGCGGAACACCGGGTGGCCCGCGTGGTACGGGCGCAGCTTGTCGAGGTTGACCTTCAGGGTGTGGCGCTTGCCCTGCCGTGGTGCCGGCAGCGTCAGCCAGTGCACGAACGGCTCGCGACGGCAGGTGACCCGGACGCCGACGCTGAACGTGTGCTGGCCGGACTTGCTGACGGTCCGCTTGATCTGCGTGACCTCCAGCGCTGCCTCGTCGTTGGCCAGGACGAGCTCGCCCTGCCCGTCCAGCACGGACTCGCGGACGGCGCCGTCGACGGCGAGCAGTTGGTGCCGGCAGCCGGCGTGGTCGACGCTCTTGTGCCCGACGACGCCGATGGGATCCTCGAACGGGGTGCGTGTCTCGCCGTCGTCGCTCGCGGCGACGACCTTGACGAACGGGAGCAGCCCAGCGCGCAGGGCGGGTTCCACGCGCTTGCTGCGCATCGCCATGTGGTAGGCGAACCCACGCAGGCCGTCGCCAGCGAGCTCCCTGAGTTGTAGCAACTCCCTCAGCGCCGCGTCGGCCTCCTGACCTCCTTCCTGCAGGCCGATCGCCAGCGTGATGCGCGAGTGCGGCTGATCGCCCCGCACGTGCCACATCACCAGGCCGTGCCCCCGGGCGCGTGCGGCCCGGTCACTGCCACGCTCGACGAAGGTCTTGTACTTGTCGACGACGTGCGCGTCCTCGTCGATCCGTGCCAGCCCCAGCCGTCTTCGGCTCTCCGGGTGGTAGGCCACTCACCGCTCGCCCTCCTTGACCAGCAGCCGCGTCGGCGTCCTGGCCGACCGGGTGAGGTCGAACTCTGCGGTGCAGGTGCTGAGCACCGGGTCCTCCCACTCACCGTGGTGGGCACGGAACTTGCCGCGCAGGTGCGTGCCGTCGCCGTACACCACCTGGCTCCGATGAGGGCGGCTGATGCTCCCGGCCGACGGTTCGAGCTTGCCCAGCGCCTTCGCCAGCTCGAGCGAGGCGACGGTGAAGGACGTGCGGACCTCGTCGAGGTGGCCAAGGGCACGGTCACGGGCACCCTCCCACCGGTGGTAGGTCATCGGCTTCTCCCCGAGGTCGACCCCCTCCGCCAGGCAGGCCGCACGCAGCGACGGCTACTGCTGGGCGAGCTCACGATCCAGGCGGCGGTACGAGCGGAACAGCCGACGGCAGGCGCTGTAGACCAGAGCCGTGAGGTCGGACTCGTGGTGGCGCGGCCGGCCCCAGCCGTTCTGGGCCGGCAGCTGCGCTGCGAGCTGGGCGAACAGCGGCGAGGTCGCCGTCGCGACGACGAGGTCGTGGGTCGTGTAGCTCACGGCGCCACCTCGCCCGCCACCTCGCCCGCCACCTCGCCCGCCACCTCGCCAGCCATCTCGTTCCAGTCGACCGTGTCGACCCACTGGTAGCTGACGGCGGACGCAGCCCGGTCGAGACCAACCCCGAGGAGGTTGGCGACCTCGGCGATGTTCTGCCGCTCCGGATCCCAGCGGTCGAGCGCGGCGCGCAGCACCAGCGACTTCGGCGCCAGGTCGGACTCGGCGCCGAGCCCGGCCCGCGTGAAGACGCTCCGCAGCGCCATGCCGACCGACGACCCGGCGCGCGCGGGGCCGCGTTCCCCGCCGTAGGTCAACCGCGCCTCGCTCCGGGCGCCCTGCTCGAGCATGGTGTGGGCGCGGGTTCGAACCACGGTGCTGCCCCACTCGGTCAGCGTCAGGTGTCGGTCCCGGCGCCGGCCGCACCCGGCGATGCGAACCTGGAGCAGGTCGTTGGACGGACGGTTCAACAGATCGATGATCCTGAGGGCGGCGTTCTCGCCGGGCCATGCTCCACCTTCGGTCAGCGCGACGGCGGTCGGCTTCAGCGAGGCGTCCCAGCCGCGGGTGACGCTTGCCAGGCGGAGCAGGTCGCGTTCGTCAGAGGTGACGGGACGGGTCCCGTCGTCGACGCGTGGTGGCAGGCAGAGGTCGAGCGTGGGGTCGTCGGTGCGGATCATGAGCGCGCGGAGCGAGGTGAACATCGCCGTAGCGCAGCGCGGCGCAGGTGCATCGTGGCGATGCTGGCGTGGCTGGCCCCGCCGCCGGCGACTGGTGCGTGGAGGAAGTCCTCGCACACGGTCGGTGTGACGGCAGCCGGGCCGACATCCGTGACGGCCAGGCGGTCCAGACGTGTGGTGAACCCGGCGAGGACGTTGCCGAGGCGCTGGTGGGTCGCCGGGGCGAAGACGTTGATCCCGTCCCAGTGGGAGGTGACCAGCGACAGCGCCTGCTTCGGTGACGGGGCGCGCTGGCTGGCGAGCAGGGTGGTGGTCACCTCGAGCACCTCCTGCGGCGCCAGGAACAGCCCGCTGGGGTCCTCGCGGTGGTAGAGGGTGATGACGAGCTCGCGGCCGACCTCGTCGAGCAGTTCGAGCAGTTCGAGCGACATGGGATGCGACTCCTGGGTTGGTGTCGCTCGCTCACCGTCGATCGACGATCCCGGCGGGCAGTCACCCGTCCGCCTGCTGCGCAGCCGGTTGCCCGCATCGCTCACTCGTCCTCGTCGGCTTGGTCGTGCGTGATGCGCTGACGGCCGGCGCGGTCGGTGAGCCCACCGCGGCCTCGGCCGCAGGGCTCGTGCTGCTCGTCGGCGTCGGTCATGGCCTCTGGACGGGCCGTGCTCGAGGCGCCGTTGCGGGCTTGGGGGTCGCGCTCGCCGGGTGGTGCGGCGCGCTGGCGGTCAGCGGGTGGCTGACGCCTTCGGGCGAGGCGTACTACGTCATGGGGGCACTGCTGCTGCTGCTCGGGAGCGACATCGTCTCGACCTTGTCGCCGGACTTCCGGGAGGACACGCTGATCTGGCCGACGCTGGCGACGGTCCTCTTCCTGATCGGCTTCGCCGGGATGCAGCTCATCGACGGCGAGTCGATCGCGCAGGCGTCTGCCGTGCTCATGAGCGCGTTGGTGGGGCTCGCCGTTGCGTGGTCGATCAAGCGGTCGGCGCGCCGACAGGAGCGCAGCCGCTGGCGTGTCAACGTGTAGCGCCGAGCTACGTGCACGCTGGGAACGCATGGACGGAAGGTGTTCCTGCGCCCAAGCAACGTCCTGGATGACCCGGAGCGCGCCGGCGTTCGACAGGCGTAGGCTGACGTCACAGCCGAGGGGGATGATGAGCTCATGGGTGTAGTCCTGCGTGTGCGGCTGACCGGCACCGCGGCCGAGCTCGGCAGCGTGTCGGCGTCCGACGTGGCCAAGCTGCTCCTCGGGGTCGAGCGAGCCGTCGCCCGAGGTGCTGGCGCAGTCCTCGGTCGACAGGTCCGGCCGACCGGGCGCTGGGGGAAGCTGATCGAGACGTCGGTGCGGTTCCAGCTCGTCGGTATCGAGTCCGGCAGCGTCGTCGGCGTCCTCGAGCTACCGACCGTCGAGCCGGCACTGGACACCCTCGAGGTCGACGCGAGCACGCTCGGCGAACTCGGACTGCTGTCGACGCTGCGCACGGCTTCGGGCGAGAGCGACGATGCCGACATCGCGGCCGAGCTCGTGAAGCTCGCTGACAGCATCGGTGTGGGGCGGCGCTACGACGGCGTCACCTTCGGGACTGACATCGACGGTCTTGCTCAGCAGGTCACGATCGATGGGCCGGCACGCGAACGGCTCCACCGAGTTGCGACCGCGACACCGGTCCCTGAACGTCCGGACACACTGGTCGGCGTCCTCGTCGAGGCCGACTTCGAGAAGTTCGCGGCCCGCCTGCGCAGCAGCGACGGCGGAAGCGTCGCGGTTGAGTTCGATGAGGTCCAGGCCGACGACATCCAGGAAGCTCTACGAGCTCCAGCCGAGCTCGTGGGGCAGATCAGCTACGACCCGCAGACCTCCCGTGCCATCAGGGTGGAGCTCCGGACCATCACTCGAGCGGAGCAGTTGGCGATGCACCTCGAACCAGGCGAGTTCTGGCAGGATCTGACGATCGACGAGCTGCGCGCACAGCACGCCGTGCGCGCCGTCACGTCCGACACAGGGCTGGGAGATGACGCGCTGACCGACGAGGAAGCGGACGCCTTCCTCGCGGCTCTCACGCCGTGACTCCTGGGGACGTCCCGGAGGGGCCGCTCTGCGTCGACACCGACGCCTTCTCCTTCATGTACCTGCGCAAGGATCCGCACCGCGCGTTCCGAGAGCTGGTGGACAGCCATCTCCTCGTGGTGTCCTTCGCGACGGTCGGTGAGCTTCGCGCGGGTGCCATCAGGGCACGGTGGGGCGAGGCACGGAGGGCAAGCCTCGAACGGGTCCTCCGGGAGAACTACCTGGTGTTGACCGCGACGGACGCGGTGGTCGAGTCCTACGCCGAGCTTCAGGCCCGGTTCGCAGGTCGCCTCCAAGGCGGTGGCGTCAACGACATGTGGACCGCCGCCTGCGCTCTCGCGCAACCGGAACCGGTGCCGATCGTGACCAACAACCTCAGCGACTTCCAAGCGATCGCGGAGGAATTCCCGCTCACCCTCGTGCATCCCGATCTGTAGCTCACCGGCTGAGGGGCAGGGACGTCTCCTCAGTTGGATCGCATCAGGCGACCGAGGTCTTCCAGCCGGGCGTCGACGGCCTTCCAGCCCGATCGCCCAAGCCCTCTGCGGTGCCAAGATCGAACCGTCACGACGTTCCCGGTACAGCCACGGGGGCAGGTCTGCCGGGAAGGTCGCCGGGAACGTCGGCTCCCAGAACCGCCACGATCGGGTGCTGCTGGCCGCTCCAACGCATGCCTCGACAGGGCCGGCAGCGTAGCGCCGGGATGGAAGTCCTCTCCCGGGCCCGGGCTGCGGGCCGCTCGGTCGACGAGGTACTCGAGGATTATCCCCGGCTCGAGCGTGCGGACGTGTTGGGTGCTCTCCGGTACGACGCTGCTGCGACCCGCGATCGTGAGATCCCGTTGACCGCTGCGGGATGATGCTGCTGGTTGACGACAACCTCTCACCCCGGGTGCCGAGGCTTCTCCAGGAGGCCGGCCATGACGCGCCCCACGTCACCGATGTCGGGTTAGGCAACACCGCGGACACGCACCTGGGACGTTGCCATGCCCGTCGAGGTGCCCATCAGTTGGTCCCTATAGGAGGTGCCGGGGGTGCTTGCACGCAGTGCAGGGCACACCCGCCACCGGGGGGAAGGCTCCCCTGAAGGCCACCGGCCGTGCCACGATGACGTGGTCGGTCCAGCGGGAGCGGGCCACCCCGCGAGGATGCCTGGGTTCACCCGCGGGCGTGAGCGGACAACCGTTGCTCCTGGGACGGTCATCTGTCATGCTAATCGGTTCGCGGTCCACCCTCTCGGGCGCGAACCGCAGAGCCCTCGGAGGCCAGCGTCAGTCCGCGTTGCGAAGACTGGGAGAAGCCGATGCGACGACAACGCCTGCTAGCCATCGCAGCGATCGCTGGCCTCGCGGCGTTCGGGGTCGGCCCCGCAGCCGCCGCTGAAGATGGGGACAACCCCGCGATCGTGCGCTCCGGCAACGATTGGCATCTCCGCGACTCGCTGTCTGGAGGTGCAGCTACTGCCGGCTTCACCTACGGCCGGACGGGTGACGGGCAGCACATGATGTGCGATTGGAACGGTGACGGCACGCAGACCCCCGGCCTGATCCGCATGATCGACGACAGGCCGCACTGGCTTCTCCGTGACGCGCGCAGTGGCGGGCCAGCGGACTACAGCTTCGTGTATGGCCGCTCGAACGACCGCGCGGTCTGCGGCGACTGGAACGGGACCGGTCAGCAGACGCCCGGCGTCGTGCGTGTCCAGGCGGATGGGACCTTCGTGTGGCATCTCCGGAACGACGTCAGCGGTGGAGCGGCCGACCTGACCTTGGAGTTCGGGCAGGACCAGTACCCGGGCGAACTCCCGCCCTCATGGCCGGTCGTGGGGGACTGGAACGGCAACGGCTTCGACTCAGTCGGGATCGTGCAAGGACACCCGGACGGTCAGCTGCAGTGGCAGTTGCGCGACGCGACCGTGGCTGGCGACCCCGACCGTAATTTCGTCTACTACGACAGGGGCGTCTGGGGCGACCACCTCGAAATCCACATACCGATCGTCGGTGACTGGAACGGTGACGGTCAGGATGGTCCTGGCGTCATCCGAGGAGTCGACGGAGCCAACCCGCAGTGGCTGCTCCGCGACGAGCTCTCGGCCGGGTCAGCCGACCACGTGTTCCGTTACGGTCGGCACTTGGACGTGCCGGTGTCCTGGCGCTAGCGGCGCCGCCGCTGCGCGAGGGTCCCGTGGGAGCAGAGAGCGGCCATGGCCGCCGGTCGATGTGGTCGGTCCCGCTGCCGGAGAACGCCTCGCGGACTGACTCAAGTGGCTGGGCCCGCGACGTGTCAGAGGCCTCGGGAGCTGACGGAAGGGCGTGCACGCGGTGACCACTGTGGAGGTTCCCGACCGTCTGGAAGGCGCCCTGCTGGGCACCGCGCTCGGTGACGCGCTCGGCGCCCCCTTCGAGGGACGGCGCGGCGTCGTCTCCCGTGCCGAGGTGGAGGGTGTCCTGTACGGGGACGACCTGCTGCGTTGGACCGACGACACCCACATGGCCATCGCGCTGGCGGAGTCGCTGCTGGCCTGTGGCGGGACGGTCGACCCGCAGCACCTCGGCGCCGCCTTCGCCGCCGCCTACCACGACCAGCCGTGGCGCGGCTACGCCGGCGGTCCACCCAAGGTCTTCGCGCTGGCCGACGACGGCCACACCTACGAGGAGGCGGCGAGGCGGCTCTACGACGGCGGCTCCTTCGGCAACGGTGGCGCCATGCGGTGCGCACCGGTGGCGATCGTTGCCCACCCGGACCTGGAAGAGACCGCAGCGCTTGCTGCTGCCCAGGCCCGGGTCACCCACGCCCACCCCCTCGGTGTCGACGGGGCGGTGCTCCTCGCCGGGGCACTGGTCGTGGTCACCGAAGCTGGCGGCGACGGTGCAGGCCTGCCCGTGGCGCTCGAGCGCGTCCTGCCGCACCTGCAGACCGCAGCGCACCGTGCGCGGCTCTCCGCGATCATCGCCGCCGGCCGGGATACGGCGGCCCTGTCCCGCCTCGCCGGACGCGACGGCAGCGGGGTCGCGGCGATCGAGTCGGTGCCAGCGGCCCTCGCGGTGTTCCTGGCGCACCACGCTGACCCTGTCGACACGATCATCGCGGCGGTCTCCCTCGGCGGTGACACCGACACCGTCGCGGCCATGGCCGGCGCCCTCGCCGGTGCCCACCACGGCGGTCAACGCTGGCCCACCGACCTCACCGCCCGGCTCGAGGACCACGGGCGGCTCCGGCGCCTGGCCGCGGAACTGGTGACCTTCGGAACGCGCGGCGGGTAGCCGTCACGGTCCCCTTCCCGGGCCGATACACACCACCGTGGTCAGCGGGAGCGTCCCCACCCCGTGTGGGCCAGCTCCTCCCAGAAGGGGCGAACCCGGTCGGCGTCGACGGCCGCGTCGGGGTCGTCGGCTGGCTGCTGGTAGGAGTACAGCGCGACGCCGTCGGTCGCCTCCGCTGCGGTGTCCAACTGGTCCAGCACGGCATCGGGGGCGTTCAGCCAGCCGGCGATGCCCGGCACGACACGGGTCTCGGAGGCCTCGGTCAGCTGCCGCTGGAAGGCGACCCAGTCCTCGAACCACGCGGCCTGGTCCGGCTCGTGGTCACGGAAGTAGACCATCGGCAGGACGGCGTCCACCAGGCCTTCCTCGACCCAGCCCGGCCAGTCCTGCAGTGCCTCACGGGCCGTGCGCGTCGCCGCGAACCCACCGAGCTCACCCGGCCCCGCACCCCAGGCGATCACCGCCGCGGAGAGGGCGAGGTCGCGCTCGGCCGCGTCCGTCGCCGCCCTCGCCGCGGCGACCAGCTCGCGGGTCTGCTCCCGCCGCCACCGTGACCACGCCGCATCGTCCGGTGCCGGGGTCCCGCTGGCGCCGGTCTCCGAGCGGAACCGCTCCAGGGCGGTGGGGTGGTAACCCTCCCGCTCCGAGGCGTAGCGGACGTAGTCGAGGTGGATGCCGTCCACCTCGGTGCTGTCGGCGAGTTCGGCGACCACCGCGGCCACGTGGTCGTGGACCTCTGGCACACCCGGGTCGAGGTACTCGCTCCACGCGCCGTCGACATCGCGCGAGACCCAGCGGTCCTCCTCCGGTGCCGAGCGACCGTGCGCTTCGGGGAGCCAGCCCGCCGGGGCTGGGAGGTCGTCGTACACCGCGTGCCAGGTGGGCGCGATGGAGAACCAGGCATGCACCTCGATGCCGGCCTCGTGGGCCAACTCGGTCAGCTCCGCGAGCACGTCAACGCCGGCGTCGAGGTCGGGGTCGGCGGTGGCGGGCAGCACCTCAGAGCGGTAGTAGGCGTCGTGGCGGCGGGCGACCTGCGCGATGACCGCGGTGGCGTCGGCCCGTTCGAGCTCCTCCACCACGCGTTCCAGGGAGTCACGGTCCTTCAGGGACGCATCGAACAGATGCACCCACACCGCCCGCTCGAGGCCCGCCGCAGGGTGGGTGTCGGCGTCGTCGGTTGGCGGGTCAGCGGGCGCGGCGTCCTCGGCCGGCTCGTCCGGTGTCGGTGCCGCGTCCTCTGCACCCTCCGCGCCATCGCTGTCCTCCTCCGCGTCGCTCACGTCGTCCGCGGGGTCGGGGGCCGGCTCAGGGGCGGGCGCCTCATCCGTGCCGCAGGCGACCAGCAGGACCAGCGCCGACAGCAGCAGCGCGAGACGACGGCTGCGGACCACGGGAACCTCCTGGCGGAACGGGCGGTGGAGCGCTAGGAATCCATGGTCGCCGCGCGGCACCGGCCACGTCCAGCCCTCCATCACCGTCGAAGGGGAGTCGTGGGACCGACCGCCCGGCTGGCCCCCGACCCTGGACCGGCGAGTGCCTGCCGTCCTCCGCACACCGACCGTCGACCCGCACCGAGAGGCGCGCTCATGACCAACGACCAGACACCCTTCCGCACCCTCGAGGAGGCCGTCGCCGAGCCGCGCCCCCACCGGGACATGTCGCTGGCCGCCGAGCCCATGCCCAACTACAGCGACACCCCCGACGGGCCCCACGGTCAGCCGATCCGCTTCTGGGCCGCGTGGGACCTGGCCGACCGGCCGCGGCGCATCGCCCTGCTCGTCGACGACTGCCAGGAGGAGTACCGCCCCTACGCCGGCGAGATCCTGCCGAACGTCGAGCGGCTCGTGGAGGCCTTCCGGGTGGCCAGGTCGGGCAGCGACGGCGTGGCGATCGCCTGGAGCGCGTGGAGTCGGATGTTCGATGACGGCATCTCCAATGCCATGGACCGGTGGTACGGGCCCAGGGGCCTCCGGCCGGAACAGCCGGAGAACGCCGCCTACGTGTTCACCGGTGCCGCCGGACTCGAGCCGCTCGAGGAGATCGCACCGACCCAGGAGGAGCGCGACGAAGGGTGGTTCTACCTCGGCAAGCACCTCGACATGTTCTGGACCTTCGACGAGCAGGGGCGCTCCTACCTCGATGAGAAGCTGAAGGCCCTCCACATCGACACCGTCGTCATCGTCGGGCTCTGGACCGATGAGTGCGTGCTGAGCACCGCCTACGCCGCCAACTCCCGCGGCTACGACGTCGTGGTGGTGCGCGATGCCGTGGCCACGGCCACCGCGCTGCACGAGACGGCGCTGGAGGTCGCCAACGGCACCGTCAGCAAGGTGCTGACCACCGAGGAGGTCCTCACCTACCTCGAGAACGACTTCGCGACCGGCGCGCCCGGCGCGGTGAAGGGCACCAGCTTCCCCGACGGTCGGCGCGAGGGCTGAGCGCCGGGTGCGGCGGCGGGGCCCGTCCGAGGAGCGAACGCCACGCGAGCCGACGTCAGCGGCGGCGGCCGCTCCCACGGGACC
>PXDB01000058.1 GCA_003565155.1 Nitriliruptoraceae bacterium | reverse complement strand
GGCAGAGGTTCGGACGAGGTGCCGTCCGGACTCCGCCCCGCAGACCTCGGCGGTGGATGGAGCCGCTCGCCACGTCGCAGGTATCCCGACTCACCACCTGGCACGAAGACGATCCCGTGGGTGGCCTACGGTTGCGGGTCAGCGCCGGATTCCGACCGGACTTCCCCTGCTGCGTGACTTTCGGTTGTCCACCGACGTCTCCGCGACGTCGGCGCTGTCAGCCGAGCACATGGGAGCCACCGGCGTCAACGAGGCGCGGTCATCGCACGACCCAAGCTGCCTCTCGCGCGACCTCTACGCGTCCTCGCGACGGGTGAGCAGTGCACGGGCGGCCAGCGACACCGGGGGACGTCCGAGCTGCTCGGCCATCCACGCGGTGGTGTCCAGCAGCGCCTCGAGGTCCACCCCGGTGGTCACGCCCGAGCCGTGCAGCGCGTAGACGAGGTCCTCGGTGGCGAGGTTGCCCGTCGCTCCCTTGGCGTAGGGGCAGCCGCCGAGCCCTCCGGCAGACGTGTCGGCGATCGTGATCCCGGCGTCGAACGCGGCGAAGCAGTTGGCCAGGCCCTGCCCGTAGGTGTCGTGCAGGTGCACCGCGGTGCGGTCCAGGTCGATGTCCGCCGCCAACGCCTGGATCAGCGCGTTGACCTGTTCGGGCGTCCCGACCCCGATCGTGTCGCCGAGCGACACCTCGTCGCAGCCCAGGTCGAACAGCGCGGTCGTGACCGCACGGACGTCGTCGATCGGTACGTCGCCCTGGTACGGGCACCCGCACACCATCGACACGTAGCCGCGGACCCGCAACCCGGCCTCGCCGGCGCGTCGGACAACGGGGGCGAACATCTCGAGGCTCGCATCGATGTCGCGGCCGAGGTTGCGTTCGCTGAAGGCCTCGGACGCGGCCCCGAACACCGCGATCTCCTGCACACCAGCCTCCAGCGCGCGGTCCAGGCCCTTCTCGTTGGGCACGAGTACCGGGTAGCGGACGCCATCGACGGGGTCGATGGCGGCGAGGACCTCGGCGGCGTCCGCGAGCTGCGGCACCCACGTCGGTGAGACGAAGGAGGTCGCCTCGACCACGGACAATCCGGTGCGGGCGAGCCGGTCGATGAACCCGACCTTGAGCGCGGTCGGGACCACGCCGGCCTCGTTCTGCAGGCCGTCGCGGGGACCGACCTCGACGATCGTGACCTCAGCCGGGAGGATCACGAGCCCGCCGCCTCGAAGGAGACCCCGACCGCCTCGAAGGACACCAGTGGGCTGCCGGCATCGACCCGGTCGCCGGTGCGCACGTGGACGTCGGTCACCACCCCGTCGGTGGGGGCCTTGACCGGATGCTCCATCTTCATCGCTTCCACGACCACCAGGGTGGTGCCGGCAGTGACCTCGGCGCCTGCGTCCACCGCGACCTCCAGCACCGACCCGGGCATCGGCGCGGTGAATGCGGCGGCCCCACCGACCGCGGCGACGTCGCCGTGCCGCACCGCCGGTACGACCTCCAGCCGGCGGGTCAGCCCGGGACGGTGCGTCCAGACGGCCCGCCGATCCGGGGCCACCCAGGTCCGCACCGTGGTGTCGGCAGGTCCGTCGCCCGGGACGTGATGGAGGTGGTCGCCGCTGGCGATCGTCAGGCCGCCGTCACCGTCGGCCCGCACGTGCGACAGCCACGGCTCCTCGTCGCGGTCGGTGAGCTGCACGGGGGTGCCGCCGACCCCGCCCGGACGGAAGGGACCAAGGGTCGCGAACGGAGCCGACGCCGTGTGGCCGTCCCGGGTGGCGCGTGCCCAGGTGCGAGCCAGGGCGCCAACGGCATGGACCACTACCTCGAGGTCGATCTTGGGGGGTTGCCAGTCGCCGAGGTGGTCGGGCAGGAAGCCGGTGGTGATCGTGCCGTCGCGGAAGACGGGGTGGGCGGCGACGGCGCGCAGCAGCTCGAGGTTGGTGGTGACCCCGAGCACGCACGTGGCGTCCAGCGCATCGATCAGCGCGTCGCAGGCGGCGTTGCGGTCGGGGGCATGGACGCACAGCTTGGCGAGCATCGGGTCGTAGTGGGAGCTGACGTCGCTGCCGGCCTCGATGCCGGCGTCGATCCGCACGTCCGGCCTGTCCGGCCACACCAGGTCCGCGACCGGGCCGGTCTGGGGGAGGTGGGTGACGGGGTCCTCGGCGTAGAGGCGGACCTCGATCGCGTGGCCGTCCATCGTGACGTCGTCCTGGGTGAACGCCAGCGGCTCACCGGCCGCCACCCGCAGCTGCTGCTCGACGAGGTCCAGGCCCGTGACCAGTTCGGTGACCGGGTGCTCGACCTGCAGGCGCGTGTTCATCTCGAGGAACGCGAAGGTCGGTTCGGGGTCGTCGAGGGTCGCCGCGTCCAGCAGGAACTCGATCGTGCCGGCGCCGTGGTAGTCGACCGACCGGGCCGCAGTCACGGCCGCATCGCCCAGCCGTTCACGCAGTGTGGGGTCGACGGCGGGGGAGGGGCACTCCTCGACGACCTTCTGGTGGCGCCGCTGGATCGAGCACTCGCGCTCCAGCAGGTGCACCACGTGGCCGTGGGTGTCGCCGAGCACCTGCACCTCGATGTGGCGCGGTTCGGCGACCAGTCGTTCGAGCATGACGCGGTCGTCACCGAACGCGGCCTGCGCTTCGCGGCGGGCGGCGGCCAGTGCGGCGGGTAGGTCGGCCAGGTCGTGGACGGTGCGCATGCCCTTGCCGCCGCCTCCGGCAACCGCCTTGACCAGCAGCGGCGCGCCGATCTCCTGCGCGGCGTCGATGAGCGCCGCGTCGTCCAACGCGTCGTCGCTGGTGCCCGGGATCAGCGGCACCCCAGCAGCAGCGAGGTGGCGCTTGGCCGCCGCCTTGTCGCCCATCAGCCGGATCACCTCGGGCTGCGGGCCGACGAAGGCCAGTCCCGCGTCCGCGACGGCCTGGGCGAAGCGCGCGTTCTCCGACAGGAAGCCGTAGCCGGGGTGGATCG
>PXDB01000123.1 GCA_003565155.1 Nitriliruptoraceae bacterium | reverse complement strand
GTGCGATCCCCCGGACCTCGGGGTGCTCGGCGGCGATCTCCGTGGCCAGGTCGGCGAGCACCTTCTCGGCCATCTCCGGGTAGGCGGAGTAGTCCAGCCCGATCACACCGTCCAGGTCGGGCGCGTGGTCGCGCACCGTGCCGAGGAAGATCGCGGTCCCGCCGATGTCCGGACCGCTCACGTCCGCCAGTGCGCCGGCGACGTCGATCGGGGGTGCCACCAGACCCGTCCGGATCGCGACGTCGGCGGTGTCGGGGTGATCGCCCGCGCCCCCCGCGACCGGGGGGAGGAGCGCCACCTCGGCGTCGGCGGGGACGGGGCTGTCGTCAGCAGCTACCTCGAGGTTGATGGCGATCTTGACCCCGCCGAGCAACGGAGCGAGCGGGGGATGCTGGGCCGCGATCGCGTCGCGTAGGTCAGCGACGCTGGCTGGGGCGTCGAGGTCCACGGTGATCCGGGACGCTCGGGCATGTTCGGTCAACCCGCCGAACAGCCGCACCTCGATCTGCATCGCTCCACCCTCTTCGTCGGCCCGGGTCGACGGGTCATCGGTGTCGGTCGCGGTCGTCGGTGTCGGTCGCGGTCCAGGTCGCCGGCACCGCCCTCCAGGACGTGCACCGCAGGTTACTGGGGAGCGGTATGTTGACCTGCGATGGAGACCAACGACACCGGCGGGAAGCTGCTCGACCGTCTCGGACGGCCGATCGAGGACCTGCGCGTGTCGTTGACCGACCGTTGCAACCTGCGCTGCACGTACTGCATGCCGCGTGAGATGTTCGGTCCGGACCACGCGTTCCTGCCGCGTCACGAACTCCTGAGCTTCGAGGAGTTGGCCCGGGTCCTCGCCGCCTTCGTGGACCTGGGGGTCACCAAGCTCAGGCTCACCGGTGGCGAGCCGCTGCTGCGCAAGGATCTCCCGGACCTCATCGCCCTGCTGTCGCCGCTCGAAGGGCTGCAGGACATCGCGTTGACCACCAACGGGATCCTGCTGCCGCGGGTGGCGGACCAGCTCGCCGAGGCCGGGCTCGACCGGGTGACCATCAGCCTCGACGCACTCGACGACGAGACCTTCCGCAAGACCGCGGACACCCCGCTGTCCGTCGACGCGGTGCTGGCCGGTGTCGATGCCGCGCTCGCCGCGGGCCTGCAACCGGTCAAGGTCAACAGCGTGATGCAGCGAGGGGTCAACGACCACCAGATCGAGGATCTGGCCGGTTGGGCCCGGGACACCGGGGTGACGCTGCGGTTCATCGAGTTCATGGACGTCGGCACGACCAACGGCTGGATCCGGGAACGCGTCGTTCCGGCCGCGGAGATCCACGAGCGCATCAACGCGCGGTGGCCGGTCGAGCCGGTCGGCGCGACTGCAGACGGGTCTGCGGAGGGCGCGTCTACGGACGGTGCGGGGCGCAGTGAGGTCGCGGAACGCTACCGCTACCTCGACGGTGGCGGCGAGGTCGGCATCGTCGCGAGCGTCACGCGACCGTTCTGCCGGACCTGCGTGCGTGCACGGCTGTCGGCGATCGGGGAGCTCTACACCTGCCTGTTCGCGGCCAAGGGGCACGATCTGCGCGCCGTCATCCGGGACGGCGCGACGGACCAGCAGCTGCGCGACGCGATCAGCGCCGTCTGGTTGGCAAGGTCCGACCGCGCATCTGAGCTGCGTGCCGAAGGCGGCCTGACCGGCGAACGCGTCGAGATGTCCTACATCGGCGGTTGAGCCGCGGAAACGGATGTCAAGGGCTGCTGGCGACCTCGAGGGCTTGCTCGGTAAGGTCGGTAGGTGAGGGCCGGTCGTGGTCATGGGGAGCTCCGGGCTGCCTCGAGTGTGACGCGTCCGGTCCTCGCTGTTGTCGGAGCCGGTGGCGGGTTGCGCGGTCGACCGCGAGCCCGTTGGCGATGGCGCGTGCCTGCTCGCGGGTGATGGGCTGGTCGTCGAGATCGCGCCACTGGTAGAGCCGGTCCTCACGGATGCCCGCCCAGATCCGTCTGACCAGGTGAGAGGCGACCGCGCACAGCGCCTGGTTGTGGTGGCGGCCGCGGTCGACCATCAGCCGCCGGTAGAGCTCGGCGAGTTGCGGGTCCCACTTGCGGGCGGTGTCGGCAGCGAGATACAGCGACCAGCGCAACATCGAGGGGCCGACTTTGGATATCTCGCCGCGCCGCTCGCTGCCACCCGAGGAGCTCTCGCGGAGCACCGAGTCAGTATGGGCCTGGAAGGCCGCGAGGTTGGTGAACCGATCGAGGTTGCCGACACAGCCGCGGAGCATCGACGCGATCACTGGTCCGACACCAGGCACACTCAGCAGCACGTCGTCGGGATACTGCTCGGCGTGCAGCGCGGCGATGCGCTCCTCGAGCCGTCCAACCTGTGACTTGATGGTGGCATGCTGGTCGGCGGCGATCTGGAACTCGCCCGCCAGGGCGTCGAAGTCGACCAGCCCGTCGTAGAACGCGGCCGCGGCGTCGTCGGCGAAGATGGTGTCGGTGCGCCCGGCGAGGCCGAGATGGTGGGTGTTATGCCGATGTCGGCATAAGAGGCCGCGCCAGTGTGTGTCCTGAAGGGAAGTGGTGACGATGTAGAAGGTCGTTGACATGAACCGTGCTGTGCCAGTGATGGAGGTAGGTCCTCCGGGTTCGCCGTGCAGGCGGAGAGCCCAAACCACCGCAAGCTGCGTCGGTCAAGAGCCGGGGTGGTGAGCGTTGCGGAGAAGGCCCGTGGACGCGGGTCAGGTGTGCGACGAGAAGACGAACGTGGTTGAACCACTGCTGACGCATCGAAAGACGATGACGGCACCGAAACCGGGAGCGATTGGCACTCCCGGGAACCCGGCCTGCTGTGGTCGGAGCCGGGGGGTGGCCTGCATGCTGCTCTGGTGGTGTCCGGTGTATAGGTGGCGTGAGCTCGTCGTGGGCGCTGGTAGGGAACAGGAGAACCTGTCGTCTCGATACGGCGGCCGGAAGGTCGCGAGAGGGAGAACCGCAAGCGGTGGACACCGTGAGCGGGCGAGTACCGATGCGAGGCACAGGGGCGGACCGGCCCGTAGTAGCGT